>JAFRDB010000127.1 GCA_017404065.1 Clostridia bacterium
CAAAGCGCAGAGCGCAGCAAACCGGCGCGATACCAGTTGTTTGCGAATGAGTTATATTACGCTTATGGGGGTTTCAGGGGGAAACGCAGTTTCCCCCTGAAACTACTCTACTCTTCCCCCCAAGAATGGGGGGTCAGGGGGGTTGATATGCCGCAAGGCATTATTTTTACATTGTTTTCGGAGATTTTCCGGTTTGCTTTACATAGGTCTTGTAAAAATGCGCGTAGCTGTTAAATCCGGCATTCATGCTCGCCTGCAAAAGAGTCTGTCCGTTGCGTTGCAGCTCTTGCACAAGCAAGATGCGTTTGTAGTTTATATATCGGTTTACCGTATAGCCAGTATGCTTTTTAAAGCTCTTACATAGGTAGTGCTTGTTGATAAAGAATTTCTGCGCAATGTTGTCAAGTCTCAAATCCTCGGAAAGGTTAGAATTTATGTAAACTATAATATCCCGCATGCGCTCGTTTTTTGTGAAGAAGTCATCAGAGACACGGTTTGTTTTGTTCAGCAAATACAAAAATTCCGTTATAATACCGTATGCAACATCATAAGCACCCTCGGAAAAATAGCGGAGGATGCGTTGGATACATTCGCGCTCGTCTCCTCGCGTGAGATCTGATGAAACTATATTTCCTGTTCCCAGCTCGCGGTGTTCAAATATATCGAGGTATTTCTCAAGTGAACGCTGCTTGAAAAAGTCTGTGGTCAGATACATAATGATCCTTTCATAAGGCTTGTCTGTACGGCAGACTATATGATGAAACTCAAATGGCCGCGTGAAAGCGATATCGCCCGGCTTTAGCTTATATGTATTTCCTTCGACCTCAAATTCACAATCGCCGCCAAGCAGAAGGACGATCTCATAAATGTTATCATGGTTATGAAGCTTATAAACGCGCGTGGATGGATTCTTGTCATATTTATGTACAATATCAAATCCAAGGGATGAGTCTATATTTATTATATCCTCAAAAGGAGAAGCATTTATTATCATAATTATCACCGATAATTATTATATCATAAAAAGACAATATATGCAAGGTTTTTGACAATATAATATTAGATTATTGGTTTTTTTTGTGGTAAAATGAAATTATAATTAATAGCTATATTTCAGTTTATCGGAACGGCGCTATCGCGCCTACTCCCCCCGGCGCTGACGCGCCGACCCCCTCAAGAGGGGGTCAAGTATCGGTGTACCACAATTCTTGGCTCCCTCTATGAGGTGAGCGACACGCTTGCGTGTCGTAGGCGTGTTGCATAGCAACAAACGCCGTAGCTAAGAGCTGTCGCGCCGACAGGCGTGACTGAGGGAGTTAAACTGAAATTTATCGCAAAACAGGAGGTTGCTTATGATTATCGGCTTAAACACGAAGATCAGATATTCCGATGAACGCCCCGCTGTTAAAAATGCGGTGGAGATACTGGAGCGGGACATAGCAAAATGCTTTAACCGCTCCGATACTGCCGCAAACGAGATCATTCTCGAAAAAAAGGGTGGCTTTGCGGATGAGGACTTTATGCTGACTGTAACGGACGATGGAATGATCATTTCCGCTGATGACGAGCTTGGCTTTGTATATGGCTTGCTGTATATAAGCAAGGAGTTTTTGGGAATACAGCCGTTTTGGTTCTGGATGGATCAGAGGATAAAAAAACGCGACAGCATAAATGTTGAGATCGGCGAGTACCGTCCTAAGAAGCCAAAGGTACAATATCGCGGCTGGTTCATAAATGATGAAGTGCTCATAATGAAATGGGCGGTGGACGGTGATTATGAGCTTCCGTGGAAAATGGCTTTTGAAGCGCTCCTGCGCTGCGGCGGAAACATCGTTATACCGGGCACTGATAAAAACTCGCGTCTGCACCGTCAGCTTGCAAGCGATATGGGGCTTTGGCTTACTCATCATCATGCCGAGCCGCTGGGTGCGGAAATGTTTATTCGTCAATACCCGGGCGAAGCACCAAACTATTTTGAACATAAGGCGCAGTTCCACAAGCTCTGGCGCGATGCGGTGGAGGAGCAGAAGAATATGAAGGTCGTGTGGTGTCTTGGCTTCCGCGGACAGGGCGACTGTCCGTTCTGGTCGCAGGATACGAGCGGCAGATATGACACTGATGAAAAGCGCGGCGCGCTTATATCAGAGATTATCGAGCTGCAAAAGCGCATGGTGCTTGAAAAGGTAAAAAACCCCGTGTTTTGCACAAACCTCTATGGAGAGGTAATGGAGCTTTATGATGATGGACACATTAGCTTTGATGAGGAAATAATCAAGGTGAGCGCGGATAACGGATTCGGAAAAATGGTAACGCGCCGACGCGATAATCACACCGCCCGTGTTTTATCGATGCCGGATGCGCCGGTAGAGCACGGCGGTATATACTATCACGTTTCGTTCTATGACCTACAGGCGGCAAACCACATAACCATGCTGCCAAATTCGGTCGACTTTGTAAACCGGGAGCTGGACGAGGTCAACAGTATGAACATGACCGACTTCTGGGTTATAAACTGCTCAAACATAAGACCGCATACGTATTTCCTTGATGCTGTAAGCAGGAAATGGTACGGTGAAACGATCTCAGATAAGCAACAGAGCAAGGATTTTGCAGCCGATTACTATGGCGGCGATGCGGGCGCGGAAGAATGTCTCAGGGAGTATCACAACGCTATGATAGCTTATGGCGCGCACGCTGATGAGCATTGCGGTGAGCAGTTCTACAACGAAAATCTGCGTATGCTTGCAAATCACATAATACGAGGAAATGTGCCGAAATGCGGCGGTATGGAGTGGCTTACCGGTGATATGCCGCTTGATGAGCAGGCGCAGTTCTTTTGCCGGATGTGCATGAGGGGACTGCCGAGGCTCAAGGCATACTACGACCGATGCCTTGAGGTGAGTGAGTCACTTGAAGGTGATATAAGAAAGCTTTTTGACTCAACAATACTTTTGCAGGCGAGAATACATTATCATTGCTGCAGCGGCGCAGACCTTTTCGGCAAGGGCTGTGAACATTATAAAAACAAAGACATGTTCCGGGCGTTTATGGTATTCGGCGATGCAGCGGAGGAGTTTGATGCGGCAAATATGGCGATGCGCGGATCGGAATACGGTGTATGGAAGGGCTTCTATTTCAACGAATGCTTTGCCGACTGCAAGCATACGGCATACATGATAAAAAAGCTTATGGGCATAGCGCGGGAGTATGGCGATAACGCGCGGCATGACAAGTGGTATCGAGAGATAATGTATGCGCCGGAGGACCGAGGCGTTATGACGCTATTGGTAAACGACAACCACATGGAGGACAATGAGCTGTACATTGCCGCAAAAAAGAGGATAGGCAAGGGACAGTATAAGCTGCCGATAGAGAATTGGAAAAAATAGTTTTCAGAAAGGATGATATAAAAATGAAGCTTTCATCAGAGGGGATCAAAAACAGAAACGAATGGATGGAAAAAGGCATACGTCTGCCGGAGTTTGATATTGAAGCCGTAAGGGCGGAAACGAATAATGCGCCCGAATGGATACATTTCGGCGCGGGGAATATATTTCGCGGCTTTATCGGTTCCATATCACAGTCGCTGTTAAATCAGGGCAAGGCAAAAACGGGCATAATTGCGGTTGAAAGCTTTGACTTTGATATAATTGACAAGATATATACACCGTTCGACAGCCTGACACTGAATGTGCTTATGGGTCGTGAGCTTGATATGGAGGTTCTTGCCGGCATATCAGAGGGTATAAAGGCAACAGACTATGAACGGCTCTATGATATAGCCGTTCAGCCGTCACTGAAAATGATCAGCTTTACCATCACCGAGAAGGGCTACGCTGTAAGAGGCGCAGACGGTGAGCTTATGGGCATAGTAAAGGCTGATATAGAGGAAGGTCCTGATAAGCCTAAGCATACAATGAGCATAGTTGCGGCGATGCTGTATAAAAGATTTAAAGCAAACAGTAAGCCGGTGGCGGTAGTGAGCATGGATAATTGCTCACATAACGGAGAAAAGCTAAAGGCGGGCGTTGTAACGGTAGCGAAGGCATGGGCGGATGCAGGCAAGGTCGAGCCGGAGTTCATAAGCTATCTTGAAAATACCGTATCCTTCCCGTGGAGCATGATAGACAAGATCACACCGCGTCCGAACGACAGTATACAGGCCAAGCTTGAAGAGCTTGGCGTAGAAAATATGGCGCCGGTAGTGACAAGCAAGGGCACATATATCGCGCCGTTTGTAAACGCTGAGAAACCGCAGTATCTTGTTATTGAGGATGATTTCCCTAATGGCAGACCCGCGCTTGATGAAGCGGGAGTGTACCTAACAACCCGCGAAACGGTAAACAAGGCGGAGACAATGAAGGTAACGACCTGTCTTAATCCGCTGCACACGGGACTTGCAGTGTTTGGCTGTCTCTTAGGCTACACGACTATATGGGAGGAAATGAAGGATAAGGAGCTTACAAAGCTCGTAAACAAGATCGCGAGCGAGGGCATGAAGGTCGTTATCGATCCGAAGATAATCGACCCGCAGAAGTTTGTCGATGAGGTAATAGGCGAAAGACTTCCTAATCCGTATATGCCGGATGCACCGCAGCGAATTGCCACAGACACCTCACAGAAGATACCGGTACGCTACGGCGAGACGATAAAATCATATATAAACAGCGCCGAGCTTGATCCGGCAGAGCTTGAAGCGATACCAATGGTTATTGCCGGTTGGTTCAGATATCTGTTGGCGGTAGACGATAACGGAAACGCATTTGAGCCGAGCGCTGACCCGATGCTCAAAGAGATGCAGGCAAAGCTTTCGGAAGTTAAGCTTGGTCAGCCGGAGACAGCAGAGGGAGTATTGAAGGGAATACTTACGAATGAGGTATTGTTCGGCACAGATCTGTACAAGGCAGGACTTGGTGAGAAGATAGAAAAGAAGTTTGCCGCTATGCTGAAAGGCGCCGGAGCGGTAAGAAAGGCTTTAGAGGAGGTATGAAGCTATGAAAATGACAATGCGTTGGTACGGTAAGGAGTATGACAGTGTAACACTGGAGCAGCTAAGACAGGTGCGATATGTTGAAGGGCTTATCAGCACGCTTTATTATAAGCAGGCGGGCGAAAAGTGGGAGCGCGACGAGATACGCAAGCTTAAAAACGAGATCGAGGGTGCCGGTCTTGAGCTGTCCGGAATAGAGAGCGTAAATATCCATGACGCAATAAAGATAGGCACACCTGACCGTGATAAGTATATAGAAAACTACATAAAAACACTTGAAAACCTCGGTGAAGAGGGTATCGACCTTGTTTGCTACAACTTCATGCCGATATTTGACTGGACAAGAAGCGATCTTGCAAAACCGCGTCCGGATGGTTCAACGGTGCTTGCCTATGATCAGAGCGTGGTCGATAAGATAAACCCTGATAATCTGAAGGAATATATGGATGCAAACTCCAACGGATTTGTTATGCCCGGCTGGGAGCCGGAGAGGCTTGGCAAGCTCAAGGAGCTGTTTGAGGCGTATAAGGATGTTGATGCGGAAAAGCTGTTTAATAACCTTGTATATTTCTTAAAGGCAATAATGCCGACTTGTGAAAAGTACGGAATAAAAATGGCAATACATCCGGATGATCCGGCGTGGAGCGTATTCGGACTTTCGAGGATAATCACCTGCAAGGAGAACCTTGTGAGGATGATGGATGCTGTACCGAGCGTATATAACGGTGTTACCTTCTGCATGGGCTCGCTCGGCTCGAATCCCGAGAACGATCTGGTCGATATCGTTCACGCATTAAAGGGCAGAATACACTTTGCGCATATCAGAAACCTGAAGCACACTGCTCCGGGGCAGTTCGAGGAGGCGTGTCATCTCAGTGACGACGGTTCTTTTGATCTTGCCGAGGTGGTAAAGGCGCTCTATGAGGACGGCTTTGACGGTGTTATCCGTCCCGACCACGGCAGAATGCTCTGGGGCGAGAAGGCAATGCCCGGATACGGTCTTTACGACAGAGCTCTTGGCGCGGCATATATCCGCGGCTTGTGGGAAATGGTAACAAAAAAATAAAACGTAATTAAAAAAATACAGCAACGGCGATTTATCGATGTGATCGCCGTTGCTCTTTTGCTTTATAAGAAATTGCACGATAAATTTCAGTTTATCGGACAGATAGGGGTGCAGGGTGAACGACACGCTAGCGTGTCGTAGGCGTGTTGCATAGCAACCAGGATGCCAGGTCGTGCAGGTCGCAGAGCGACCGACCAGACAAACGCCGTAGTTTGGGAACGCAGTTCCCCCTGCAACTACTTACTTCTTCCCCCAAGATTGGGGGTCAGGGGGTTGATATGCCGTCAGGCATTATTTTACTTTATAGGAAATTGCTTTCCTATAAAGCAAAAAAATGATTAAAATGCCCGTGCGAAATTTTTCTCCCTACGGTCGAAAACGCACATGGGCATGAACAAAACGTTATCCTTCTCTGCCCGCCGCAGGCGTGTGCCGAAGGCGTTTTGTTCTTAGTTTATATTATTTAAAAACTTCTCTACCTCTGTGCACATCATTATAAACGCGCCGGCACCGTGAAGATCATTTGATATCGTCGGACGATAGAAGTAATAGTCCTCAACGCCTACGCCGGTTCCGACACATACGTTTGTAACACTGAGCGTGCTTCCGGATATTTCTGCTTTTGACAGCGCACCTTTGTAGCCGTTCATTATGAGATCCTTATATTCATCTCCCGCTATGCCGTTGTTATAGAGCTTTGCCGCGGCGTATGTGAAGAGCGCGGTGCAGGAGGTCTCAAGCCAGTTGCGGTTATCGTTTATCTTATCGAGCACCTGATACCACATACCCGTTTCCTTGTCCTGATATTTTGCAAGAGTTGCGAGCAGCTCGCGGCCTATATCCACCGAAAGCTTATAAAGCTCGCTGTCCTTTGGTGCGTATGTCGTGAACTCGGCAAGCGAAACAATGTACCAGCTTGTGGCGCGTCCCCAGTGTACCTTTGCAAGACCGGTTGCCTTGTCAACAAATTCATGCCGCTTTGAATCGTCCCACATGTGATAGAGCAGACCTGTTTCGGGATTATACATCCGCTCGCGAATGAGCTTCACTTGTGTAGCTATCTTGCCGAACATATACGGCTTATTGAATTTGCTGCAATACATTGCCGTGAACAGTCCGAACATATACATCGTATCAAGCCAAAGCTGATCCGGATTGCGGTATTTGTGCCAGACTCCGCCGTAGTTATTGGTCGGCCATTTTTCAAGAGTATCGAAAAATATATCGAGAAGCTTTTTGTATTTGCGGTAGCCGGTAGTCTCAAACAGTGCGAAAAGCAGGATACCGGGCTGAATATCATCGAGCGATGTAAGCTCAGCTGTCGGGCAGGTGCCGTCCTCCTTAACGTGCCGGTCTACCCACTGCATGATATAGCTGCGGTACTTTTCTTCCTTGGAAAGGTCATATATCTTTTCAACACCGCTCAGAAAGACGCCTTGGTGATAGTGAAAGTGGTTTTCAGGCGGGAGCGTCTCCGGAGTGTACTGCTCCATAACGCTGTCGGCACACATTTTTGCATAATCTAAAGGCGATAAGTTTTTCATTAAATTTCACTCTCCTGTAGCTTTATCTGTTTTACATTATTATATAATAAACCGCCGGATAAGTCAACAAAAATTATGTTTGATGTGGTTTTTGATATGGTTTTTTGATGAATAAACAGACTGCAGATAATCGTTTGAAATTCAGTTTATCGGGAGGGAGCCCCCCGCAGCGCCACTAACATCTCTTCCGCCAAACTGAAATTTATTATTATACAAAATAATTTACTCATAAAAAAACCGTATTGATTTGAGCTTTCAGATGTGATATACTGAAATCGGAGGAGAATGAGCAGTGGAAAGAGTAATTAATAATATCACATACAAGTTGACATATAAACGGGTGAAGAATATAAATATGCGCATTGGTGCTGACGGCACAGTAAAGGTGAGCGCGCCATTTGGAACAAATACAAAATTCATAGATGATTTTGTATGGTCCCGTCGCAGCGCAATAAAAGAAGCAAAAAGCCGGACAGACTCACGCACACCCGTGCCGGAGCCGGATGCTGCACCGCTTGATATATATAAACGGCTTTATGCGGTGTATAGGGCCATATATTCATGCTGCTTTTCACGATGCGGCTTTGATATGCCCAAGCTAAAGATACGGACAATGAAAAGCCAGTGGGGCAATTGCCGTCGTGAGAGGGGGCTTATAACGCTTAATTCCTATCTTTACAGTCTGCCGGACCGGTACATTGAGTATATCGCAGCGCATGAGCTTTCGCATATACTGGTGCCGAACCATTCAAAAGCGTTTTACGAAGTGCTTGCCGCCGCGCTGCCGGATCATCGCGAGCGTGAGGCGGAGCTGAAGCAATGGAAAATAACATAAAGGGGCTGCCCACTTTTGCGCAGACCGCTTAATGGCTTAACCCCCATGTTTATGAATATAACAATTAACAAATTAACACAATTACGGTAGAGATTTGCTTATTTGAGCAAATCTCTTTTCATTGAATGCCATTAAGCTATGAACGAAACTCTCCACTCGACGTACCATCGTACGCCTTCGGGCAAGGTATCATGCGGCTTTGCCGCCTGATACTTTGTTTCGTCCATTCTGCATCAAAAGCCAATCAGCCCCTTTGTCGGCTGTTGCATTTTGCTACAGCCCCTCTGTTTCAGCTGTTTGATAATTATTTCGTCAGCTGCGCTCTTATCTTCTCGAAGCTCTCATCGCTTATTATATGCTCTATGCGGCATGCGTCTGTCTGCGCAGTCTCCTCGCTCACGCCGAGGGAAACGAGATATTTAGTCAGTGTTTTGTGCCGGTCGTAGATTTTCTCGGCAATTGCAAGCCCTTTATCCGTTAAAAGGATCATGCCGTGCGGGTCATTCGTTACATAGCCGTCATCTTTAAGGAGAGCGATAGCGCGGGAAACGCTTGGTTTTGAGAAATTCATTTCGTGCGCTATGTCGATCGAGCGCACATATCCAAATTTGTTTTTGAGGATGAGAATCGTCTCAAGATACATCTCTCCTGATTCCATAAGCTTCATAGCAAAGTTCCTTTCTGAAATTGTTGTTTAACGGTGAAAAAAATATTTTATCGTTAAATATATTTTAGCATAGTCTAACAGATTTTGCAAGAGTTTTTTTGTAACAATAAAATTTAAACAATATTATCTAAATTTTATTTTTTTTCATAAAATGGTTGTTTTTTTTATGTTTTGATGTTATACTTATTTCTGAGGAAAGAAGGTAATGCTATGAGAATATATAATACCCTCACAAGAAAAAAAGAGGAGTTTGTTCCGATAGATAAAAATAACGTCCGTATGTACTCATGCGGACCTACGGTGTATGATTATTTTCATATAGGAAACGCAAGACCGTTTATTGTGTTTGATACCATGCGCAGGTATCTTGAATATATCGGCTATAAGGTAACGTTTGTGCAGAATTTCACGGATATTGACGATAAAATGATAAAACGCGCCAATGCCGAGGGCACAACGGTAAAGGAGCTTGGTGAGCGGTTTATAGAGGAATACTATAAGGACGCGGCGGCTATAGGTGTGCATAAGGCCACGATACATCCGAAAGCGACGGAGAATATAAACGCTATAATAGATACTGTTAAAAAGCTTGTAGATAACGGCTATGCATATAACAGAGACGGAAATGTGTATTTTGCGACAAAAAAATTCAAGGATTACGGCAAGCTTTCCAAGCAGCCGCTTGAGGAACTGGAAGTGGGCGCGAGAATAGATGTTACGGAGGACAAGGACGATCCGATGGACTTTGCGCTCTGGAAGGCTAAAAAGCCGAATGAGCCGTTTTGGGCAAGCCCGTGGGGTGAGGGCAGACCGGGCTGGCACATAGAATGCAGCGCGATGGCGAACAAGTATCTGGGCGAGACGATAGATATCCATTCGGGCGGTCAGGATCTTATCTTCCCGCATCACGAAAATGAGATAGCCCAGAGTGAATGTGCTAACTGCAAGCCATTTGCCAACTATTGGATGCACAACGGCTATATCAATATAGACGGTAAAAAGATGAGCAAGTCACTCGGTAACTTCTTCACGGTGCGTGATATTTTAAAGGAGTATGATGGCGAGATAATACGGTTCTTCATGCTCTCCGCGCACTACAGAAGTCCGATAAACTTTGCCGATACGCTTATGGAGCAGGCAAAATCCGCGGTAGAGCGTGTATATACATGCATAGAAAATCTTGAATTTCTCTCAGAGAATGCTGCGGAAACCGGATTTGATACGGAGCTGAAGGCAAAGCTTGACGAATGCCGCGGCAAGTTCAAGGCGGCTATGGACGATGATCTTAACACAGCCGATGCGATAGCGGCGATATTCGATATAGTGTACATTGCTAATACAGAAATAACAAGCGATTCCGGCAAGGAGGCGACAGAGTATGCTCTGTCACTTATCCGCGAGCTTGGAGAGGTCTTGGGTCTGTTTGTAAAAAAGCAGGATAATTCCATTGATGCCGAGGTAGAGGAGCTTATAGAGAAGCGTCAGGCTGCGCGCGCGGCAAAGGACTGGGCAACAGCCGATGCGATACGCGATAAGCTTAAGGAAATGAATATAATCCTGAAGGATACACCGGATGGCGTTAAGTGGTCAGTGGCAAAATGACAGGGTTTGATATAGATTTTGGCAAAGATCCCAATGAATATAACGCGCTTGTCCCGGCGTATCTGGGCGATACGCTCTATGATCTGTATGTCCGTTCACGGTTGATTTCAGAGCATGACGGGATGAATGTAAACAAGCTCCACAGCGCAGCGATAAAATTTGTGTGCGCAAAGGGGCAGAGCGATGCGATCCGACACCTGACACCGCAGCTTGCAGAGGATGAGCTTGCCGCATATAAGCGCGGCAGAAATACAAAGACCTACACCGTACCCAAAAATGCGGATGTTGGTGACTATCACTGCGCAACGGGATTTGAATCGCTTTTGGGTTGGCTGTATATGCATGGCAGAACAGAACGCATGGAGGAATTGATGCAAGCAGCATATAATTTTACATGTAATGATAAATAAAATTTACAGGAGGAACATAAACAAATGGATGCAAAAAGGGTAACAGAGCTTTCTATAATTGCAAACAGAGTTCGAAAAAACGCTCTCTGCGGCGTGTACAACGCGGGTGCGGGACATCCGGGCGGCTCGTTGTCGATAGCGGATGTTTTGACATACCTCTATTTCGAAGAGATGAATATTGACCCCAAAAATCCGAAAATGGAGAACAGAGACAGGTTAGTGCTTTCTAAAGGACATACAGCCCCGGCGCTTTACGGTGTCCTTGCTGAGCGCGGCTATTTTCCGGTTGAGGATTGCGCAACGCTCCGTAAGATCGACAGCTATCTGCAGGGGCATCCCGTTCTTGATAAGGTGCCGGGTGTAGATATGTCAACAGGCTCGCTCGGTCAGGGTGTGTGTGTTGCAGGCGGCATGGCACTTGCCGCAAAGCTTGACAAAAAAGATTACAGAGTATATGCAATCTTAGGCGACGGTGAGCTTGAGGAAGGACAGGTATGGGAGCAGGCGATGTTCGCGCCGCACTATAAGCTGGATAACTTTACTATTTTTGTAGATAATAACGGACTCCAGATAGACGGAGATATAACAAAGGTAATGAACCCCACGCCGATAGACAAGAAGTTTGAGGCGTTCGGCTGGAATGTTATCAAGGTAAACGCTCACGATTATAACGAGCTTGAGGCAGCTGTGAATGCCGCAAAGGTATGCAAGGGCAAGCCGACGGCAGTTATAATGAAGTCGGTAAAGGGTAAGAATGTTTCGTTTATGGAAAATCAGGCGGCATGGCATGGAACAGCGCCGAACAAGGAGCAATATGATCAGGCGATATCAGAGCTTGACGCTAAGATAGCAGAATTGGAGGCGAGTTTATAATGGCAAAGGTGGCAACAAGAGTATCGTACGGTAACGCGCTCGTAAAGTATGGCAACGATGAGAGAATAGTTGTGCTTGATGCCGATCTCTCAAAATCGACAAAGACTGACAGCTTCAAGAAAGAGTATCCCGACAGATTTATAAACTGCGGAATAGCTGAGGCTGATATGATGTGCGTAGCGGCAGGACTTGCGACCTGCGGCAAAATAGCATTCGCATCCAGTTTTGCGATGTTTGCAGCGGGCAGAGCGTTTGAGCAGGTAAGAAATTCAATAGGCTATCCGGCGCTCAATGTAAAGATAGGCGCAACGCATGCCGGCATTTCAGTCGGTGAGGACGGTGCTTCACATCAGTGTTTAGAGGATATAGGTCTTATGAGAACCATACCGGGTATGGTGATAATTAATCCGGCTGACGATATAGAGGCTCAGCTTGCGGTAAAGGCGGCAATAGATCACGAGGGACCGGTGTATATGCGCTTTGGAAGACTCGCGGTAGAGGATGTAAATCCGGCAGATTATAAGTTTGAGCTTGGTAAGGGCGTGCAGCTCCGCGACGGTAAGGATGTAACGATCATAGCAACCGGTCTTATGGTGCAGGAGGCACTTAAAGCAGCGGAAATGCTGGCAGAAGAAGGCATAGACGCAAGAGTGATAAATATTCATACGATAAAGCCGATAGATGAGGAGATCATCATAAAGGCGGCAAAGGAAACAGGCGCTATAGTAACCGCTGAGGAGCATTATATAATGGGCGGTCTCGGCAGTGCGGTTTCTGAGGTTGTTTGCGCATACGCGCCTTGTCCGGTAAAAATAATCGGCACAGACCGTTTTGGTAAGAGCGGCAAGCCGGCAGAGCTGTTTGTTGAGTACGGACTTACAGCAGAGAACATGGCAGTAAAAGCAAAGGAATCTATAGCTTTAAAGAAATAAAAGGAGAGAAATAAGATCATGAAAAAGCTGTTATCTATTCTTATGTGTATAGGACTTACCGTATCTGTTGCTTCGTGCGGAAAGTCAAAGAAATCTGTGGAGGTGCCCGATATTATAAGTCCGGATGTGCTCATTACGGCAATGGACGCGACAGAGGTAACCGGTACTCAGATGACAATGACATCAGATGGCGTGCAAAATGACGGAAGCGCGAGAAATGTTAAATATGTCGCCACGCAGACCGGAGCTGTTGAGCCGGTTACTGTAAGGATAGAGCAGTTTTCCGATGCGCTTTCCGCGTCCCAGGTATGGAGCGATTATGAGAACAGCCGGCTGACAAGAAGTGACATGACCTTCGTTAACGGTCTGGGTGAGGATTGCTATATAGCATATCCGTTCATAAACGTATATGACAGAGGGTGCTTTATAAAGATAAGCGCAGGTGAGGGCGACAGCGACGCGCAGCGGGATATGCTAATAAATCTCGCAAAAAGAGCGGTCGCAGTGCTTGAAACACAAGTAAGCGCCGAGGCGGCAGCAGCTGCAGCGGAGAATGTAATAAAGTAAAGCCAAAACGTATCAAGGCGCTCTGCCTTGATATGTTTTTTTATACTCTGTGCCGCTTTCTGTATTCGCTTGGTGATACACCCGTATGCTTTTTATAGAACTTGGAGCAGTAGGACTCGCTTTCGAAGCGCAGCTCCTTTGAAATGTCGGTTATACTCATATTTGTAAACAACAATAAATAGGTGATACGCTCTGTTATAAGCGATGATATATATTGCTTTATGGTCTTTCCGGTATCGGATTTGAATTTCTGGCCGATATATGTTTGAGAAAAGCCCATATAGCGGCACACCTCAGCTACTGAAAGATCGGCATAAAGGTTATTTTCTATATATTTATACAGTTTTTCATATCTTCTGTATACCTCAATATCCCGCGCAATGTGATTTGTGTCGGGATCGGTTATTTTTATTATAATCGAGCGAATAAAGCTTTGAAGCATAAGAGCAGAGCGCAGCGTTTCGCTATATAGCATTTCTCGTATAGACTGTATTTCAGTGTCCGATGACGGTATGGTGACGATGCTTTTTGTATCAGATAGCAGATCGTTTTGCGGGAGTATCGTAGCTGAGAAGTGGATAAAGAATTTTTCCAGATGATCGTCGCACCGGCAGCTGTATTTATGATTAGCGGGAATAACATAGATGTTCCCCGGTGACATCGTTATATTTTCTTCTTCATTAAATAAAATACCGCTTCCGTCAAGCACTATATACATGCGGTTAAAATTATGACAGTAGTCATTAAACCGCCATTCTTTGCCGACACGCGCGTGATAAATATGTGATGCTTTAATGTTTACATAGTTAAATAGATTGGTAAGCTGCTTGAAATTATGGTTCATGTCTGCGCCCTCCTGATGATAATTATACGCCGTTCAAAAAGGAAAATCAATACAAAAAGAGAAAAAGTACAAATTTTAAAAGAAAAAAAGCATATACATCATGATGCGGATGCGGTATAATTAAAATATATAATATTTTGCGAGGAGGAATTATAATGAAGAAGCTGGTTTCGTGCGCGTTAAGCCTTTCAATGATCTGTTCATCATTTGCAGGGCTTGCAATCAGCGCGAAGGCGGAGGGTGATATTGTGTTCACACATCAGAACGTTGTCGGTAATCAGACCTGCTATGCTGACGATAAAGAGGAAAAGACCATAACGGAAATACCTGACGTTATTCAGGGCATCAGGATAAATCAGCCCGTATTCCGCGTAAAGGGGCTGGTGGCGGGCAAAAGCTACGCGGCAGTTCAGCAGCTTAAAGACGACACGATCGTTCAAGAGGAAACGGTAACGGCAAACAGCGATGGTACGATAGAGTTCAAGCATGCCAGGAACTGCGAAAAGCTAAGAATATATGACGGTGACACCGTAATTGCATCAATGGGAACGGAAAAGAGCTTTATACACGGCGTTATGATCACCTCATCACCGATGTCGTGGCAGGTATACCAGCGTAATAGCAGCGATACCGCGGAGATCGTGATAAAGGGCGAGACGGAAACCGATGCCGCAGCAGTAAGTGTTGAGATAAACGGAGAAACTGAGAATGTCACCGTTGAAAACAATGAGTTTACATATACAAAGGAGCTGCCGGTCGGCACATATACAATAACCGTAAAATCGGACAACGATGTTGTTGCGGAATATGATAATGTCGCAGTCGGCGACCTTTGGGTAGCCGCAGGTCAGTCAAACATGACCGATATGGGCGCGATAACGGATGGATATAAGCCTGACGAGGACGATCCGATAACGGATGGTATGCACATAATTTATGCCGAGGACGTTACATGGCAGAGGATGTCACACCCGTCCGGTGAGGGTAGGTTTTTCAAGACGGGCGTGAGAACATCTCCTGTCACCTCATTTGCAAGGGAGATATCCGAGAGCGAGTGCGTTCCGGTCGGTATAATACAGTCCTCAGTGGGAGGTACGAATATTTGGCAATGGGTAGACGGTATCAGGAACGATCCGTCAAGCGGATATCTTATAAAGGCACTCAAATCCTGCTTTGACAAAATGCCGTCGCATAATGTAAAAGGTATACTGTGGTATCAGGGCTGCAATGACGCAATAAACGAGAATTACGCGTATAACTACGCAAGCTTAGAGGAAAAACTGTTCGGCGAGATGCGCGATTTCTTCGGCGTGGATACGCCGATAATCACAACACAGATAAATGACGCGAACCAGGACAGCACATCACAGCTCGGATATTATGACGCGTGGTCGTATGTGAAGGACGTTCAGCGCAGAAATCCGGAGCTTTTTGATAACGTATACGTTATAGGCACAAGCGATCTTGAGCTTGGCGATACTATCCACAACAGCGCGAGCGAGAACCGCAAGGTGGGCACGCGCTGGGCGAATGTTGCAAAGAATGTTGTTTACGGGCATGATAACGCATACGGTCAGCCGACTGTAGAGAGCGTTACGGTAACGGGCAAAAATGAAGTTACCGTAACCTTTAAGAATACCGAGGGCTTAAAGGCGGCAACGGGCACAAAGCGCATAGGCATAACTAACGTATCAGGCGGCGGCGTTAAGATAGCTTTAGGCGATCTGAAAAAGGAATTTGTTGTCCGCAACGGCGCAAGCGAAATAATGACCGCCTCAAACAGCGTAAAGGGTACGGAGCTTACAATAACGAACGCGGAGATAGACGGCACAAGCGTTGTTCTTACAACAGCGGAGGAGCTTTCCGCGCCGGTAGCGGTAGACTGTATGTACGGCAAGCGGTTCACACCGACACTTGTTGACAGCGCGACAGAGGAGAGCGTTCTTGCGTTCTTCAACGTAATTGCGGATAACAACGGAATTATAGATGATCCTGAGGAGCCGGAGAATATGTTCGGCAGCGAGTTTAACGAGATAAAGGCGTTTAACACAAGCTCGCTTTCGGAAACTGCCGTAGGCGATACGGGCTTCAAGGTATCAACTTCAAGCTCCAACTACAATAATGTAGCGGTAATGAGCATGGCAACCAAGGGCGGAACAGGCTATTATCCGTATGGCGCGGGACTTCCCGATAACGGATATTTTCTTTTCTTCGGTTCGGGCGGCAACGGCAATGTAGCCGCAACGCTAATGCTGCCGGAGCCGGTGCCGGCGGGCGGCTATATAACAATAACATACGCAAAACCTTACGCGACCAATAACGGCGGCACGAACCGCAGCGCGGGCAATGCGAACACCATGAAGCTTGGGAATGAAACTATAGATGTGCAGGCAACCTGCGATTATGACACATGGTATACAAAGACGGTAAGGGCTGACAGCGAGGTTTCAAAAATAGATATAACACTCGGCAAATGGAGCGCGTTGGCTATATCATCAATAAAGGTATCATCAGAGGCTCCGGAGGAGCCTGTGGCAACGGCAATGCCTGAGCCGACATCAACGCCTGAGCCGGCAGAGACACCTACTGAGGTACCGCCGTCAGGTGATGACGCGGTATACACCTTCGGCAGTGGATACAGCGAGATAAAGGCTTTTGTGACGGGCGGCATGGACGAAACCGCAATAGGCAGCACAGGCTTTAAGATCTCAACGACAGGCTCAAACTACAATAACGCAGTGGTAAGAGAAAATTCAAGCACAAATTCGGGCTATTTCCCGTATGGCAAGGGACTTCCGGAAAACGGATACTATTTATTTGTCGGTGCGGGCGGCAACGGAACTATTACATCAGAGCTTACACTTCCGGCAACGGTTGCAGCCGGTAAATATATAAGAATTACCTATGCAAAGCCAAAGGCTACCAATAACGGCAATGCATTCAGAAATGAAGTAAATAACGACAATACCATGACTGTAGGCAGCGAGACTGTAGACCTCAAAACAAATTGCGAGTTTGACACATGGTACACTACAACAGTAAAGGTATCTGAGGCAGTATCAAAGCTTAACCTAAAGCTTGGAAGCTGGAGCGCGATAGCTATATCAAAAATAGAGGTATTAGGCAGCGCGGATATGCTCACGCTGTCGGGCGCGGCTGAGGAGAAATTTATATTAGACGGGCAGACGGTGCAGTATACCGCAAATGTCTATAAGAGCATAACAACGCTTATGGTCGGCACTGACGCGGTATTCTACGGCAGCGCGGACACCGCAGATGTTACATGGTCGGTAAACGGCTATGAGGGCGTTTCGATAGATAATAACGGCCTTTTGACGATAACAGATGTCGCAGCGGCGGGAGATGTTAAGGTAACAGCCACAGCGGGAGGTACATCAAAGAGCTGCACACTTAAGCTAAAGGAAGTTACGGACGCTACGGGTGTTAAGATAGTGGGTGATGAAATGGTAAACAGGGGCGGCACGCTGAACTTGAAGGCGATACCCATAGTCGGCGGCGAGGCGTTATCCGAAAGGAAAACGGTATGGAGCATAGAGGGCGATGCTCTCGGCTGCACGATAAATAACGGAGTGCTCTCCGCAGGGAGCGCGGCGGGCAATGTCACAGTCAAAGCAACGCTTGCGGTAGAGGGCAATCAGACAACGGCAAATGTTTCCGATACATTTACGGTAACAGTTCGTAATGACAGCGTAGCAGCGCCGTACACTGTAAAAGGCATGTTCCTTAAAAACTGCGCGGCAGACCTCACAACAGCCGAGGGCGTTGACGGCATTGCGATAGACACTAACACGGTATCATCGGGCTATAAGGCAGTTGTAAAGGCGACAGATGCTAACGGTATAGTAATTGCGGGAACATCCGTTTCGCTTGACAATGCCGCGGCGGGCGTTACAGAGGTAAAGGCATCTGTCGCCTTCAAAAACGCGGCGGAGGTAAGGGCATATATAGTAAACAGCAATAACGAGGTAGTATCTGACGCGATATATAAGACCGCAAAAACGGCGTATAAGAATATCCCGCTCGTTTCCGACTGGATAACGGGCAAGGTGTCGGGGCTCGGCATGGGCGCGGGTGTACTTTCGCCAAAGGGTGTGCCGTATGGAGTTGATCCCGAAACGGTGGATATTGCTGACCTTAACGTAAGCTATACATACGACAATTATCCCGCGCAGACAAAGAATAATGTGCTTTGGTACAAAACGGGCGCGTATCTTGCAAAGAGTGGCAATGACAATAACAGCATCTACGATATGCACGCAGCTGACTGGGAGCAGAAGGCATTGCCGATAGGCAACGGCTATATGGCAGGTATGCTTTTCGGACTGCCCGATAAGGATCAGATACAGTTCAACGAGGAGACCTTCTGGGCAGCAGGCTACAGAGGCGTAGAGAACAGCGTTGCGGCAAATTACGTAAATAAGAGCATGAGCGAGGGCATAAACGGCTATATGAGCGTCGGCAATATCTTTGTTGACTTTGATATGCCCAATGGCGCGACGGTGAATAACTACTACCGCGACCTTGACCTTGACGACAGCGTAGCGCATGTGAATTATGAGTACAACGGCGTTACCTACAGCCGCGAGTATTTTGCATCATATCCGAAAGAGGTATTGGTCCTCAGATACACAGCGGACAAGGCAAACGCGCTCAATTTCACCGTTGATCCTGTTATGATGCACCCCGGCGAGGCTGTCGTTAAGGACGGCGAGATAACTGTAGTCGGCAAGCTGAAGGACAGCGAGCCTTACGCTGCGGGCGGCAAGGCGGAATGGAATCAGGAAAGCGACCTTGAATACTGCACCAAGATAAAGGTGATCGCAGATAACGGCACCGTAACGGACGGATATAACAGCGTAAGCGTTGAGGGCGCTACGGGCGTTACTATACTTGTAACGGCAGCTACAGACTATGACAAGGATCAGTTTGATCCGGCAGATACGTCCAAGATACCGTATAAGAGCGTTCGCGGCGTTGCGGCAGCGATAGACAAAGCAACAGAAAGAATGAACGGCGCGGCTGCTATGAGCTATAACGAGCTAAAAACGGAGCATATCGCGGATTATCACGAGCAGTTTGATACTGTTAAATTCTCGCTAACGGGCGATACAGTATGCCAGACGCCTACGGACGAGCTTCAGAAGTCATATGACAGGGTAATAAGCGGCTCGGAAAAGGTAACATATGATGAGGCTGCGTACAAGTCGCTTGACAAGCATCTTGAGGAGCTGCACTATAACTACGCGCGGTATATGATGATCTCATCCTCACGATCAACGACAATGCCGGCGAACCTCCAGGGTAAGTGGTGCCAGTCTACGGCGGAGATATGGGGCTCATGCTACTGCATCAATATCAATATGGAGATGAACTACTGGTTCGCGGGCGGCGCAAACCTTCTTGACAGCGGCAAGTCGCTTATCAGATGGTTCAATTCACAGATACCTGCCGGCACGATAACGGCTAAGAACTACTATGGCGTTACACCGAAGTCCTATAGTCTCAGCGGCAATACCATAACATTCACAGACAGCAGCGAGGATAAGGACGATGTGTTCATCATGCACACAAAGCAGTCTATCATGGGTACTACAGACCTCACAGGCTCAACAAGCATACAATCGGCAGGCAATACCGCATGGCTCGCATATAATATATGGGATCTGTATCAGACAACGGGCGATAAGGAGCTTTTAGCAAATGACATTTATCCGATAATGCGTAAGATGGCGAACTTCTACACGCAGTATATGTACACAAACCTTAAGCGCACAACAACGGAAACGGATAAATACCCCGACGGCTATTATTATACCACCTGGGAGGGCCGCTCGCCTGAGCAGGGCCCGACAGGCGAGGGTATAAAGTACGACCTGCAGCTCGTAGCAGGAATGTTCGATTACACGATAGCGGCGGCGGAAACGCTTGGCGTGGACGCTGATAAGGTCGCGGCATGGAAGGAGATAAGGAACCACATGGAGCTGCCCGTTGAGCTTGGCGGAGACGGCGAGATAAAAGAGTGGAAGCAGGAGATAGGCTATAATAAAGATGCTTCGGGCAACGATTTGGGCGATCCGAGGCACAGGCATATCTCGCATCTTGTAGGTCTTTATCCGGGAACGCTCATAAGCCGCGATAACCCTGAATATATCGAGGGCGCAAAGGTAATCCTTACAAACCGCGGCGATGAATCAACAGGCTGGTCATGCTCGAATAAGTTCCTTTTATGGGCAAGGACGCTTGAAGGCGACAAGGCATTGGAGCTGTTCCGCTATCAGCTTGCAAAGAGAACGTATTCAAACCTCTTTGATACCCACGCGCCGTTCCAGATAGACGGCAACTTCGGCTCGGCTGCGGGCGTTATGGAGCTTTTGATGCAGTCGCAGACAGGGGATATATATATCCTTCCCGCGCTCCCGACCGTTTGGGACAGCGGCGAGATAAGCGGCATAAAGGCAAAGAACGGCGCAGAGGTAAGCATCAAGTGGAATGACGGCAAGGCAACAGAGATAAAGGTCGTTCCGGCAGTCGATGGCGATGTAACTATCGGCTATGACAAGGGCAATATCAAGGCTCTTGACGGAAGTGCCATAGAGTTTACCGACGGAAAGTATACGATAGCAAACGCGAAGGCGGGCGAGGTCTATTCCTTCGGAACGGAAGCGGCAGAGGAGCCGACTCCGTCACCTGAGCGGGAGATCAGGTCTGTTACGACTGATCATGTTACCGCGATCGCAAAGGACGGCGATACGCTTATTGTAGCAGGCTACGATGCGGAAGGACACCTCGTAAAGACAGTAATACCTTCAAACTTTGATGCCGACATCGCAGGCTTTGAGGGCTGCGCGGTGATCAAAGCAATGCTTTGGGACAGCTTATCAGGCATGAAGCCGTATGCATATAAGGAATATACGGTGGTGGATTGATACAAGGGAGGACGGCTCGGCTGTCCTCCTTTAAAATAAAAAAAATTTTTACCTTTAAGGTTTATTTAAGAAAACAGTATTATAATCCGTTTCAAGGATCAGGGAAAAGCCCTGAAAGACATACAGAACGGAGGTAACTATCATGACAAAGAAAACAGTATGCGCACTATTGGCGGCAACGGTTCTGGCGAGCGGCACAGCGTGCTCGTTTGCAACAGCCGGACAGAAAACAGAGAGTAAAACAAAGGGAATATCAGTTATATACAATGGAGAAGAGATAGAGTTTGACGTAGAGCCGATAAACGAGAACGGAACAGTTCTCGTGCCGATGCGGGCGATATTTGAAGCGTTCGGAACAAAGGTAAAGTGGGACGGAGATACGAAAACGGTCTCTGCAAGAAAGAAGTCAAAGACATATACCATGACTGTAGGTGAGGCGGCTATAACCGAAACGAAGGATGATGAGGTCACAGAAACCGTTACGGCAGAGCAGGTAATGCAGATAGTGGACGGAAGGACAATGATCCCGCTAAGAGCACTGGGTGAGATATTGAACCTGGATGTGGCATGGGACGGAGACACACAGACAGTTACTATCACAAGTACAGCGGATGATGATGATTCCTGGAAGGAAAACACAGGCGATATAAAGCTCGACAGTATGACTGTGACAGGCGATGGCGTATCGGTAAGCGGCAAGGTAATAACGATAACCAATGGCGGTGATTTTACCGTAACAGGCAAGAACGCAGACGCACAGATCGTAGTCGATACAGAGGATAAGGTAAGGATAAAGCTCAGCGGTGCAGAGCTAACGAACACTGACGGCGCAGCTATATATGTTAAGAATGCCGACAAGTGCTATATAACGGCAGTCGATGGAACAACAAGCACGCTTACGGATGGCGGCACATACAGTGAGGATGCCGAGACAAACGCTTGTATATATTCAAAGGATGATCTTGAGATAAAGGGCAAGGGCACACTTAATATAAACGGTACAGTACACAACGGCATCAGCGCAAAGGACAGCTTTGAGATCAGCAACGGTACGATCAATATAACATCTGTTGCGGACGGCATCCATGTAAACGATACAGCAGAGATCAGCGGCGGTACGGTAACGATCACAGCCGGCGGCGATGGTATCCAGTCTGAGAGCATACTTGATATAAGCGGCGGCGAAACAGATATTACCTGTAACGGTGAGGTCACTGTAAGTTCAAACGAGATGGGCTTCAGAGGCGGCTTCAGTGCGGCAGCATCTGATGACGAGGATGATAGCGAGGATGTTTCCTCAAAGGGACTTAAGGCAGAATGGTTTATGGAAATATCGGACGGCAATGTGAGCGTCACATCAAATGACACATGCATAAAGAGCGACTCTGAGATAGATATCAATGGCGGTACGATAACTCTTACCTCAAATTCCAAGAAGGGAATCAAGGGTATGGAGGATGTTTATATCAATGGCGGAACAGTTGTTGTGCAGAGATCCACAGAGGGTATAGAAGCAAAACGGATCCTTACCGTTAACGATGGAGATATCAGTATTGTTGCAAGTGATGACGGCTTTAACGCGGGCGGCAATGGTAACGAAATGATGGACGGCTTTGGCAGCACAGAAGGCACGGATAAAATGAACGGCATGATGCGCCCGGATATGCAAAACGGCGAAATGAACAGCATGACACCGCCGGATATGCAGAACGGTGAAATGAACGGCATAACGCCGCCGGATATGCAGAATGGCGAGATGCGCGGCGGTCGCATGGGCGGCGGACGCGGAATGCGCGGCGGTATGCAGAATGGCGAAATGAACGGTATGACAACTCCGGATATGCAGGACGGAGAAAATGGCGGCATGATGCGTTCGGATATGCAGAATGGCGACATGGGCAGCATGACACCGCCTGATATGCAGAATGGCAGCACAGACGCATCACAAAACAGCGAGCAGCGCAGCTTTTATGGCGGACGGATGGGCGGCTTCGGCGGCAGCGAGAGCACAACAGTAAGCAGTGAGCATCATATTCAGATAAACGGCGGCTATATCGCCATAAATTCACAGGGTGACGGCATTGATTCAAACGGCTCGATAATAATTGCCGGTGGTCAGATATATGTCAATGGTCCAACGAATAATGGAAATTCTGCTGTTGACCATGACGGACTGTTCCAGGTAAACGGCGGAACGTTTTTGGCAATAGGTTCGGCGGGGATGATAGAAAATCCGGCAACAAGCTCGGCACAGAATGTTATCTCAGCATACACTTCTGTAAGCGCGGGTGATGAGATAACGATAAAGGACAGCAGCGGCAGTGAGATAATGAGCTATACAGCAACAAAAAATGCCGGACACATTATGTATTCGTCCGACAAGATAAAAACAGGGGAGACCTATACCGTATATGTAAATGATACAGAGGCGGCAAGCGGCACAGTGGAGAGCGCTCTAACCACGATCGGCATGGCATCAAACAGCGGCTTTGGCGGAGGAATGGGCGGCTTCGGAGGTGGACGTATGCAGATGCAGGAGTAAACAGAGTAAGCAGAAGAGGAGGCTGTAAAATGCAACAGCCCCCTCTTAACGTTTTTTACTTATCGATAAACAAATGCCTCGGCAGACCGTCTACCATGAACGGCGAAAGCTCGCCGATAATAAGCGGACGCGCATATTCCTCAAATTCCTTTGAAACATACGTGCCGTTATTTGTGATCCACTCATCGGGAACGACCTTCTCGGCGTTTGCTATCTCGTTGATGTCGTGAACCTCAGTGATAAGGCTGTACGGCGCATTAGAGATACGCTTAAATGTAACCATCATACCTGTTTCGCCTGCGATCGCGGCTAAAACCGCGTCTGCGCCTGCCTGGAATGCTTCTGTTATGTCGCGGCGCGATACAAGATGTGACGCGCAGCGCTGCAAGGTTGAGAACACAATACCGCGTGACTTAACGCCTATATTCTCGCCAAGGAAGTCGGCAAGATAAAGAGCGGTTCCGCCCAACGCCTTGTGACCGAACGAGTCTGTAAATACATTCTGCTTGTTTGCCTCGCAGACATACTTGCCGTCTGCTGTCTTAACGCCCTCTGAAACAGCGATCACTACTGCTGTCTTGAGTTTTTTCAGTCCCTCTACCTTCTTAACAAAGCTTTCGTGGTCGAACACCTTTTCCGGCAGATAGATAAGATCGGGACCACTGCAGTCCTCTGAATTTGAGAGTGCAGCCGCGGCTGTGAGCCAGCCTGCGTTACGACCCATTATCTCTACTATAGTAACAGAGTCGTTGGGGTATGTGGAAGCATCGCGGATGATCTCCTTCATTGCCGATGCTATGTACTTTGCAGCTGAGCCGTAACCGGGGGTGTGGTCGGTGTGGTCAAGGTCGTTATCGATAGTTTTGGGAACACCGATAAAGCGTATGTCTGAATTTATTGTCTTTGCGTGGTTTGAAAGCTGCATGATCGTGTCCATCGAGTCATTGCCGCCGATGTAGAAGAAATACTTAACATCAAGTTTGTTCAGGATATGGAATAAACGGTCATATACCTGCGGCTGATCCTCTACAGACGGAAGCTTATAACGGCAGGTGCCTAAAAATGAAGATGGTGTACGCTTTAACAGCTCGATATCAAGGTCATTTTTGATATAATCCGAAAGATTTATATATCTCTCCTTCAGAAGTCCTTCAATACCGTTACGCATCCCGTATACCTTGCCGCAGCCGGAATCCTTTGCGGTCTTAAACACGCCGACAAGACTGGAGTTTATTACCGAGGTCGGTCCTCCGGACTGGCCAACCATTACATTTCCAATAGTCATAATATCATCTCTCCTTTTTTTATATTATTATTGAGTATATTATATAATAATTCTTGCAGAATTACAAGAAATTTGTTGTAATTTATCCAAAATATTTTTGTAAATATCCGAAAATTAAAAAAAGCTTGACAAAACCGCGCAATACCGATATAATATTTTAAGGTGTCTGATTATATTTTGGATATAAATACGGTCAAATCGGGATCGTAAACTGTGTATAGGAGGTGCAGTGATTATGAAAATGACATATCAGCCGAAAAAGCGTCAGAGAGTAAAGGTTCACGGATTCAGAGCAAGAATGGCAACAAAATCCGGCCGCAAGGTTCTTGCTGCAAGACGCGCTAAGGGTAGAAAAATATTAACAACATCAGAGAAATGATAGAAGGAAAGAGCCGAAACAGCGATCTGCGGTCGGCTCTGTTTTTTCCCGGAGGAGTGGCAAGGCTTGAAGAAAACAGAGATATTAAAGCTCAATAAAGACTTCAGGCGGCTGTATGCCCGCGGCAGATCGTCTGCAGGCGGTTTCGTGGCAGTTTATGCGCAGAAAAATCGCCGTGGCGTAAACCGCGTCGGTTTTTCGGTGGGTAAGCAGCTTGGTTGCGCGGTTATGCGCAATCGCGCAAAGCGCCTCATGCGTGAGAGCTACAGGCAGCTTGAGGACGGTATCACCGGAACTTATGATCTGGTGATCGTAGCTCGTAACCGCGCCGCGGGAAAGACTTTTTTGCAGATCATGCGGGATATGAAATATGTACTCGCATCGCTCGGAGTTTGGAGCGAAGAAAACTAATAATTATGGCAAAAAAAACAATGATTTTTTTGATCAGATTTTACAGACACCGCATCTCGCCGATAAAGGGCGGCAGCTGCTGCAGGTTTATTCCTACCTGCTCACAGTATGCTCTTGAGGCGATAGAAAAATATGGCGCAGTCAAGGGGGGCTTTCTTGCGGTAAAGCGGATTTTGCGCTGCCACCCGCTCGGAGGTCATGGGTATGACCCCGTCCCGTAGCATAGCGTCGGAAAGGAAATTTTATGTGGCATTATATCGTTTTGGCGATGGGCTGGATTATAAAGACTATATATGAGATAGTCAAAAACTATGGTGTTGCGATCATCTTGTTTACGCTTATTATAAAGATCGTACTGCTGCCGCTTAACATCAAGTCGCAGAGGGCGATGAAAAAGCAACAGAAAATTCAGCCGCTTGTCGCCGAGCTCCAGAAGAAATATGCCAATGACCAGGCAAAGCTCCAACAGGAGATGTCAAAGCTGTACAAGGAAAACGGTGTAAGCATGGCGGGAGGCTGTCTGCCGCTTCTGATACAGATGCCGATACTTATCGCGCTGTATCAGGCAATACAGAAGCCGCTTACATATATGTTTAACGTTCCTTATAAGAACATACCGGAGGATATAGTTAATAAGATCATGGATCTTAAGGATGCTATGATAGCATCGGGTGCAGATCTTGGCAACCTTGCCGGCTATGATGCGCAGCAGCTTATGCAGCAGTCTCAGATACAGATATCTAACTGGGCGCATCAGATCTACGGCGCGACACATGAGTGGTATATCAACTTTAACTTCCTTGGACTGGATCTGTCAAAGACACCATGGACGGCATTTGGCTGCTTTGGTGATATACAGGGAAATCTCAGTATAATATTGCTTTTGATAATTCCGATACTTGCGGTTCTTTCATCGTTCGCGCAAAGTAAGATATCAATGGCGCAGTCGGGTCAGAAAAACGCGGCAAATGATCAGGCTCAGTCAATGAGCAAGACAATGACGTGGATGATGCCTGTTATGACGGGCTATTTCACACTGATCCTGCCGGCTGGTATAGGTCTTTACTGGATAGTCAGCGGAGCTGTGCAGATAATTCAACAGCTCGCATTAAACAAGTATATTGATAATAAGAAAGGGGAGGACTTCGTTGTCAAAGTTCCCGAATCAAAACATCAGCACGGAAAAAAGAGCAAAAAGCATAGATGAGGCTATAGCCGAGGCTCTTGCTGAGCTGGGTGTTAATGAGGAAGATGTTAATATTGAAGTGATCCAGGAGCCGGCAAAGGGCTTTCTGGGACTTGGCGCAAAGGAAGCTGTTGTAAAAGTGTCCGTAAAGGGCAGCGATGCGGCAGCGCCGGCAGAGGCGGCGGAAAAAATGACTGCACCTGTTGCAGAGGCAAAGGCGGAGCCTGTACATAAGCTGCATGTGGATGCGGCGGATACTGCACAGCGCAGATACACAAGTGACAAGCCGGAGGAGAATGCGAAGCAGTTTATTGCGGATGTTCTCGGCGCAATGGGTTTAGAGGTCAAGGTTGAGGCAAGACTTGAGGATGATGTAATATACATCGAGCTTGAGGGCGAAGATATGGGTATCGTTATAGGAAAACGCGGTGATACTTTAGACAGCCTTCAGTATCTTACATCACTTGTTGTTAACAGAGGATCGGATAATTATATAAAGGTAACTATAGATACAGAAAATTACCGTGAAAAGCGCAAGGAAGCGCTTATAGCGCTGTCAAACAGGCTTGCGGCAAAGGTAGCAAAGAACGGCAGAAAATTCGCGCTTGAGCCGATGAACCCGTATGAGAGACGCATTATCCATTCAAATCTTCAGGACAATGAGGATGTAACGACATTCTCGGTAGGTCAGGAGCCGTACCGTAAGGTAGTTATCGCGCCAAAGAACGGCGGACGCCGCGGCGGATACAGAAGCGGCAAAAAAAATCGTCCGCAGGGCGCAAGAAGGCCGAGAGAAGAACAGCCGGAGAGTACAACACCTTCAGTAACTTATAAGGCGGATTTCAAGCCGCAGCAGCACAAGGCTGAGTATAAGAATTTTGAGGAGTATTTAGCGGCTCATTCAAAGGATTGATAAAAAGACTGTTTGAGTCAACCGAAAAAGAAGCTCACCTGCGGGGTATAACGATACCCCGCAGGTGAGCTTCTTTTGTTTTTTTCATCTGAAACAGTTAATCATACATGTGCTCAAGTATCAGGCATACATCAGCCTTTGAAGGTATGCGCGGGTTTGTTGCGGTGCAGGCATCGGCTATAGCCTTTTCCGCCATTGCCTCCACTGCGTTCATGTACTCATGCTTTTCCACGCCGCATTGCGAAACGGAGAGGGGTATGTTCATTTCCTTGTTCATAAACTGCACCCAGCCCACAAGGGCGCGGATGGTGGTTATTTCGTTAAAGTTGTTCACGCCCAAAAGCTTTGCCACATTGCAGTATTTCTCAACACATTTGGGATATTCCTTCTTGCTCTTTGAGTGCTTGTTTATCCCTGAGTTGAACTCTATAACGTGCGGAAGCACCATTGCGTTTGCGCGTCCGTGGGGGATATGGAATCTTGCGCCCAGCGCGTGGGCTATGCCGTGATTGAGACCAAGTGATGCACTGTTAAAGGCAAGTCCGGCAAGGCAGGAGGCAACATGCATCTTTTTGCGCGCGTGTGTATCGTTATTATCGAGATATGAGCGCAACAGAAAAGTTCCGCAAATCTCTATCGCCTTTTCCGCAAGCGCGGCTGAAAACTCGTTGTTGTTGATGCTGACATAAGCTTCTATAGCATGGGTCAAAACATCCATGCCTGTATCTGCCGTAACAGATGCGGGAACGCTTTTTACAAGCTCAGCGTCAAGAATAGCCTCTGTCGGGAGCATACTGTCGCTCACGAGCGGATATTTGATGTTGTTCTGAGTATCCGTCACGACCGCGAAGCTCGTTACCTCCGAGCCTGTGCCGGAGGTCGTGGGGATCGCGATAAGCGCGATATCCTTGCCGTTCGCTCGCGTACTGAATTCCCGTATGGATTTTGCCGAGTCGATCGCGCTGCCGCCGCCAATCGTGATTACAGCGTCAGGGTTATAGTCCAAAAGAGCCTTAACGCCTACCTCTATTTTTTCAAGCGGCGGGTCGGGAACCACGTCCGAAAAGATCTTGAAATCTATGAACGCCTGCTGCAGCCGGTCGGTGACGTGCGAGAGCATACCGCTCTCACGTATAAACGGATCGGTGATTATAAGCACCTTCTTGTACGGTATATCAATAAGCCTGTCCAGTGCGTTATCGCCGAAATATATTTTTGTTCTTATATCAAAGCTTTTCATGCGTGTACTCCTTGTATGTTTTTTTAGCAGTAAAAGTCAGTTTCACCGAAATGGTCATACCATTTGTTTATTATATAGTTGCTCCTTGCTTCTATTATTCTGATAATGTTTCGTAAAACATGATCGTCTATTTTCCCGTTATTGTGTGCTAACAGGCATTTGCCGGAGCGCGTTATCCATACTTTTGTACCTGAAGAGGTCGGTCGCCCTTCGGCGATGTGAACGTGCACAGGTTCCAAGGGTTTGCTTTCGTCAGACCAAAAGTATACCCAGTATGAGCCGACCTTAAAAATTTGCGGCATTTGCGAAGCCTCCTTCTTTGGAGAATTCTATGATCAAATGCGCTACCGATCCTATCAGATCCTGATACTCGGCTATTTCGGGATCGGAGTAGCCGTGTACGTTCTCCCAGCGATATTGCGGGAGAATACACCAGGCGTTATGAAATCCGTCCTTTTCGTCCGGCGTTTCAACATAGACGCGAACCGAACCGTCCGGCTGCATTTCGGAATGGGTTATCGTAGTATCATCAGGTAATGTCATAAACGGATACATCATAAAAACCACCTCACTTTTTTAGAGACTATGATCTTATTCTTCATATATTGTTACTCCGTCTCTGTTGATCTCGCGCTGTATCATCGAATCGGGTACGATGTGCTTTACATCGAACACATCAACATCCTTGTCAAGCGCATTGTGAATGTCTTCAATTAAACCGACAAAGCTCAATCCTCTTAATCCGCTGTCAAGGAGCAGATCAACATCGCTTTTTGAATCAGCAAGTCCTTTTGCATAAGAACCAAACAAGGTCGCTTTTTTTATGCGATACCTGTTAAACACAGGATATAAAGCTGATTGAATGTTATTTATACTATAAACAGTATCAGTCATATACTATCAACTCCTATAGAACACTTTCTTTACCTATTATACTATGAACCATCAAAAAAATCAATATATTTTTTAATTCTCTATTTACAAAATCCATGAAATATGATAATATAATTCTGCTACACAGTTTAATATTGTTTTTTTGCTATACATGTTTTATGTCTGTATGGGACAAATTAAATACATTAGTGTCTTGTAAAAGACGCGGATGGATTTGTCATACCTATATGATGTATTTTAATTTGTCTTAAGGGTATTGAACTGTGTAGCAACTGTAAAAGTCTAAGCCGCGTTTTTATAGTGTACGGTTTATTGACTGTACACTTTTTTTAATACGTTAAACGAAAAGCCCGACTGTTGTAGTGGATCATGAGCGGACCTGCCATCACAACAACGGCTTTTTTATTTAAGACGAAAGGAAGGTATGTCAAATGGAGCCCATGAAAAATAAGCGTGACGGACCGGGGGATAATACCGGTAAGACAAAATATATAGACAAGGAGGATATTATTTTATGAGAATTAAAACATTTAACAAAAAAATCTCATTGCTGTTGGCGGTAGCTATTCTGATAAGTGGTTTTGTAGCAATACCAATTACAGCGAGCGCAACAGATAACTTAAAAATATGCGGAGTTGATATAGGTATTAAACCGGGCACACATATGCAATTTAGTACAGCAGACGGAACAAATTCAGAATCAGGTTATTACTATAAAGGAACATATCTTGCAGCCAGTCAATGTTTTGGCTTTGCAAGATGGGCGCAAATCAAGCTTTTTGGAAAATCTGATTATAATGGTAGTTATTACAGTGTAAGTGTAAATGGTTCTACGAGTGTGTCAGCAGGAAGTTTGACCACTTCAAATTTGAAGAGTTTTATTACCGCATCAAAACCGGGAGCACATTTAAGAACATATAAGAACAGCAGTGGGAATGCACATTCAATGGTAATAACAGAAATTACTGATAAAGGTTTTTCTATTGCTCAGGCGAACGGATCAAATAATAATGAATACAGTAGGTATAAGCAAAATTATGTTGGAACATTTACATATACATGGAGTAGTTATGTAAACAGCACATATGGCGCAAGAGGAATAAATTATATAAAACTACCCAAAGATTATCCGTATAATACAACCACCAAGCCTGCAACGCCTACGGGGGTGTCACATTCGGATGTAACGGCGTCCTCTGTTACGCTCAGCTGGAAAGCAGCAGCGGGAGCAAAGACCTATAGGATAGACAGGCGACCGGCGGGAGATAATACCTCTTATTCCACCATCGCGAGCGGTATCACCGGTACATCATATACCGACACAAAGAACCTGAGTGCGGGAACGCTTTATTGGTACAGGGTATATGCGGTAAACGGCAGCGAGACCTCGGATAAGCCGGATCAGGCACATGGGGTTTATACAAAGATCCCCGCGCCTACTGTCAAGCAAACCGACAATACATCATCAATGACAGTGTCATGGAAGCACATAACCGGCACGGGTAGCTACATATTGCTAAGACGCAGATATGACGAGAATGATTATACGGAGATAAAATCCGATATAACCTCCACATCATATACCGATACAAAAAATATAGTGTCCGGATTTAAATATTATTACAGAATAAAAGCTGTGAGCTCGGACGGCTCGGCAAAATCGGGAGCTTCGGAGACCGGCGGCAGCTTCAGCCGTACCGCTGCACCATCAGTGACGGTGGCAAGTCAGAACGCTTTGAACATAAGCTGGAGCGTGATAAAAGGTAATAATACATATCAGTATGCAATACAGCGAAGCGAGAATGGCAGTGATTTCTATGAGGTCGGCAGAACTGCCGGAACAAGCTATACCGATACAGGACTTACGGCAGGTTCAAAGTATTACTATAGAATCCATGCAATGACAACAGATGGTAATTGGTGTATGACCTCGCAAACAGGCAGCGGCACGACCTCGACCGGGCATGTTCTGGGAGATAATTTTAAGGCACGTATTACATATGCAAGTAATGGGATGAATGTTACAAAAGATGATGATGATAATGTTACAGTGAGAAGCTATAATGGATCAAATAATCAGATATGGCAGTTTATAAAGTTAGCGGACAGCTCGTATCAGATAAAATCAGTTACAGATGGCAAGCTCCTTGATGTTTACGGCTATGGAACGGAAAAAGGGACGAACGTATTTGCTTGTGAGGATAATGGAACTTATAGCACAAACCAACGCTGGTATATCAGTTTATACAATGGTATGTATCGTTTGAAGCCGGCATGCTCGGAATGTATGCTTGATGTAACAGGCGGTGGTAATGTAGCAGAAGGAACGAATGTACAGATATATACTTGGCTTGCGGATGGAGCACAGGATTTCTATATAAATCAAATATATGATTCTGAATCACCAACAATCAACAATTTTCAAGTAACTAATATCAACTCGAATTCATTTAAAATAGAGTGTGACTTGAATGATAATATTGGAGTTACCGGAGTAAATGTTAAGATATATGGACGCGGAACGGATCATTGGTTGAATTTGCCTGCAACGAATGGGCATTTCTCCTATGATATAAATACAAAGGATTTTGAAGGTCCAGGTACATATGAGGTCAGTTTAAGTGCGTATGACCAAGATGGAAATACTGGTGAGTCACATTATGATGAATCAAGATTTGTTAATGCTATAGATTTCGATTCAATTATTGCTCAAAAGACAGAAATATATAATGGACACATTTATCAGCTATACTACGTGGATGGGATGACTTGGAATGGAGCTGCGAGATTTGCATCAACCTACGGCGGACATCTTGTGACAGTTGCAAATGCAGAAGAAAACGAATTTGTTCGTTCGTTGATTCCAAATGGGAAAGTAAGCTGTATAGGAGCCAGCGATTGGACTGAAGAAGGGATTTGGAAATGGATCGTGACAGGAGAAACTTTCAATTATGCTAATTGGGATGTAAACGAGCCTAATAATTTTGATAACAAGGAAACTGTTGCCATTATGGGGGATAATGGTTTTTGGTACGATACAACTGATTCATATGCCGATGACAACCTTTTGTTTATCATTGAATATGAGCCTATGATCGAAACGGAACTCGAATATAATGGAAACAAATATCAGCTGTTTAATGCGGCTCCAAGTTGGAGTATAGCAAAGGAATATTGCGAAATGCTTGGCGGTCATTTAGCAACAGTTTCCAATGCCGATGAGAATAAAGCAATATCAAACAATTTGATAAAAAATAAAAGTTATTATTTGGGAGCAACCGATGCCAAAAATGAAGGTGTTTGGGAATGGGTGACGAACGAATCTTTTGAATATGCATATTGGAACGAAGGAGAGCCAAATAATGAATATAACAATGAAAATGTTTTGGAAATAGGCTATTTAGGAAAATGGTATGATATTTCTGATCACTTATATGTAAATGATATAAGAGGCTTTATCTGCGAATTCGAAAAAAAGCAGATAGAAAGTATATCACTTGACACGCAGGATAAGGAGCTTGCGATAGGTGAAGAATTTAAGCTTACCGCGTCAGTATATCCCGAAGATATCGAAAGTGAAGTTCTTGTCTGGACATCATCAAACCCGGCGGTGGCAGAGGTATCCACAGACGGCAGTGTCAAGGCTGTTGGCTATGGCAGCACTGCGATAAAGGCGGCGGATGGAACGGGTACTGTATTCGATATATGCACTATTACTGTGCCGGAATCTATGCAGGAGCCGGAGGTTGCGGTGGAGAGTATCTCCATAGACAAGGAGCATATTGAATTAGAGGAAGGTGAATTAGAACAGCTTATTGCTACATTAATGCCGGAGAATGCGTCTAATAAAACGGTGATCTGGACATCATCGGATAAATCGGTAGCGGAGGTGGACGAGGACGGCTTCGTATTTGGGATATCGAGGGGTACCGCGACTATAACCGGAACAGTAGCAGATGGTGGGCATAGCGTGAGTTGTGAAGTCACGGTTATAGATGCAACTTCTGTTATCATTGATGATCCATCGGATGAGGACTCAATAATTATTTCAGCGGACAGTATGCGGGCAAATGCCGGGGATACAGTAGATATAAAGCTCAGCATATCTAATAATAGGGGCTTTTCAAGTCTTGGAATAGAAGTTGATTATGACAGTGATGTAATGGAGCTTATAAATGCTGTTGATGGTGGTGTCGGCGCAAGCTTCACTACTGCGCAGTATTTTACAGCAAAGCCGTACAATATGCAGTGGGACAGCGCGAATAATATTAACTTCAACGGCGTGCTTGCCATTCTTACCTTCAGAATGAAGGATAATATAAAGGATGGAGTATATCCTGTTTCCATATCAAGCTACAAGGGTAAGAATGGTGATTATGTAGATGGTGCGGATATAAACTATAATGAAGATTTCGAGCCGATTTCGATAGTATATTACGAAGGGGCAGTAACTGTTAGCAGCAGAATGTCCGGAGATGTGAACGGCGATAACAAAGTGAATAACAAGGACGCTACATGCCTCCTTAGATATCTGGCAGGCTGGGAACAGACGGGAATAGTGACGGAGGCTCTCGATATTGACGCAAGCGGAAAGATTAACAGCAAGGATGCAACTGTCCTGCTACGGTATATTGCGGGCTGGGATGTTGTGCTTAATTAGGGGGGATAGACTTGAAACGAAATATAACAGCTTTTGTGTGCGCGGCAATATTGTGTAATATGTTCGGCATACAGTGTATTGCAGGAGAACAGCCGACGATTGATGTTGGGAGCGTAACGACAGAACCGGACAAAACGGTAGATGTGCCGATAACACTCGCGGATAATACGGGTTTTTCAAATCTTTCCATAGAGATCGGCTACAACAGTGACTTTCTCACGCTTATAAAGGCAGAACCGAATGCTGCTGTCGGCGGCTCGTTTACAGCCGCGCAGCATTATACCACAAAGCCATATAATATGCAGTGGGACAGTGCCGGTAATATAATGTATAACGGTGTGCTTGCCGTACTTACATTTGAGGTCAAGAGCGATGCAAACGGGACATATCCTATAACGATCGATTATTATAAAGGCAGGAACGGCGATAATGTGCCGGGTGATGATATAAATTACAATGCGGACTTTGAGCCGGTGGCGTTTTTGTTCTCAAGCGGCGCGGTGACAGTTGCCGCGGAAACTGAGCCAACGACAGTGCCAATAGTTACACCAACGGCAGTGCCGACAGCAGTACCGACGACAGAGCCGACAGCAGTACCGACGGCAGAGCCGACAGCTACACCAACGGTAGTGCCGACAGCTACACCAACGGCAGTGCCGACGGCAGAACCAACGGCAGAGCCGACAGCAGAACCAACGGCAACACCGATAGCAGAGCCGACAGCTACACCAACGACAGAGCCGACAGCTACACCAACGACAGTGCCAACTGCTACACCAACGACAACACCAACGGCAGTGCCGACGGCAACACCAACGGCGATACCGGAGTCTGATGGGATAATTGTTCATATCGGTACGGACACGGTAAAGCTTGAGAGTGAGCATGAAATATCGGGTACGGTAATTATAGGTGTATATGACAGCAGCAATATGCTTGTAAGAATAGACATAAAGCAAGCTGAAAGAGAGATAAGCACAGAAGCGCTACAAACCGGCGAATATGCAAAAGTTTTTTGGTGGGAGCTTGATGATATGCGACCTATCTGTGGTGCAGTAAACGTACAATGAATCGATACGGCGCAGCCACCGGCTGCGCCGTGCTTTGTCAATATCCGTATTTTCCGCGCTTGCGGCCGCAAATGCGGCGGAAAACAGCATAATTTTATACATCAAAAATGCTTGACAAATATGCATCAAAACAGTATAATAATTATGAGGTGACTAATGATGATGCAAACTACAAGGATCACGGCAACGCTGCCGACGGAATATTTGACACAGCTAAAGGAGCTGGCGCGTGAAAATGTTGTTCCGTCGGTGAACTATGCGGTCAAAGAGGCGGTCAAAGCTTATCTTGACCAGATAAAGAAGATGAAATATGAGAGCCTGATGGCTGAGGCTGCGGAGGATAAGGATTTTATGAAGCGGACATTGGACTGCGCAAATGATTTTAGTTATGTTGACAGCGAGGTGCCGGGCGAATGGTAAACAAGTGGGATATTTATTATTGTAACCTTGATCCGACTGTGGGCAGTGAGCAGCGCGGCACAAGACCGGTATTGATAATATCGACAAATTCGGTAAATCATCATTTGCCGGTTTCAACGGTGTTGCCGATATCAAGCGTGAAGCCGGGAGCGAAAATTTATCCGACAGAGGTTTTTCTTGATCCTTCAATAAGCGGATTGCCGAAAGCCTCTATTGCTATGCTCCAGCAGATACGTACGATTTCTCATGATCGGTTAGGAAGATTTGCAGGTAGTGTAACAGATAAAAAAACCCAAGAAAAAATTCTTTCTGTGTGTAGGGATTATTTTGATCTATGACCTCTGACTATAGCTACGGCGCAGCCACCGGCTGCGCCGTGCTTTTGTCAATATCCGTATTTTCCGCGTTTGCGGATAACAAAGCATGCCGTGACGGAGGCGGCTATAAATTCGGCGGCGGGGATGGAAAACCATATCCCGTCTATGCCAAACGCTATCGGCAGCAGAAGCACTGCCGCGACCTGGAAAACAAGCGTTCGCAAAAATGATATTAGCGCTGAGGTAATACCATCATTTAGCGCGGTGAAAAATGACGAGCCGCCTATGGCGAAGCCGGCAAACAGGAATGAGAACGAGAATATCCTGAATGCGCCGAGCGTGAACAAAAACAGCTCCGCGTCATAGCCGACAAATAAACTGGTGAGTGGGTATGCCAGAAGCTCGGCGGAAATGAACATTGCTACGGCAAGGCAAGAGAGGATCGTTATGCTCTTTCTGAACAGGCTTTTCAGCTCCTGACGGTTATTCGCGCCGAAGTTAAATCCCACTATTGGTGATGCGCCAACGGCATAGCCGATAAATGCAGACAGAAATACATAGTTTATGTCCATAAGAACACCGTATGCGGAAACACCATTTTCGCCGGCATATTTTATCAGTTGGATGTTATAGAGTATGCTTATGAGTGACATTGAGATGTTTGCCATCATCTCCGAGGAGCCGTTTATACAAGCTTTTCGCATCGACCTGCCGTAATAGCGTGTTTTGGTGAGCCGCAAAAGGCTTGTGTTTTTGCGCATAAAGTATATTATAGGTATCACGCCGCCGACAAACTGACTTATTGCCGTTGCAAGTGACGCTCCGGCTGTGCCGAGCCGCAGCACTACAATGAGAAGCGCGTCAAGCACTATATTGGTAATGCCTGCCGCGACAGTTACGGCAAGCCCAAGCTTTGGTTTTTCGGCCGTGATAAAAAAGCTCTGAAATCCGTACTGAAGCATCAGCGCAGGCATCGAGACAAGTGTTATGTGCCCGTACAGGACACAGTCCTCAAGCATTTCACCCTCCGCGCCTAAAAGCATGGCTATGGGGCGGATGAGAATAAAGCCGACAACACCTACGATAACACCGCTTATCGCCGTAGCATAAACGAGCATAGAAAACAGACGGTTCGCCTTATCGCGCTTACCCTCACCAAGAGTCTTTGCAACAAGAGCGCTGCCGCCTGTACCGAACATGAACCCGACAGTGCCGAGTATCATCAGTACCGGTAATATGAAGTTGATCGCGGCAAACGCTGTTTTACCGACGAAGTTAGATATGAAAAAGCCATCCACCACGCCGTATATAGATGTAAATATCATCATTATGACCGATGGTAGCGTGAACCGGAACAGCTTTGGATATGTAAAGTGATCGGACAGCTGTATCGTCGCCCGATCCTTGTTTTTACGCGAGAATTTCATCTATTCTTTTGAGTTCCTCGTCCGTGAAAGCGGGCGCGTCAAGTGCCTGAACATTTTCGGTTATTTGTTGTGGACGCGATGCGCCTATTATAACGCTGGTGAGCGGGCCGCGAAGATTCCATAGAAGCGCCATCTGCGCAAGCGTCTGACCTCTCTGCTCTGCTAATTCGTTGAGTGCCTTTATCTTGTCTATAGGCGCGTTGTTTACTCTGTCGGCGTTCAAAAACTGCGACTTTGTGGCGCGTGAGCCTTCGGGGATGCCGTGTATGTACTTGTTAGTGAGAAGTCCCTGCGCGAGCGGACAAAATGCGATAGAGCCAATGCCCTCGTGGTCAAGGACTGTCCACAACTCCTGCTCCGGTTTACGCTCGAACATATTATAGCGTATCTGATTTATAAGGAGCGGTGTGCCGAGCCCCTTCATTATCTGTGACATCTTAAGCGTCTGCTCCGGACTGTAATTTGAGATGGCCGCATAGAGCGCTCTGCCGCTTCTTACGATATAGTCAAGCGCAGCTGCTGTTTCCTCCAAAGGTGTTTCCGGGTCGGGACGGTGGTGGTAGAATATATCAAAATAATCAAGCCCTGTCCGCTTTAAGCTCTGATCACAGCTTGCTACAAGATATTTGCGCGAGCCGTGGTCGCCGTAGGGGCCATCCCACATGAAGTAGCCTGCCTTTGACGAGATTATCAGCTCGTCGCGGTAGGGTGCAAGCGTGTTTTTCATTATCTTTCCGAAATTCTCCTCCGCCGAGCCGGGGTAGGGGCCATAGTTATTGGCAATATCAAAATGTGTGATACCAAGATCAAACGCGGTCGTGATCATATTGGTCATATTATCAAAGCTGTCACCGCTGCCGAAGTTGTGCCACAGACCGAGCGAGAACGCCGGAAGCTTCAAACCGGTCATGCCGCTGCGGTTATACTTCATTTTGTTATATCTGTCTTTGTCTGCAATATACATGATTCAAACCCTCCTATTTAATATAGCTATATCATAACATAAATTTTTATGTTTGTCCAGTTAAAAATACAGATTGACAAAACATAATTAATGTTGTATAATTAGCTTATAAAATTAAACAGACGGGAGCTTGTGTTACAGGCGGAGAGGAAGGTGTGACCTTCGACCGATAACCTGATTTGGATAATGCCAACGTAGGGATGCAAAAGTGTGTTTTTTACGGGAAACAGCCAGATCGGCGGTTTCCCGTTTTAATATGGAGGTGAGCGGCAAAATGGTAAGTATCAATGGAGAAAAAGTCAATGCCGATGGCATGAGTATATCAGAATATCTTGCAAATACAAGCTATGATCTTAAAAAAATCGCGATAGAGCGTAATGAAGCGATCGTGCCGAAGGCAAAATATGATGAAACGGTGCTCTGTGATGGAGATAGTGTCGAGATCGTCAACTTTGTGGGGGGTGGCTGATATGATACCGTCGAAGGAAGAAATGACCGCTGCTATGACAGCGCGGCACGGAGCGGAGCTTCAGGAGCGGTTTTCATCGGCAACGGTAGCAATATGCGGACTTGGAGGATTAGGCTCAAATATTGCCATATCTCTTTCTCGTGCCGGAGTCGGCAGGCTTATACTTATCGATTTTGACAAGGTCGATATTACCAATCTCTACCGTCAGCAATATAAAGCGGTTCAGGTGGGGAAGGATAAAACTGTGGCGCTTGCGGAAAATCTTAAAGAGATCGCGCCTTATATTGAGATCGAGGCGCATACGGTGCGCATAACAGAGGACAACGCTTCAGAGCTTCTCATAGATGCAGACATAGTGTGCGAGGCGTTTGACAAGCCTGAAAGCAAGGCTATGCTCACAAATTTTGTTCTTGAAAAAATGCCTGATAAGTACTTAGTGGCGGCATCGGGCATGGCGGGAGCGGGAAGTGCCAATGACATAAAGACGCGCCGGATAACAAAGCGGTTCTATCTCTGCGGCGACGGGGTCAGCGATGTGAACGAAAGCGGCTCTCTTTTGTCATCGCGCGTTATGCTTTGCGCCGCGCATGAAGCGCATACGGCTCTGCGTATATTAGCAGGACAATACGAAGTTTGAAAGTTTGGAAAAAATGCGCTTTGAATCTCGCACGCATTTGCAAGCTCGCATATAAGCATATAGTCTCGCTTGCTCATACGCACGATCTTCGTTGCGCATTTTCCCCAAACGGTTTTGTGGGTGAAACCCATGTTCATAAGATTGGAAAAAATGCGCCTTGAAGCTTGCGCGGTGTTCGTGAGTTCGCATACATATATAGCCTCACTCAATCGCACCAACAGGCGCAAAGCGCCTATTAGTCTGTGCGCATTTCCCCCAAATGGTTTTGTGGAAGGATTTAATGGACATAAATTTGAAAGGACGAAAAACAAATGAAGGAAGATAAGCTTATTATCGGCGGACGCGAGTTCGGCTCGCGATTTATTCTCGGTTCCGGCAAATATTCTTTGAACCTGATCGAGGCGGCAATCAAGTACGCCGGAGCGGAGATCATCACTCTTGCCGTTCGCCGAGCCAATACCAAGGAGCAGGAAAATATATTGGATCATATCCCTAAGGGAGTAACGCTTCTGCCTAACACCAGCGGCGCAAGGACTGCCGAGGAGGCCGTGCGCATAGCGCGTCTTGCAAGAGAGCTTGGTTGCGGTGATTTTGTGAAGATCGAGATCATGCGAGATTCAAAGTATCTTTTGCCGGACAACAATGAGACAGTAAGGGCAACTGAGATGCTTGCAAAAGAGGGCTTTGTTGTTATGCCGTATATGTATCCTGATATATATGCAGCGAGAGATCTTGTGAATGCCGGAGCTGCAACAGTAATGCCGCTTGCCGCGCCGATCGGATCAAATAAGGGACTTGCGGCAAAGGAGTTCATACAGATACTTATAGACGAGATCGATCTTCCTATAATAGTTGATGCGGGCATAGGTAAACCATCACAGGCATGTGAAGCCATGGAAATGGGCGCGGCGGCTATTATGGCAAATACAGCGCTTGCGACAGCGGGAGATATACCGAAGATGGCGGCGGCATTCAGACAGGCTATAGAAGCCGGTCGCAGCGCGTATCTTGCCGGACTTGGCAGAGTTCTTACCCGCGGCGCGTCCGCTTCCGACCCGTTGACCGGCTTTTTGCGTGACTAAGGAGAAAGCTATGGAGAATCGTTTTTTTGTAGACTCGGAGCGTTTGTCGAAAGAGGCGTTGGAAAAGAAGCATCGTCTTGAGACGGATCCTTCATCGCGTAAGGATTATATGGAATATCTGCAGGGAATGGAGAGGATAGAGTCGGATGTATGCAAAAATGTGATCGATCAGATGAATTCATTTGACTATATGAAATATACCGCAAGAGACGTAAAGGCAGCTTTAGAGCATGAAACATGTTCCATAGAGGATTTCAAAGCTTTGCTTTCTCCGGCGGCGGAGCCTTTTCTGGAGAAGATGGCGCAGCGGGCAAGACTTGAAACAAGCAAGCATTTCGGTAATACTGTCTATCTGTTTACGCCGCTATATATCGCTAACTACTGCGAGAACTATTGTGTTTACTGCGGCTTCAACTGCTATAATGACATAAAACGCATGAAGCTGAGCATGGAGCAGATCGAGCATGAGATGAAGGTCATATCCGACAGCGGGATGGAGGAGATACTGATACTCACCGGCGAGAGCCGCGCAAAGAGTGACGTTAAGTATATAGGCGAGGCCTGCAAGCTTGCAAGGAAGTATTTCCGTATGGTCGGTATTGAGATATATCCGGTAAACACGGACGAATACAGATATCTGCGCGACTGCGGCGCTGACTATGTCACGGTTTTTCAGGAGACGTATGATGCGGAAAAATATGAAACACTGCATCTGCTCGGTCACAAGCGAGTTTGGCCGTATCGGTTCGACGCGCAGGAACGCGCGCTTATGGGAGGTATGCGCGGCGTAGCATTTTCGGCGCTCCTGGGACTTTCGGATTTTCGTAAGGACGCGCTGGCAAGCGCATTGCATGTTTATTATCTGCAGCGCAAATATCCTCATGCCGAGATGTCGTTGTCCTGCCCGAGGCTCAGACCGATAGTCAATAACGATAAGATAAATCCTTTGGATGTCGGCGAAAAGCAGCTTTGTCAGATAATCTGCGCCTACCGTATATTCCTGCCGTATGTCGGCATTACGGTTTCATCGCGTGAGAGCGCGGAATTTCGTAACGGTATCGTAAAGATAGCTGCGACAAAGGTTTCAGCAGGCGTGTCAACCGGTATCGGTGATCACGAAAGCAAATATACAGGAAAGGAATCAGACGGCCGCGAGGGTGATGAACAGTTTGAGATAGCCGATAACCGAAGCCTGGACAAGATGTACGATGATATCACAGGCGAGGGATTGCAGCCGGTTCTGAACGATTACCTCTATGTCTGATATTCTATGTGTTACAAATCGGCTGCTGTGCAAAGAGGATTATTTTGATCGGCTCGCAAAAATTGCAAAGGCAAAGCCGGCAGGGATCATACTCCGAGAAAAGGAGCTGAGTGAAGATGAGTACAGGGCTTTGGCGGAGAGGGCGCTGCAGATATGCAATGAGTACGGAACGCGTTTAGTTCTGCACACGTTTTCGTATGTTGCGGCAGAGATCGGCTGTAATGCTCTGCATGTGCCGCTGAAGCTTTTGCGAAACATTCCGGCATCGGAAAGGGCAAGGTATACAGCGCTCGGAGCATCATGTCATTCGGTTTCGGAAGCTGTGGAGGCGGAAAGCCTGGGCTGTACATATATTATTGCCGGACATATTTTCGATACTGACTGCAAGAGGGGGCTGCCCGGACGAGGAACGGATTTTCTGCGCAGCGTATGCCGGAGCGTATCTGTTCCGGTGTTTGCCATCGGCGGCATCTGTCCGGCGAATATATGTGAGATCAGACAAGCCGGAGCAAAGGGTGCATGTGTTATGAGCAGTGTTATGACCTGTAAAGACGTAAAGAGATACTTGGAGGAATTAGCATGAATTTCAGTAAGGATATGCTGCTTTTATATGCCGTTACCGACCGCGCATGGACGGGCAGACAGACCTTATATGAGCAGATCGAGTGCGCGCTTAAAGGTGGTGTGACGATGCTGCAGCTGCGCGAGAAGGGGCTTGCGGAGGATGAGCTGGTACGAGAAGCGGCTGAGATAAGAGAGCTGTGTCATAGTTACGGCGTGCCGCTTATCATAAACGATAACGCGGATGCGGCGATAAAAAGCGGCGCTGACGGCGTTCACGTCGGGATAGAGGATGCGCCTGTCACGGCGATCAGAGAGAAAGCCGGCAAGAGCTTTATTATAGGCGCTACTGCAAAAACAGTTGAGCAGGCAATAGCAGCGGAAAAGGCGGGCGCGGACTACCTGGGAGTGGGCGCGATATTCCCGTCTCCGACAAAAAAGAATGCGATACGCATTACAAATGAGCAGCTTAAAGAGATATGCTCGTCTGTCAGCATTCCGGCTGTAGCAATAGGCGGGATCGGACTTGATAATATGAATGAAATACAAGGCAGCGGAGTTAGCGGTATAGCAGTTGTATCTGCTGTCTTTGCGGCAGATGATATACAAAAAGCAGCCGCGGAGCTGAAAAACAGAGCGAAAGCTTTAATTGGTCAATAATCGGATAACAGTGGTATATCGGGGGCACCACTTTATGCCGCTATATAAAAGTAATGCTAAAGGAGGAAGATTATGAGAACAGCATTATCGATCGCAGGCAGTGATTCCTGCGGAGGCGCCGGCATTCAGGCAGATATAAAAACAATGACTATGAATGGTGTTTACGCCATGAGCGCAGTCACGGCGCTTACGGCACAGAACACGACCGGCGTAAGAGCAATTTTGGAGGCATCACCGGAATTTTTAAAGCAGCAGCTTGATGCGGTATTCGAGGATATATATCCTGATGCGGTAAAGATAGGTATGGTATCATCGGTCGAGCTTATAAAGGTCATAGCCGAACGGCTGAGATATTATGGGGCAAGGAATATAGTGGTAGACCCCGTAATGGTCGCAACGAGCGGCAGCTCGCTTATAAAGAACGACGCGATCACTGCTCTTACGGATGAGCTTTTGCCGCTCGCAACGCTCGTGACGCCAAACATTCCGGAGGCAGAGGTGCTCTCCGGTCTGTCTGTTAAAAACAAGGATGATATGGAGATAGCCTCAAAGCATATCGGGGATATGTACGGCTGTTCAGTGCTTATTAAGGGCGGACACAATATAAATGACGCAAACGATCTTCTGTATTCAGATGGTAAATATCACTGGTTCACCGGCAGGAGGATAGACAACCCTAACACACACGGGACGGGCTGCACGCTTTCTTCGGCGATCGCTTCTAATCTCGCAAAGGGCTTTGGTCTTACAGAGGCTATCGGACGAGCGAAGGAGTATATATCGGGCGCACTTGCGGCTATGCTTGATCTCGGAAGGGGCTCAGGCCCGATGGATCACGCTTTTGATCTGCGCGGTGAATTCAGTAAGGAGGCGGAGTGAAATGTCAGATAAAAAGATCTCGGTATTTGAAAGCGGACTTATCTGGTTCGGAGCGGCAGTCTCTATCGCGGAGATACTTACCGGTACATACTTTGCGCCGTTAGGGTTTTCAAAGGGTCTGTTTGCAATAATCATAGGCCACGTTATAGGCTGCGTTATGCTGTTCTTTGCCGGACTTATAGGCGGAAGCGTTCGCAAAAGTGCGATGGAAACGGCAAAAATGAGCTTTGGCGCGAAGGGCGGACTGCTGTTCACTCTGCTTAATATTATACAGCTTGTCGGCTGGACGGCTATTATGATCTATGACGGCGCGTTAGCGGCGAATGGGATACTTGGTGTGGGTAACTGGATATGGTGTATAGTTATAGGCGGGCTTATCGTGCTGTGGATAGTTATAGGTATAAAGAACCTCGGCAAGGTGAACACCGTCGCAATGGCGGCATTGTTTATTCTAACTATAATACTCAGCTTTGTTATTTTCGGTAAAGGCGCGATGAGCGGTATAGGTGGCGAGGATATGACCTTCGGCGCAGCGGTTGAATTGTCGGTCGCTATGCCTCTTTCATGGCTGCCGCTTATAAGTGACTACACTCGCGATGCCGAGAAGCCGCTTGCGGCTACAGCCGTGAGCGCGGTCACATACGGTATCGTGAGCTGTTGGATGTATGTTATAGGTATGGGCGCGGCAATATTTACCGGCGGCTCTGATATTGCAGAGATAATGGTAAAGGCAGGGCTTGGCATAGCGGGACTTCTAATAATCGTGTTCTCGACTGTCACCACGACCTTTCTTGATGCGTATTCTGCCGGTGTATCAAGCGAGTCTATAGCGGCAAAGATAAATGGCAGGTGGATAGCGATATTCGTAACGATCATCGGAACGTTGGGAGCGATATTTTTACCGCTGTATGACATAACCGATTTTCTGTATTTTATCGGATCGGTATTTGCGCCGATGATAGCTATTCAGATCGCGGATTTCTTTATTCTTAAAAAGGACAGCATAGGTAAAGCATTTAATTTTAAAAACCTTATAATATGGCTTATAGGCTTTATCATATACCGCTTACTTATGCGTGTAGATATAATAGTAGGCAATACTCTGCCGGATATGGTTATTACTATGCTGATATGCGTAATAGCAGGCAAGACAAAAAAAGATTGACAATATGAGCATGGTTGTGTTATAATACACTGTATTAACGGTAATGGAAAGGAGATATAACGATGGCAGCGGCTAAGAAAAAGAAGATGTTGACATATAACGGTAAGCCGATAATGCGGTGCGGTAACAGAATATACTATGGCGATCTCAGTGAAAAGCTTATATTGGTGCTTGACATAACAGAAACAAAAAAGATAGGTGACCGAGAGGTTGCAGATAAAATACTTGTGCAGGTAATGGATAACACAGGCGAGCTCGGCAAGGGACAGGTATTCAGAAAAGCGACAAGAGATAATCTCTATAAAGCGCTTGATACCGGTGAATGGTGGCTCAATTCGGCGATCAAGCAGTTTGCAAGCTAAAGTATATGGGGGATGTAAAAAAGTTTACATCCCTCAGACTGTCGACAAATTGGCCGGACTGCGCACATAATCATCCAATGAGCGTGATTCAAAAGGATAGTTTCATGGAAAGAGCAACGGCGATTACATCGAGTAATCGCCGTTGCTGTGCGCTTTTGACGAAAACAAACTCTAACGTACCAACGTACGCCGACGAGCTTGTTTTCGTCAAATCCA
>JAFRDB010000128.1 GCA_017404065.1 Clostridia bacterium
GAACAGGCCGTTGAACCGGCTGTTGTACCGGTCGCTGAATAGGACGCTGAACCGGTCGTTGGACAGGCTGTTGAACAGGACGTTGGACGGGCTGCTGAACAGGCGGGGTATATTGCTGCTGTCCGAACGGTTTCTGTGCGCTGACGCCGACAGGGGCGTTGCTGCGCGCGGGTTCCTCTCGATGGACAAACGATTTTTCCGGCTGAACTTCCGGCTCTTCGGGCTTCTTTTCAATAAGCGCTCTTATTGAAAGACTGATCTTTTTCTCTTCCCAGTTGGCATCGGTTACCTTAACCTCTACCTCCTGTCCGATCGTAAGCACGTCCTCCGGCTTGCCAATACGATGGTCTGCTATTTGCGAGATATGGATAAGACCGTCAACCGACGGAAGTATCTCTGCAAACGCGCCAAACGGCAGCATTCTGACTATCTTAACGGTAATAACATCGCCTACATGTATCTTGTTCTCAGCGATAACCCATGGGTTGTCCTCGATCTTCTTAAATCCGAGCGAAACCTTCTTTGTCTCCGGGTTGATGTCTTTGATATAAACATCCATAACATCGCCCACAGCGCAAACCTCTGACGGATGCTTTATCTTGTTCCACGAAAGCTCACTGATGTGAACAAGACCGTCTATACCGCCGATATCAACGAAAGCGCCGAATGATGTGAGGGACTTAACTGTACCGCTGTAGTGCTTACCTACCTCAGCTGCTGCCCAGAATGCATCCTCCTTCGCCTTGCGCTCCTCATCCAAAAGTACACGCGCTGAACCCAATACTCTCTTTCTTCTCTCGTCAAGCTCAATAAGCTTTAACTTCAAGACCGTTCCTACAAGACTCTGAAGATCTGACACGTATCTGTCCGATGCCTGCCTTGCCGGTACAAAAACCTGTGCGCCGTCGACAGTTGCAATAACGCCGCCCTTAACGGCTCTTATTACCTTGCCTTCAACCACTTCACCCGATTCGTAAGCCGCTTTGATTTTGTTCCAGCTCTCTATAGCTACCAATTTCTTTCTTGATAAAACTACCTTTCCTTCAGCATCGTTTACGCCTACAACGTAAACCCTGATCGCGTCGCCTTCCTTTACAACATCAGACGGCTCAAGTGACGGGTCATCCGTTATCTGATCCGCGGCAAGCTGACCGTTATACTTAAAACCGCCAAGATCAACGATTACTTCATTCTTGCGGACCTCCACAACCTGTCCGTCCACAATGTCCCCATTGTTGAGAGCCTTCTGCTCGTAATTTTCGAACAGCTCAGCAAAGCTCTCTTCATTTTTTAAATTTTCACTCATAGCCTTTACTACCTCCTGGATAATACGCGCGGGTGTTGAGGCGCCCGCCGTAATACCTATTTTATTATATTGTTTTTGCGGAATTTCCCCCGCTGTTTCAACATGATAGGTTTCCCCGCACAGCTTTTTTGATATCTCAAACAGCTTTTTAGTGTTTGAGCTATTACGCCCTCCGATAACGATCATACACTCGGAACGCGCAGCAAGTTCAGCCGCTTCAGTCTGCCTATCCTTAGTTGCACTACATATTGTATCAAATTCTATACTGCTTTTGCAAGTCTTTTTTAAAATTTGTACTATTTGCACAAAATTATTTTTTTTAATTGTCGTTTGTGCAACAATGCACAGGGGATTATTTCCAATTTCTTCGTTGATTTCGCTGCTTTCGCTGTCAATGATGATCGCGCTGTGGTCACACCATCCGTTTATCCCCTTGACCTCAGGGTGATCACGGTCACCGACAATTACGATTTGATACCCTTCATTATGATATTTCTCAACTATTCTATGGATCTTTGCAACGTATGGACAGGTAAGGTCGATATACGGTCTATTCCCTATCCTCTCATAAATGTCCTTTCCCACACCGTGAGCACGTATAACTATGGTGTTTTCTTCCGGAACCTCCTCCGGACTGTCGTATGCTTTAACCCCGCGAGACAGAAGATCATCCGTTACTTGACGATTATGAATGATCGCGCCGAGTGTTGCGATCTTCTCTCCGCGCTCAATAGCATTATATACTCCGTCTACCGCGCGCTTCACTCCGAAACAAAAGCCCGCTGTTTTTGCTACCGTTATTCCCATATCACAAAGCATATATATTCTCAAGCACGCTATCTGCAAGCGCCTGAGTTTCTTCCTGTGTAAGCTTTTTGCCATAGTATTCGGTCAGCTCCATCGGCTTGCCGTATACCACAGTCACTGTACGCATCCATCTGTAGCCGTTCTTTATATGTACCGGTATGACCGGCACCCTCCCGCGGGTAGCAAGCATTGCAACACCCGGCTTCGCGCTCCGCGTCTGCCCCTCTTTTACTCTGCCGCCCTCCGGGAATATAAGCATAGCTCCTCCGGATTTAAAAATACCCAACGCTGTTTTAAATGCACCGATATCTCCTGTGCCGCGGTTGATCGGGAATGCGCCGAGCCGCTTAATAAGACCGCCGAAAAGCTTATTCTTAAACAGCTCAGCCTTTGCCATGAACGTGAGCTGGCGCGGACAGGTTATCCCCGCCATGACCGGGTCAAGGTTACTCGTGTGATTGTACGCAATTATGACCGCGCCGTCCTTTGGAACATTCTCCGTCCCCTCCGCCTTCAGCGGAAACAGAAAAAATGTTATTATTCTTACTACAAGTATTGCGATCTTATACAGCACTATATTCCTCCGCCTTTCTTATAAACTCCTCTACCGCAGCTACGGCCTCTTCAAAATTCATTTCACTTGTATCAAGCAGTACCGCATCCTCAGTCTGAACAAGCGGAGATTCCGCCCTTGTCATATCGTTCTTATCTCTCGCCTCGACCTCTTGCCTTAGACTTTCAAAGTCGCATTCCATATTCTTTTCTATATACTCCCGATAGCGCCGCATAGCGCGCTCATAAACAGATGCGGTAAGATATATTTTAAGCTCCGCATCCGGAAGGACTACCGAGCCGATGTCGCGACCGTCCATAACCACACCGCCCTTTTTTGCCATTTCGCGCTGCAGCTCCACCAGTCTCGCGCGCACCTCGCGCACTGTTGCTACAGCGGACGCCGCCATTGATGCATCCTGCTCACGGATGCGCTCAGAGACATCCGCCCCGTTCAGATACATTTTTTGCATTCCGCCCTCATAGCTTATATCTATCCTTATCCTATCAAGCTCGGACACAATATCCTCAGGCTTATTTATTACATCTATATCATTTATAAGTCCGTATACTCCCACAGTACGATACATTGCTCCGGTATCGATATATACATATCCCATATCCTTTGCCGCGCGTTTTGCTACTGAGCTCTTGCCGGCTCCGGCAGGTCCGTCTATAGCCACAGATATTTTTTTCGCAAGATCCGGTCTCAAGCTCCTCGCCCCCTTCAAATATATATGCCGTAACTGATCGTTACCAAACTCCGTATTGATGTGTATCATCACGCGTATGCACATTTTGAGCGCACCGTCAACGTCCGGCGCTGCCATATCAAGAAGCGGCACATCAGTAATGCCCATGCCGCGCACTGCCGCCGCCGGAAAAACCGCCGTAATATCGGGCGTAGCTGTAAATATAATATCTGCTATATCCGCCGTATCAAGGCTGTTTGCATCCATTATCCGCGCCATAAGCTCCTGTACTGCCGAGAATATGCTTTCTCTTGTGTTTTCATCCGCGGTCGTCGCGCCGCGTATCGCTCTGATCATCATTATACTCCTTCCAAATTTGTGATCATTAAATCCTTCACAAAACCTAAGTTTGAGAGAAAATCGCTCCTGTCAGCAGTTTTGCTATGCAAAACCGGGCTACGCCCGCCCGACATCTTTCGGGTGCTAATTGTGCGTCTAACCGAACGAGTCTGTATGTTTATACGCGAGTGAGGGCAGACGTGCGAGATGGTGAGCAACACGCTTGCGTGTTGCAGGCGTTCAGTAGACTTGCTACGCAAGTCCGGGGCTATGCCCCGCCTGACTTCTTTCAGGTACCTGTTGCGTAGCAACCAGGATGCCAGGTCGTGCAGGTCGCAGAGCGACCGACCAGACAAACGCCGTAGCTAAACGATTTTATCCAAACTTATACGACCCGGTGACCCAAGCCTATTACTACATCGTTCAGGTTCAAAAGTCCTACCGTAAAGAAAAGACCGACGGAAATATGCTCTCTGCCGCGGGCAATGCCTATTTTGCCGCCGAGGTTGAGCCCGATGCTTTTACCGATGACCTGCTGTATCGCCTCGTGCGCCGCTCCTGCGACCGCGCCCTCCTCAGCATGGCTGCCGTTGATAACACCCTCGCGCCGCGCCGCGACTACAGCACGTTCAAGTATTTTGGGGATCGCGTTCGAAAAATCGCTGCCGAAATCCACAGCTGCCGCGCGTATATTCGACGCATCAAGCCTGTCCTTTATATCATTTTCTTCATCTCGCGTGCTGCTCATTGCCATACTGAGCGCCGCCTTGCAAACCACCTTGCTGCTTATCTCTTCCATGCTTATGACCGTTCAATCCTTTCAAAAACCGTTTTATGATCTACATTGCTTCACTATCGATTATTCTGTTGTTTTATAACATCCAATCATATTGAATATACAAATTCTTTATTGACAACAGTGTATCAAATTTTTATTCGTTTGTCAAGTCAACAGAGCCGTCCGAAACCACCGGAAACCTCAAAAGCAGACAGCGACTGTCCGCCTGTCCGAAGACAGTATCTTTTTCTGAGATCTGAATATAATATTTATGTACACTATTGACACAGTGTACATAATGTGATATAATGGGAGACGTAAGGAGTTGATAGATATGTTGACCATGAACGCAACAGACGTCAGAAAAAACTGGAGCGAGGTCTCGGAAAGCGCTATAAGAGAAAAGCCTCAATTTATCAAGAAAATCCGTGATTATATGATGCTTTCAAGCATAGAATTTGTAAATGTCCTGCTTTCCGACTATGTGTTTTCTGCAAAGAAATATACAGAAGCCGACGGCAGCATTACATTATCGCTTAACGAATTGGATCTCATTGAAAATGCGGCCACGGAAAAGGAAGCCGTTTCGGCTTTGTCGGAAGCAATACTCGAATATGCCGTTGATTTCTATAAAGATTTTAATTTTTGGTCTTCGGCGCCAAACAGAAAAAAAGAGATACCGTATGTATTTAAAGCTCTCGTCCTTGATGATGAAAAAAAAATAGGAGAATGCATAAAATGCCAAGCTGGAAAGATCTGAAACGGTTTTGCGAGCGCGACGGCTGGGAGCTTTATAAAATCACAGACCACTATTTTTACAGAAAAACAGATAAAAACGGAGATTTGAGGTTTACTAAGGTATCACGCGGAACGGGAGAGATAAAAGGATTCCTTTGGAAGGAAATTCTGAAAAAACAGCTTTGTGTTACAGAAGAATATTTTAACAGCATGATCTGAGCAGACAAGGGGACGGAGAGACCGCTTTTTCAGTAGTTTCTCTACGTCCGGCATCACTTACAGAAACAACACAGCCCATATATATTGTTATCAATAATTGATCGTATAATTGATCCCGGTGATTCCGGCAACGGCGCCGTTCTTTATTGCCTTTTCATTATCGATATGAGCAATAAGCCACTTATTTTTTGCAGTTATTCTTTTGTCCGAAACCGATTCTTCAAGCTCTGTATTCGTGCCCTGCGGCAATGCGACTACCCAACGGAAACCGTCATCCGATACCTGGCAGGGAGAATAATGCAGAGTAGTGGCAAACACCTCTATCGCCGTTCCCTTAGGCACATAAAAGCCTTTGAATTTTGAAGAATCTATCTTGTCATCTTTAATATCCCAACGGTGCCCTATAATAATAACAAGATCTGTCGCCGCAATGTTCACTTCACTTGATGTATGCCATTCGGTCGCATTAAGCGCCGTGCTGTGCCCATAGCAGTATCCTATTTGGGTCGGAAGCGCGCCAAATAGCTCCTTTTCTATTGTTTCGGCTATCGGTAACGCCTCAAATTCGGGTGTTGAGGGCACATAGACCGAGCCCTGCGGCATTTCGAATTTTTCCGCCGTCTTGATTATCTCCTCCGTATCCAGGTCTAAAACTCTGCCGTAGGAATCAAACTCAGGATCAAAGACACTTATGATCTCAATTTCATTTTTCTTTTTTAGTTCTTCTAACATAAAATCACCTTTCTTTCTTTTAACTTAACAGACGAGGGATCTGTCCTCTGCCTGCTATATTCTTCTTTATTTCATAGCGGCACTGACACCTGCAAGATGACCGGTTGACCACGCCGCCTGCAGATTATATCCGCCGGTATATCCGTCAATATCTATGATCTCGCCCGCAAAGTATAGGCCGCTCACTATCTTTGATCCCATTGTATGCGGGTCTATCTCCTTCACGTTTACTCCGCCGGACGTGATTATAGCCTCGTCTATCGGTCTGAAACCCGTGATATGAAGAGTAAGTCCCTTTATCACAGTCTCCAGCGCAATACGCTCCTGACGGGTCACAACATTAACACTCTTGTGCAGATCGATACCGGCAAGCTCTATCGCCACAGGTATAAGCGCCTTTGGCAGAAGCGCGTCGAGCGCGTTTATTATATGCTTATTCTGTCTGTCCGCAAAATCACGAAGCAAACGCGCGTCAAGCTGCTCCGGAGCGAGCGCCGGCTTCATATCTATCTTTATCACACATCCCGCCGCCCTCCGCCGCATGTGCGAGGATGCCGAAAGAATGAGCGGTCCGGACACACCGAAGTGTGTGAAAAGCAGCTCGCCGAGTCCCGAATAGATCTTTTTTCCTTTTTGATCAAATACCGTTACACCCACATTCCTCAGCGACAGACCCATAAGAGCGCGGCACCATTTTTCTTCTGCCTCAAGCGGCACAAGGGACGGGACTATATCCGTTATCGTATGTCCCGCGCTTTTTGCAAGTGTGTAGCCGTATCCGTCTGAGCCTGTGTTCTTATATGAAGCTCCGCCGGTCGCAAGTATGACAGCATCGCCTTTTATTATTCCCTGCCTTGTCTTAACTCCGACTGCTCTGCCATTTTCAATAAGAAGCTCTTTTACCTCGCCCCGAATAAGCTTTACATCGCCGTCGAGCGCATATCTCTTCATCGCCTTGACAACATCCACGGCATTGTCGCTTACCGGGAATACCCTGCCGCCGCGCTCAACCTTTGTTTTCACGCCATACTCCTCAAGCAGAGAAAGCATATCTTGGTTTGTAAAGCTATATAGCGCCGAGTATAGAAATCTTCCGCCTGTCGGGAACATGCCTATCATATCTTCGGTATCGCAGGCGTTTGTTATGTTGCATCTACCCTTTCCGGTTATCCTGAGCTTTCTTCCTGGCTCCCCGTTCTTTTCGATGAGCACCACCTTGCATCCTTGCTTCGCCGCCGTACCGGCAGCCATCAATCCCGCAGCTCCCGCGCCGCATACTATAACTGTCATTTGCAACTCCAATTCTGTGTAACGCGAACATACCCGCTTACCGACGGTTCTACACCATACGCGATCCTTGCGCTCGTTACAAGACTGTTTTTTAAAAAGCATATCGGCGCGTACGGCGCATCATTAAAAAGCTTTTCATGCAGCTCGCGCGTAGTGGCACATACATCATCATCAGGCATCTGTACCGACAACCGAGCGATAAGCGCATCAGTTTCCGGCGATGAATAACCAAAGCTGTTGATGCCCGAAGCAGCAAGAACCGAAATATCGCTGTTAGTCTTAAGATCCGTTTCGCCTATAAACAAATCGTAATTGCCGGCTGTTACTCTCGCTGCAAACGCTTCTGATGCACATTTATCTATCGTTACGAGCATTCCGGCGTTTTTCATCTTATCCGCTATCTTTTCCGCTATCTTAACACGCTCCGGACTGTCACTGTTTACAAGCAGCTTTACCGAAAAGGTCACAAGACTCTTTCCGCCGGTACGTGCATATATTCCGTTTCTGCCCAGTGTCCAGCCTCCGCCGATAAGCTGCTCATGAGCCCCCGTAGGATCGGATATATGCTTTTTATTGGCATCAAATGCCGTCCATGACGACGGATTTACAGCATAGTATACCGCCTCCGCGCGCGTATAATACACGTTGCTCACTATATCATCTCTGTCAATAAGATACGATACAGCGCGTCTCGCCGCAGGATCAGCAAACACGGCGCGGCGTTCGTTGAACCCGACAAAAATAAGATCGTTGGATATAAAATCCCATACGTTTGCATTGCTTCTCGGCATGTAGCTCGACATATTCAAATTTTCAGATGTCGCAATTTCTATAGCACTTGCATCAAACATACTTAGAAATTTATTATTATCGGGAATATTACTTATATTGATCCTGTCAATGCCCGCCCTGCCGTTATAGTATACCTCGCTCGCAACGAGGCTGCCGGAAGCGTCAAAGAAAAAGGGACCTGTTCCAACCGGATCAAATGACGCATAGTTAGCTGAACCGTTTTTTATTATGGGGAATGTAAACAGCAGTGCCGGATCCGGTACAGGTCTTGAAAAGTATGCCGCAAATACATTATTGGAAAGAGCCTGCACGCTTGATATCGCATCCAGATATCCGTCATAGTAAGTGCCGCCGCGTTTTATACAGTTTACGGTGTAAACCACATCAGCTGCCGTAAAAGGTGAACCGTCATGCCAGAACACATCCGAACGCAGCTGTACCGTGAGCATCCGCCCATCCTCGGATACCGAATAATCCGAAGCAAGAACATTATAGCGGCGCAAAGCAGGGTCAAGCTCAAATAGCGGCTCAAAAATAAATCCGCAAACGCTCCGCACCGTATACGATGCCGTAGTAAGCGGATCAAAGGTATCAAACCCGGTTATCCCGACAGTTATCTCACGCGAAGACGGCGCCTCCGCTATTTCGGAAGCGCCCTCCACCTGTTCCTCTGTCGCCGATCCGCCACCGGAGTCTGTTATAAACTCGATGTCGCACGAGCACAGCATAGCTACTGCCATAACAGCAGCTATAAAGCTCATCAACCTTTTCATCCGGCATTAACTCCTTCCAAACGTTATACTTATTTAAGCTCGATCACCGCGCCGAAATTACCGCGCCTGCCGTTTGTGCGGCGATGCGAGAAAAAAGTCTCCCACATATCGTATGTGCATATCCTGCAGTCGTCTATATTCTCACTTCGCACTCCGGCAGACTCAAGCTGCATAGCTATAGCGCGCTGCATACTGACATGGTATCTCACGCCATATCTTTTTACAGTCTCTTCACCAAAGTTCTCTATGAACTCCGCGGCGACCTCGTCACCCACTTCATAATTATCTATTCGTATCGACGGACCTATCGCGCACAGAACATCTCCCGGATCAGAGCCGTATTCCTTCTCCATAAGAGCTACCGTCTTTGCGCCTATCCTTTTTACTGTTCCGCGCCAGCCAGAATGTATTGATGCAACAACACGCTTTACCGGATCCAGAAACAAAAGCGGAACGCAATCGGCATAAAGAGTTACAAGAGCTATACCCGGCTCGCATGTTATCAAACCGTCCGCGCTGTCAAACTCATTGGGTACAAAGATGCCGTTCCCGCGCTGCTTATAGCTTATCCTCTTTATAACATCTTCATGCACCTGCTTAGACAGCACAAGGTCATGCGGATCAGCACCTACGGCTCGGGCAAAACGGGCATAGTTTTCTTTGACATTTTCCGAATTGTCCTCACAATTCCAACGCAGATTCAAGCTGCTGTAACAGCCGCAGCTTACGCCGCCCTTCCTGGTCGAGATACCGTGACGCACAAGTCCGGTTTTCTCAAGCATCTGTGAGGTATAGTATACCACACCGTCTTTATTATTTATATTAAACATCTGTCTGGCTTCCTCTGAAATAATCATATACCGCTTCGGCAGATTTAATATCCATTGACTCGGTGTCGGCGAGGTCTGCTACCTCTGCCTCTTTTATTTTATCAATATTTCCGTACTTAGTCAAGAGTGCAGTACATCTTTTTTTGCCGATACCCGGTATTTTTTCAAGCTCTGATTCTATCGTCTCATGCAGCTTATGGAAATATGAGATCGCAGCATCATGCACCTCGTCCTGGATATGCGTTATAAGCTTGAATACCGCGCTTGTCGGCGCAAGCTCAACCTCGCCCTTTCCTCCAACAAGCCCGCGTGTGCGGTGCCGGTCATTTTTAACCATACCGAACAAAGGCGTATCATTATCCATCATTTCCATAAGCTCGGAGATAACGCCAAGATGACCTTTGCCTCCGTCTAATAGTATAAGATCCGGATATGGAAGAAATTTTGCGTCACGCAAATTCAGGGCTCCGTCCGCTATTTTCTGCTCCTCTTCAAGTCCGTGTCTGAATCTGCGATATATGACCTCTCGCATTGACGCATAATCATCCGCGCCTTCAACTGTCTTTACCCTGAACCGTCTGTATTTACGTTTCGCCGGTCTGCCGTATTCAAAAACAGCCATTGCCGCCACATTATCGGTGCCCTGTATGTTGGATATATCATACGCCTCTATGCGATTTGGTATATGCGGCAAAGCAAGAAGCCTTTGCAATTCCTCGAGCACACCGCTCTTTTCCTTTTCTTTGAGCAGCTTAAGCTTATGATTGGAAAGCGCCTTTTCCGCGTTCATGCGAACCATTGACACAAGCTTTACCTTTTCGCCGCACTGCGGGCAGGTGAGTGTAACCTTTTTCCCCTTTGCCGCGCGCAGCATATCCGCTATCGCCTCTGCATCCTCCGGCGGCGCTTCGGTTATTATTTCGGACGGGATAAAATCACAGTCCGGATAGAATTGCTTTATAAAATCCGTTATCATCTCGCTCTTATCCGCATAGCGCACATTTTCTATCCGGTAATGCTCACGGCCAAGCACAATGCCGCCGCGAATAAAAAACACTTCGATATACGCAAGCTCATCCGACTTTGCGGCAGCGATAACGTCCGCATCATCGTGACGTGATGTGTTTACTATCTTCTGCCTGTCCATAACCTCACGGATCGAGCGTATCTTATCTCGCAGCGCCGCGGCGCGTTCATATTGCATAGAAGCGGATGCCTCGCGCATTTCCGCTGTGAGCTCCTCTATAAGCTTATCATGCTTACCGTCAAGAAAACGGCATATCTCAAAGAAAACCTTACGGTATTCCTCCTTTGTGACATTGCCAGTGCACGGCGCAAAGCATTTATTAATATGATAGTTAAGACACGGTCTGCCTTTTCTTATATCCTGCGGAAATTTTCTGCGGCAGGTAGGGGGCTTGAACAGCTTTTGTATTATCTCAAGCGTATTTTTTATTGTACCCTTTCCCATATACGGACCGTAGTATTTTGCTCCGTCACTTCCCATGCGATGAACCATATATACTCTCGGATACGGCTCGTTTATAGAGACCTTTATATACGGATACTGCTTATCATCCTTTAGGAGAATGTTATATTTGGGCTTGTGTTTTTTTATGAGATTGTTCTCAAGCGCAAGCGCTTCACGCTCGGAATCTGTAATAATATACTCAAAATACGCCACCTGTGACACCATTGCCAACACCTTTGGCGTATGCTGCGAATTTTTGCGAAAATATTGTCTTACACGGTTCTTTAATATCTTGGCCTTTCCGACATATATCACCGTATCATCGGAGCCGTGCATGAGATATACACCGGGCTGCTCCGGCAGGTTTTTTATTTCTTCTTCAAAATCAAACATGGCAGGCAGCCTCCAATAAATCTTTGCGAATGCTTTTTTATGATCATGCTAATGCCCGACGGCATACCCGTTCCCTCTGCCTACCTTCAATATTGAGGAGCAGGGCTTGTCACGGAACTGCCTAAGCAAAAGCTGATTTCTTGTAAAACAAGAAAAAATACGACGTTATACAATAACGCCGTATCATTGTCTTTAATTATTGTTAGTTCTCGATAAAATTAGACTCTATAACAGATACAAGCGTCTTGACAGCTTCATCTTCATCTGCGCCGTCTGCAACTATCGTTATATCTGTGCCCTTTACTATGCCGAGAGACAAAACACCAAGCAGGCTCTTTGCATTAACACGCCTGTCATCCTTTTCCACCCAGATGCTTGACTTGAACGAATTTGCTCTCTGAATAAAAAATGTTGCCGGTCTTGCATGAAGTCCAACTGCGTTGTTAACTCTTACCTCACCTGAAACCATCGATAAGCCTCCTAAAGCTAATTTTTTTATTTCTTACACCAATAGAATACTCTAAATCACGCTAAACGTCAATAGCTTTATTTAAAATTCATCTGTTTCTACAAATTTTTCCGATTCGGTTTCCGGTTTTTCGTTCAATTCAACCACGGGCCTATTTTGTGCCGGAGCGAGCTTTTCACGCACCATATTTTCGATCATTTCTGCAAATTCAGGATTCTCCGTAAGGTATTTTTTCGTGTTATCTCTGCCCTGTCCTATCTTCTGTCCGTCATAGCTGAACCATGCGCCGCTCTTCTTGATTATATCAAGCTCAACTGCCATGTCAAGTATATTTCCTTCTTTCGATATACCCTTACCATACATTATATCAAATTCCGCTTCCTTGAACGGCGGAGCAACCTTATTTTTAACCACCTTAACGCGGGTATGGTTGCCTATTACCTCCGATCCGTTCTTGAGCTGCTCCTGGCGGCGGACATCAAGGCGCACGGACGAGAAGAATTTCAGAGCGCGTCCGCCCGGCGTTGTCTCAGGATTGCCGTACATTACGCCGACCTTTTCACGTATCTGATTTATAAATATTACTGCCGTGCCGGACTTTGCCGTTATTGCAGTGAGCTTTCTGAGCGCCTGTGACATGAGTCTTGCAAGGAGACCTACATGAGTGTCGCCCATCTCACCCTCTATCTCAGCCTTTGGTACAAGCGCCGCAACCGAGTCAACAATTATAACATCGAGCGCACCTGAACGCACAAGCGCCTCACATATATCAAGCGCCTGTTCTCCCGTATCGGGCTGAGCAACAATAAGATTATCTATGTCAACACCAAGATTTTTTGCATAAACAGGATCAAGCGCGTGCTCCGCGTCTATAAATGCCGCCTCACCGCCCGCCTTCTGCGCCTCAGCAACAACGTGCAGCGCAACAGTAGTCTTTCCCGATGATTCCGGACCATATATTTCGATTATCCTGCCGCGAGGTATACCGCCTATGCCAAGAGCAAGATCAAGCATCAGCGAACCTGTCGGAATAGCGTCCACACTTGCAACGTGCGTATCGCCAAGCTTCATTATCGAGCCCGAACCGTATTCCTTCTCTATAACCTTAAAAACTGCGTCAAGCGCCTTTCTTTTTTCTTCACTTTCCTTGCGCTCCACCTGCGGTTTTGTCGTATCCTTTTTAGCCATTTTATTGTTTCCTTTCAGGTAATATCCGAACATTTGTTCGTTATAGATGTATTATACAGTATTTTATCTGTTTTGTCAAGTGTTTTTCGTAAAAAAAATAAATACTTGCATTATATAAGTAAATGTGGTATAATTGTGTTCATATATTGTAAGCGAAAGGAACTGACATGATGGATCTACCATTAAAGGATATCGAGCTTGCGGAACAGAGGCTCGCGACTACAGTACATAAGACTAAGCTTGAAAGATCGACCACCTTTTCAGAAATGACCGGCGGCGAGATATATCTTAAATATGAAAATCAGCAAAAAACCGGATCGTTCAAGATCCGCGGCGCGTCCAACAAGATCGCGGCGCTTGTAGAGCGCGGCGAGATAAAGGCGGCGGTCGCCTCCTCGGCAGGCAACCACGCTCAGGGCACAGCATACGCCTCGAAGGTACACGGCATACCGGCTATAATCTGTATGCCGAAATCCACCCCTATAGCAAAGGTAGAGGCAACAAAGGGCTATGGCGCAAAGGTAGTGCTTTATGGTGACTGCTACGATGACGCTTATGAAAAAGCATTGGAAATAGTTGAAAAGGAAGGCGCGAGCTTTATACATCCCTACGATGATCCGGAGGTAATGGCAGGACAGGGCACGATAGGAATAGAAATACTAAAGGATCTCCCCACAGTAGATATGATACTTGTACCGGCGGGCGGCGGCGGATTGCTTGCAGGAATAGCCGCATGCATTAAGCAGATAAACCCGCGCGTAAAGGTCATTGGCGTACAGGCAGAGGGTGCGCCCGCTATAGCAAGATCATTTAAAGAAAAGAGGTTTTGCGAAACAGACAGCTCTCTTACGATAGCAGACGGCATATCCGTTAAATGTCCCGGTAAAATGACGGTCGAGATCATAAACCGCTTTGCCGATGATGTGGTCACGGTAACGGACTCGGAGATATCAGAAGCGATTTTGCTTCTGATGGAACGCACAAAACAGGTCGTAGAGCCGGCCGGAGCAACAACTCTCGCGGCAGTCCTATCCGGCAAGGTAGACTGCAAGGACAAAAAGACGGTCTGCGTGCTGTCCGGCGGTAATATAGACGTTTCATTCATAGCCCGCATAATAGAGCTGGGACTGTCCTCGCGCGGCCGCAAGATCAAATTCCGCACAACTCTTTTGGATATACCCGGCAGCCTTGAGCATCTTTCAAAGGTCCTCTCGGACGCTGAAGCAAATATCGTAATGGTACAGCACGACAGAATGAGCGCCGAGCTTGACCCGAACGAGGCGATAATCCATATCGCGTGCGAGGTCGGCGGCACAGACCACGGCAAAAAAGTAGCGGAAGCGCTTACAAAGGCAGGCTATAAAATAACCTTAGAATAATAATATCAAAAAGGACGGTTATGCTGCATGATCAAAAAATCACTGATAAACCTTATTTATGAAACCGCATCCATACAACGATGGAACGATCATATCCGCCCATACGTCGGGTTCACCGAGCTTGACAAGCAGGCACATAAGATGTTCTATGCCTATGTTCTTGCCAGATGTGAGGGCACAGACCACGTTGATATGCAAAAGCTTATTGAAGGAGGTCTCTCTGAGTTCTTTCATCGCAGTATCCTCACCGATATCAAACCGCCTATCTACCATAAGCTAATGGCTGAGAAGGGTTCGCAGATAGACGAATGGGTCATAGAGCAGCTCATGCCGAAGATGAACGGAATATGCGGCGGCTTTTTCGACAGACTATGCCGCTACTTGCGCGAGCCGGAATATGCCGCACTTGAAAAAAAGATCCTCAAAGCCGCGCATTACTATGCAAGCAGCTGGGAGTTCAAAATAATCTATCCGATGAATATACAAACATACGGGATAGAGCAGGTAAAAGCAGGAGTACAGCACGATCTGAAAATGTGCGATACCTTTGACGGCTTTACCCGCTTTGAGCGTGACGCGTTTTTGCAGGATTTCTGTAACCTTATCGGTAAGCTGCGTTATCAGCTGCGCTGGGCAAAGGCGGTGAGACTGCCGCAGACCTTCGTTATGGGACACATGCTTGTGGTCGCGATACTTTCATACTTCATGACACTTGAGCTTGACAAGCCGTGTAAAACAAGGCTTGTAAATAACTTTTTTGCCGGTCTGTTCCACGATGTGCCGGAAGCACTCACGCGCGACATCGTATCACCGATAAAGAAATCGGTCGAGGGGCTTGACGCGATTCTCTCAGAGATAGAACACGAGCAGATGCGATCGGTCGTTTACCCAATGCTTCCGGATGAATGGCACAATGAAATAGAATACTTCACCACAAACGAGTTTGCTTCAAAAATAATGCTTGGCGGCAAGGTCAGGATATCAAGCTCGGATGAAATAAACGAAAAATACAACGATGATAAATATAACCCTATCGACGGGCAGATAATACGCGGCTGCGACCACCTCTCGGCATTGATAGAAGCATTCATGTCTCTATCCTACGGAGTTCGCTCCGAGCAGATGGTCGGCGGATACAGCGAGCTGCGCGACAGCTATAAGAGCAAGATAATAGGCGGGATCGATTTCAGCATCCCGTTCGGATATTATGATGCGGTATGAGAAGAAAAGAGACACTCAATACTTATGAGGCGGTAAAGGAAAAGGCACTGCGGCTTTTAGAATTCCGCTCGCACTCTGAGCATGAGCTATCCCAAAAGCTGCGCCTATTGGGAGCCAAACAGGAGCATATAGAAGCGGTGCTTGATTTTTGCCGCGAATACGGCTTTGTAGATGATAAGGCATACGCCTCTCGCAAAGCAGCGGATCTGTTCCGGCTCAAAAAATTCGGCAGACGCCGGATAGAAAACGAGCTGCGCTCGCTCGGCATTCCGGATGAATATATCATTCTTGACGAGCTTGATCCGGACGAGGAGAGAGATAACCTCAGGGCTCTTGCCGAAAAAAAACTCGGCGGCGACTATTCTCAGAAAAGCCGTGACAGATGCATTCGTTTTCTTGCCTACCGCGGCTATGACTACTATGACATAAAGGATGTAATGGAGGAATTTCATGACGTATAAAATAGGGCTGGTCTCGCTTGGCTGTGCTAAAAACCAAACAGATGCCGAGACTATGCTTTCACTTCTTCTTGACGACGGCTGCGAGACTGTTGCAGATCCGGCGGAGGCGGAGATAATAATAGTAAACACCTGCGGATTTATAGACAGCGCAAAACAGGAATCGATTAACGCTATACTTGAAATGGCAGAGTACAAGGAGACCGGCGTATGCCGGAAGCTTATAGTTACCGGTTGCCTTGCTGAGCGATACGCAGAGGATATACTGCGCGAGCTGCCGGAGGTGGACGCGGTTCTCGGCACCGGTGACTATGACCGCATTGCTGAGATCATAGAAAGGTCGCTCACCGAGGACGAGATACCGATGATACACGGCAACATAGATCGCACACCGGAATGCACGCTTCCGCGTGTGCTGCTGACACCGCCGTACACGGCTTATCTCAAGATCGCCGACGGCTGCTCAAACAACTGCACCTATTGCGCTATACCCAAAATACGCGGACATTTCCGAAGCCGCGATAAGAACGATATACTCAACGAGGCGCGAGAGCTTGCCGGACGCGGAGTTCGGGAGCTCATACTTATAGCGCAGGACACTACCCGTTACGGCACAGACATCGGCACAAGCCTCTCCGAGCTGTTAGAGGAGCTTGTTAAGATAGATGGGATAGACTGGATACGCGCACATTATTTTTATAGCGAAGCCATAACAAAAGAGCTTATAGACACCATGTCGCGGCATGATAAGATCTGCAGCTACATAGACATACCGATCCAACACGCAAGCGATCGCATTCTCCGCCGCATGGCAAGGCGCACGACCCGCGCTGAGATGGAGAAAAAGCTTGATTATATCCGCAAAACGCTGCCCGGATGCTTTATACGCACCTCGATAATAGTAGGGTTCCCGGGCGAGACAGACGATGATTTTAATGAGCTGTACGATTTTGTAAAGCGGATGCGGTTCGACCGCATGGGCGTTTTTACCTATTCCCGCGAAGAAGGCACACCGGCAGCGGAGTTTCCCGATCAGGTGGATGAGGATGTAAAAACAGCTCGGCTCGATAAGCTGATGCGTTTGCAGCAGGGCATCTCGCTTGAGCTGAACCGCGCTCGGATAGGAAGCGTGCTTGAGGTCATTGCAGAAGGCTATGACGAGGATAATTACCTGTTCTACGGTCGTGGACGGGGTGACAGCATTGATGTTGACGGAAAAATTTATTTCGGTACAGAAGACGAGATAGAGGCAGGCGATATTATTTCCGTAAGAATAGTCGATGCCTCGGAATACGATCTGACCGGAGAAAAAATTTAAGAAGACGGTTCGGATAGAATGCTTATTGCATATCTCACCCCTCACCCGCTTGCATAAGGCAACTAAAGACTTGCGGCGTGAAAAAAAACGATCTGCACTGAGCGGCTCTCTCAAACCGGTTTTATGAAAGGAGTTATGATCATAACTATGAATTTACCAAACAAGCTTACAATGCTAAGAGTCATACTCGTACCTGTATTTTTGGTATTTATGACGATCGATACGCTTTGGGCAAAGATAGCGGGACTGATTGTTTTCTCGGCGGCATCTCTTACAGATATGCTGGACGGAAAAATAGCGCGGTCACAAAATCTTGTGACCACCTTCGGCAAATTTGCCGATCCGCTTGCGGATAAAATGCTCACGACTGCTGCCTTTCTTGTATTCATGGAAAAGGATATTATAGGCGCATGGCCTGTATTTATAATTCTTGCGCGCGAGTTTGCGGTATCGGGCATACGTCTCGTTGCCGCGGCAGACGGCGAGGTCATAGCGGCATCGTTCTGGGGAAAGTTCAAAACAGTTACGCAAATGATAGCGATAATTGCCGGACTTCTCCTGATGTGTATTGCTATCATACCTGAAAATGTTGCAAATACAATAACGGCATTGCTGGTATGGCTGTCGGTGCTGTTTACGATAATTTCAGGCGTTGAATACATAGCGAAAAACAAAAATCTTTTAACGTTTAAGTAAGAGGGATACATTATGGAAAACTTTATAAATGAGCTGAAATTTGACGATAAAGGGCTCATCCCCGCAGTCGTCCAGGATGAAAACACAAAAGAAGTGCTGATGGTAGCATATATGACCGCGGAAACTCTTAAGATGACGCTTGAAACAAAAAAAGCCACATTTTTCTCGCGCTCGCGCGGCGAAATATGGATAAAGGGCGAAACAAGCGGGAATTATATGAATGTGTCTGAGGTACGCGTTGACTGTGACGGTGACTGTCTTGTAGTGCTTGCCCGTCCGGACGGTCCGGCATGCCATACCGGTAATCGCAGCTGCTTCTACCGCGTGATAGACGGCAATGCGCTCATAGATGATAAGAGCGGCGGCTCCGGTGACGCGCTCATGCGCGAATTTGCGACCATAGCCGGCAGAAAGGCTCATCCGGAGGAGGGCTCATACACGAACTACCTCTTTGATAAGGGCGAGGATAAGATACTTAAAAAGGTCGGCGAAGAGGCGGCAGAGGTCGTAATTGCCGGCAAAAACCGCGACAAAGCAGAAATACGCTATGAAACAGCCGATCTTCTCTACCACATTGCCGTTATGCTTGCTGATAACGACATGAGCTGGAATGATATCTTTGAAGAGATAGATAAGCGTGCATAAGTAAATTTTAACCGAAAATGAGCGAACAAATTGTTAATGAATTAAAGCTTTGTCGATAAGGATGTAAATTTCAGTTTAACTCCCTCAGTCTCACTCCGTTCGACAGCTCCCTCATAGAGGGAGCCAAGTGTTTCGGGCTTACCACACATTCTTGCCTCCCTCTTGAGGTAAACGAAACGCTTGCGTTTCGTAGGCGTGTTGCATAGCAACAAACGCCGTAGCTAAAAGGTGGCAGCCCGTAAGGGCTGACGGAGGGAGTCCGATAAACTCAAACTCATATAATTGGTCACAAAAAACTCGTTCAAAAATCGTGTAAATTTTTATACACATATTGATTCTTCAAAAAAGCGCAACGTAATAACCGATAACACAACGCGCCATGCGACCGAGAGGCCACATGGCGCATTTTTTTTTGATTACTGGGGCTGTTGCATCTTGCTACAACCTCTTGCTCTTATGACTTTACTATCTTTCTCGGACGGTGCCGCATGGCACCGTCCTTCGCTGTTTAGCAGCAGCAATTATTGTCGTTCGCACCGCCGACACCGCCGCAGCCGTTATCTGCGCAGCACGCGATAAGGATAATAATAATTATAATCCAGATCCACTCAGAATTATTTCTGTTGTTACCGAAGAACATACCTTGCAACCTCCTTTTCGCTGAATTGTAATATATACTATTCAGCATCCTCATCGAGTGTTACAGCGTGTGTTTTGATTCGGTAAATACATACGTTCCGTCTTCGCTTTTTGAAAAATAGAGGTAGCATACGGGTATGCCCATGCGCCGCACGCATGACGACCAGCCTCTGCCGTGAATGCTTATTGGTGAATATGTGCAGCCGGGATAGTTGTTTTCCATATATTTCCCGAGCGCTTCATGCTGCTCACGGAACCGCGGCTTGTTAAAGAATCCCTTGCCGGTAACTGCACTATATACCGCTGCTGCCGCCGCTGCTGTAATAAGCGCGCGGCTTTTAAGCTGTCTTATATTCATATCCCGACCTCCTTATGATAATCATTATATATATCACGCTTTGGCACTCCTCTGTCAAGTGCCGCCGCCTTTATAGCATCGTTCTTTTTCATCCCGTCTGCTATATATTTATCCACATGCTCTGTAACGCTCATATCAGTCCAAAAGCGCTCATCCGTAACGGTATCTTCTGCCGCGCCCTCCACAACGATAACATACTCGCCGCGCGGCGCCGATTCGGCATAAAGCTCTGCCGCGCCGTCAAGCGTGGTTCTGATGATCTCCTCATGCAGCTTTGTTAGCTCCCGCGCAAGCGCTACCCGTCTGCCGCCGCCAAATGCGGCACGCATATCCTCTATCGTTGCTTTTAGCTTGTGCGGCGCCTCATAAAATATGAGCGTGTGTGTATCGTTTTTGACGCTCTGTAAATGCTCGCGTCTGTGACGCTTGTTCACCGACAGGAAACCTTCAAACGCGTAACGTTTTGCCGGCAAGCCTGAAAGTATCAGCGCATTTATAGCCGCCACAGGCCCCGGTACGGAGGTCACTGTGATCCCGTTATCTATACACAGCCGCACGAGATCCTCGCCCGGATCAGATATCGCTGGAGTTCCCGCGTCTGATACCTGCGCTATGCTTTTGCCCTCAATAAGAAGCTTTACTATATATTCGCCCTTTGCGCGCTTGTTATGCTCGTGGTAGCTCGTGAGCGGCTTCGCTATACCGAAATGGTTGAGAAGCTGCAGCGTGCGTCTCGTATCCTCCGCTGCTATCATATCGACTGATCTCAATATTTCCAGACACCTTGCTGAAACGTCACCAAGGTTCCCTATGGGTGTCGCGCAAAGATACAGTGTCCCCTTTTCATCTGCCATAGATCGTATCTATCTCCTTTGTATATGCGCCGTTTTTCTCATATACATACAGTGTCGGCATGAGTCTTAGCTCACTGCCCGCATTCTTGATGCCCTCAATAAGAACAAGGTTTGCCGCCTTACCCTCCATCGGCGCAACAAGCCGCATCCGCTTTGGCTCTATTTTGTACACGCGCATTAAATATATCAGATCCGCAAGCCTCTGTGGACGGTGTACCATGAACAGTCTGCCGCGCGTTTTTAAGAGGTCCGCCGATACACGCATAACATCCTCAAGCATGCAGCATACCTCGTGGCGGGATATAAGCTTTATATCAGCGTCATTGACAAGTCCCGCGCCGCTTTTCATGTATGGCGGGTTAACGGTAACAGCATCAAAAACACTCTTACCGTATATATCCGGCGCATCCTTAAGATCAGCGCATCTAATGCGCACACGCTCTTCAAGCTTATTGTACCTAACGCTGCGTGCCGCCATATCAGCTATTTCTTTCTGTATCTCCACAGCGTCTATATGCGGTATTTCCGTTTTTGCAGCCAGGAGCACAGCGACTATGCCTGTGCCTGTGCAAAGATCTATCAGTCTGCCGACATTGCATTTTGCAAAATCCGAGAGCAGTACCGCGTCTATTCCGAATCGGAATCCGTCGCGCCGTTGCAAAAGACTGTAGCCGTTTTCGAGATCGTCAAGCGTCTCGTTTTCATTCAGCTCCATTGTTTTCTATAACCGCAAAGCTGATCTCGCCCTTTGCCGCCGTCTTCCCGTCTACCGTGGCTTCAACATTAGCCTTGCCCATACCGTGACGATAAGTCAGCAGCTCCGCCTTAAGTAAAAGCGTATCGCCAGGCACAACCTGCTTGCGGAACTTGAAGTTGTTTATACCGGTGAAAACACCGAGCTTGCCCTTGTTCTCCTCCATACCAAGAAGTAATACCGCGCCGACCTGCGCAAGCGCCTCACATATAAGCACGCCCGGCATTATCGGATTTCTCGGAAAATGTCCCTGGAAAAACGGTTCGTTTATTGTGACATTTTTAATGCCCTTGATAGACTTACCCTCCTCCATCTCAAGTATCTTATCCACCAACAGAAACGGATACCTGTGCGGGAGTATTTTCTGTATATCGATATTGTTCATCAGCTCTGCCATTTCTATATCCTCCTTACTCATGAATATATGCTTTCTTGTGGAATACATGTGTCGGATCCTTAACGCGGTCGATCCAGTCGAGCGCGATTCCGGAACCGCGAACCACACATTCTGTTATATTTTCGGCAAGCACAACGCGCACACCGATCTCGTTCTCAATACGCTTATCAAGTCCATATATAAGCGCGCCGCCACCTGTCATAACTATGCCGTCATCAATGATATCGGCGTGAATATCCGGCGGGACCTCTTCAAGCACCTCTCGCGCGCGCTCGGTTATATTATACACTAACTCATCAAATATTGTATATACATCATGCGATGATACCATGACCTTTTTTGGTATGCCGGTTATGGAGCTTATTCCCTTCGCCTCGCATATAACCTCCTTGTCACGCATCGTAACACATCCGACCGTACATTTAAGATCTTCCGCGGTGCGCGGACCGATATGCAAATTCATATCCCGCCTTAGGAATCTGACTATTTCCTCGGTAAATTCATCGCCGGCTATCTTTATGGAACGGCTGCTGAGAACTCCGCCCAGCGCCATCACCGCTATATCGGTAGTTCCGCCGCCTATATCTATTACCATAGTGCCGCGCGGCTTAGAAATATCCCTACCGCAGCCGAGCGCAGCGGCTACAGGCTCCTCAATTACATAAACATCCCTTGCGCCGACCTCACGAGCGGATTCTATTACTGCTCTCTGCTCTACATCGGTTATGCCGGACGGAACACACATCATTATCCTCGGTCTGCCGCCGGGAACACGCCGCAAAACCTTTTTTATAAGTCCGCGTATCATCTCCTGCGTGAGCGTGAAGTTTGATATTACACCATCACGCAACGGACGAACCGCCTGTATATACGGAGGTGTGCGTCCGAGCATTTCAAGCGCCTCCTTGCCGACACTCATGACCTCATCAGTCTTAGTATTAACGGCAATAACCGTTGGTTCATTTAAAATAATACCCCTGCCCTTTATATAAACAAGCATGGTAGAGGTACCAAGATCTATACTTATATCGCTGCCGAACATTAACGTTGTTCTCCTTTATTCGTTTACAATTCTCCATTTTAATTATAATGCAATATGAAGGATTTGTCAAGAATATGTTTAGACTTGGTTTTTGAATGAGTGTATTTCAGTTTATCGGGTTGTCAACTCCCCCGCCCCGCTTAGCTCATTCTTTTATTATGCAAAAAAATCTGCGGAAGAGATCCCGCAGATTTTTTATAAAGATCTATCTTCCTGCCGCACGCAGCGAGCGCTTTTTGAGCGCGTTTGCGGTCAGAACCATTCCGACCCAAACTACAGTTACCACCGCCGCCATCGCCGTACCCGATGTAGCCATCTCATGCAGCATCTCCGCAGCGTCTGCTGGATTTGCCGCCGCTGTCAGAAACGGAGCCCACGGCGTTACCTCACCATGCCATACATGCTCAAATGCCAGAAGCGCAGAGCCACCCCACAGCATATTATTGAGCCATCCGAGCTTGCTCAGAAATATATGCTTATCTAAATCAACCTTCTTATCCGCAACTGCCTTCTTTACGACCGTTGTAACGACTGCCTCTGTCGCCGGAACTATAAAACATGCCATATTTAACCCCTCCTAACATAAAACTGTAGCTATTATATCACACTTTTTTATTATTTGCAAGTGCTTTTCTTTAGTATTTGCTCATTATTTCCTCTTTAGTATTTGCTCATTATTTCCTCTTTAGTATTTGCTCATTATTTCCTCAGCCTTCGCGTTATCGTCTGAAATGCACATCATCGCTATGTTTCCGCTTACTTTAATTACCGGATCATTCAGCTTTGGCATTTCCTCCGGCTTATATGTTTCAAAGTTGGGCTTCTTTTCCTCTACACGCTCACGAAGCTTTTCGCCAAGTATTTTTGCCTCATCCGGATTTGCCGCCTCAAATATTGCAAATTCCTCTGCGGTAGATCCTCCGCCGGCATATACCTTGTCCGCCACAACGGAATCGGCATCAAGGTGGAACATTCTCGCTGTTACGTTATCAGCTGCTTCACTCATTGTATCCTTGAATTCTATTGATGAGAGTATCTCCGATACAAAGCCATCAATATCAGCAGTACCGCCGCCGGTGTAAAGGCTGAACGCCTGTGCCTCCTTGATCGTTCCCAGATTAACAGCATGCGTTAATAAATATGTATCCCACTTTTCATGCTCGGCTTTGGCAAAGTGGACTCCGTCGGCAGCCGCGCCGTCACGCAGATAACCGTCAGCATCCGCTATCGCGCTGTAAACATCAAGGTAGTAGCATCCCAGCTCCTCTGCAAGCTTGCAAAGTCCCGCATTACATTCGACTATGGTCGATTTGTATATTTTCCTGTTTTCCTGACTTCGCTCGACAGGTAATATGGACTGAATATATATAATTGCATCCGGGTTTGTAGCCTTGATCTTGTTGATCATATTACGATAACGCTCTATGTATGTGTCAAGAGGCGTATATGAAACCTCGTTTATTCCGAACATAACATAGTATTTGCCTATATTTTCCTGAGCGAGCAGCTCATCTATCATCGTTCTCCCGCTCGACATTGTTTCTGTGTAGATCGTGCGCGTATTGGTAGCCGATTTTGCTATGAACTTTGCCGGAAATACCGAATATGCGCTATGTCCGAGCGTGATAGAATCGCCAAAGAATACCGCATCGGCGAAATAGTCCGATGTTACCTCCGGCTGCTCCTCCACTAAGCCAAACGGCGGAAGCTTTACGTATGATGTCGTTTCTGCAAGCTCACCAAGCCCGCCGAGGCTTTTATCGGTATTAAAGGTCTCGGCATCGTAAAGCACAAGTACATCGTTTATGCCGTTATCAGCAAGATATTGTATAATGTCATCATTATAATATCTCAAATCTATGAGAAAAATATTATCAAATTTTGTGGCAAGAAACGGAGCTATACTATGCGCATAAGAATCCTTTAGTATTGCTATACTTCTGCCCGAAGTACCTACAGCGTTACGGATCACCGTAAGACCGTGGTTTCCACCGATATAAACTGTATACTTGTCCTTCTTTTGAAGATCATTCATAGCATACAGTCCCATCATCTTGCTGTCCTCAAGCGGATATTCCACCGTATAGCTCATCGCAAAGCCATTCAGTGTATATCTGTCTATCGTATCGGGTTTAACGAAGCTTATACTTGCCTTTGACCATGTTGTACCGTAAAATTTATTTGTAAGCTGTTCAACCCCAAAGCTTTCTATCGGTTCCGCCTCATAGCCCAGATATGCGCCGAGCGCAGCATATATATAATAGCTGCCGAGCGCGGTTTGGTGGTGGTCTGTTCTGTAATATATGTATTCGTCCTTGTGCTCGGAAAGCACTGCGCTTGTGTCGCACACCGGCACATTCGCATTCATAAACTGCGTTGCTACCTCATTCTCTATCTGAGGTATAGTGTCGGTATACGTAAAAGCCGGCAGCTTGTCGCGGAGAATCTCATACGCGGTCGGAACAGCTGCGACTGTCATATTATATTCGCCCTTCTCTTTAAACTTCAAAAGCGATGCAATATTTGTGTCGATATTAGTCTTGTCAAATTCGTCCGGACGGCTGATAAGATATCCGTCATCCGCAAAATATACTCCGTTATTTTCAGGGCGTCCTGTCAGATACGCAACATCCGCTTTAAGCGATACTGCCCCGTCACGAAATGCGAACTGATCTGTGGAATATGTCTCAAATTCGCTCATAAAGCTGCCGTCTGTCAATGCTTTTGCGTTGACCTCGGGAAACACCGCAAGCTGTCGGTTTTCCTTCTCGGATATCAGCTTTGGTTTATGCGCCGTGGATATCAGCGCTGTAAGGAGAAGCGTAAATATAATTATACCGCCTATGAACGCATCGTGATGAGCTTTTATCAGACGTATTATCTTCATATTTAGACACCCCCTAAAATCTGAAATAAAGGAACGGATTGAATGTGTCGTCAACAAGGTATGCAACACAAACAATAAATCCGATACATGCAAGTATATACTTTACCCAATACAGCTTCTGCGGAACATATTTGTCATAAAGCTTTTTCACTATGCCTATTGCCGCAATTATCGCGATGATCGCAAGCACACCATAGGACTTTATATTGTACAGAAACTCACGGCTCGTAATACCAAGATTTGTTACGTTAAACAATGAACCAAAGTAGCTGAATATATTTCTTGCACCGCTTACGGCAAACAGCACCCAACTGAACGATACGAAGATGGTAGAATAAATAAATGCGATAACCTTATTTTTTTCTAACAGCTTGCGCAAAAACTGTTTTTCGAGTATGAGCATAATACCGAAATACAGACCCCACATCACAAAATTCCATGCCGCTCCATGCCATAGTCCCGTAAGTATCCATACGATCAGAACGTTCAAATTCGAACGAAAACGCCCTTTGCGATTTCCGCCAAGCGGTATGTATATATACTCGCGAAACCATGTACCGAGACTCATGTGCCAGCGCCGCCAGAATTCAGTAAGGCTTTTTGACACAAACGGATAGTTAAAGTTTTCAAGAAAATCAAAACCGAACATCTTTCCCAACCCGATTGCCATATCAGAATAGCCGGAAAAATCAAAATACAGCTGCATTCCGAATGCAAATACACCCAGCCATGCCATCGCAAGAGACAGACTTCCGGGATCGGAAGCGCTTATAAGGTTCCACAGCTTTCCAATACTATTTGCAAGCAACACCTTTTTGCAAAGACCCGCGCAAAAGCGCGAAAAGCCAAGCATAAAGCGTTTTCCTGTAACAGTTCTGTTGTCAAGCTGCTTTGCCACATCATCATATCTTACTATCGGGCCGGCTATAAGCTGCGGGAACAGCGAAAGATAGAGACCGAAGGATATGTAATTTTTTTGCACAGAGGTTTCCTTGCGGTATACATCGATAGTGTATGAAAGCGCTTGGAAGGTATAGAAGGATATACCTATCGGCAAGGCTATATTAAACCCTCCGTATCCGAACCACGAGCATATAAAATTGGTATACTTAAAGAATACGAGAATACCGATGTTTACTATAATATTGACTGTAAGTGCAGCTTTCTTTGCTCGGGTCTTGTCTATGACCAGTCCCGAAAAATAATTGAATACAGATGAAAAAAGCATGATAACAACATACTTCGGCTCGCCCCATGCATAAAAAACGAGACTGGCTATGAACAGAACAATATTTTTAAGCTTCTTGGGAACAATGAAATAAACCACAGTAACTATCGGCAAAAAGTAAAATAAAAAAACCATGCTTGAAAAAACCATTTTCAGCTGTCCCCCTATTGATCTGCATTATATTACAAATTATAACACAGTAATACCTATTTGTCAATATATTCTCATAATTAGGCAAGATTAGTCATAATACATACAATATATTGGTAAATGATCACTTTAGGGTTTGGCACCCGCTTTATGAATTGATGCGGTTAATTACCTCAGCACCTAATGCTCTACATATTATTTACAATATAATACCCGCCGTTTAATGCGATTCTTCCCATATTATCGGGATAGAACGCATAATACCGACGGGTATTTTTAATGTCATGCATTATACTGTATATATTGCCGAAGCTGCATTATTGACTGTATACAGCGCCGTCCGGCATCTCCGCATCCTCCGTTGTGGAATCGGTCGCTATATCATCAGAATCGATCGTCTGAACTATTCCGCGAATAATACACAGCTCATCATTTGTAACATCCGTTGCTTTATACAGCGAAAGCATTGACGGATCGGTTGTGCGGACATATCCGCCTACTGTCAGATATCCGCCATAGCCAAGCGTCGGATACCGGTTCTCCGGATCGGCATACCACATATCGCTGCCGTCCGTGCCGAACATCTCCTTCACCTTAAGCTGGAGCTTTGCCATATTCGGCACAAGCACTGATCCGTTCGCCGAATCATACGTCGCGTCCGCCGCTACAGTTTCTGTATTAATGCCGGCAGATGTAAAGCTTGAAAGATATTTGGAGTATTTTATAACATCCTTCACAGACAGGTTTGTCTTAATATCTGACATTATATCCGTGTATATTGCCGGTATCTTCTGTATAAGCGAAAGATTTAGCTTCTGATCGGTAAGCGTTTTTAAAAATTCCTGCTGAACGGCAATTCTGTCCTCATCTCCGCGCAGATATCCTTTGCCATAGTTATTCTTCCTGTATCTCAGAAGATGCACAACCTGCTCACCGTTCAGATCATAGTTACCCGGCGGGAGATTGATATGCAGGTTTTGATATGGGTCGTCATACACCATACCCTCACCATCGCCGTAAATATCGGGTATTGTGAAGTTCACCGGGCCAAGCTCGTCTATTATCTTCGCAATAGCCGCAAACGAGAAATCCACATAATAGTTTATCGTAACGCCCGTAAGCCTTGTTACCGCCTCGCAAGCCGCTATCGGGCCGCCCATCTCGCCGTTGGTATAGAACGCATGGGCCGCGTTTATCTTCTGATAACGGTTGCCTATATACATTCTGAGATCTCGCGGCAAAGACAGCATATTAACAACATTGCTTTCCGTATCATAACAGACAAGCACCATTGAGTCTGTCCTCAGTCCGTCCTCATCCGTACACATCAGCAGCGCGTTTATCTTGCCCGCGTTCGCCGGATTTTCTATAAAACTATTCTCTGCCTGACGCGCCGCGCCACCTGTGACATCAAAACCCATCACTACAAAAAACGCAAGCAGTATCGCTCCCAGCGATGCTCCGAGAACCTGAAAATATTTCTTTACACTGAACTTCATCCGGCTATCCCCCTTTTCAGAATGTTATCCACCGCGGCAATGATACCGACCTTGCCCGAGGCGTACGTCAGTCCGCCCTGCATATATGCTGTATACGGCTCGCGCATCGGTCCGTCCGCCGAAAGCTCAATTGATGCGCCCTGAACAAATGCGCCTGCCGCCATTATTACCTGATCCTGATATCCCGGCATATCCCATGGCTCAGGAGTAACGAAGCTGTCTACCGGAGCGCCCTTCTGTATGCCCTGTATAAACGCCTTCATCATATCCGCATCATAAAATGTCACCGCCTGGATAATATCATGCCTGTCCTCCTCCGGCGCCGGAGATGTGTCAAATCCAAGCCTTGCAAGCGCCGCCGAACATAACGCCGCTGTTTTCATAGCCTGCAGCACTATATGCGGCGCCATGAAAAAGCCCTGATATGCCTTATGATTAAATCCCATAGTCGCGCCGCATTCTCTGCCTATACCCACGCAGGTCATACGATACGCGCAAAGCTCTACAAGCTCCCGTTTGCCGGCGATATATCCGCCCGTCGGCGCAAGCCCGCCGCCGGGATTTTTTATGAGCGAGCCTGCCATCAGATCCGCGCCATAGTCGGTCGGCTCCTTCAGATCCGCAAACTCGCCGTAACAGTTATCAACAATACAGATCGTTCCAGGTGATAGCCTCTTAACAAAGGCAACTATCCCACCTATCTTTTCCGCGCTGTAGGTCGGTCTGTCGCCATAACCCTTTGAGCGCTGGATAAATACCGCGCGCACCCTTGCAGCGCGAAGCGCCGCTTCTATCGCCTCATAGTCGGGCTCACCGTTTATCAGCTCTGTCTGAATATATTTTATCCCGAAATCTTTAAGCGATCCGTTCCCGTCCTTGCCGGCAATGCCGATCACCTCTTCAAGAGTATCATACGGCTTTCCCGTTATGGAGAGCAACGTATCACCTGGTCTTAATACTGCGTATAGCATGGTTGAGAGCGTATGCGATCCGTTTACCCAGTTGTGCCGTACAAGCGCGTCCTCCGCGCCGAATACCTGCGCGTATATCCTGTCGAGCGTATCCCGTCCGTCATCGTCATAGCCATAGCCTGTGGTCGGTATAAAATGGCGCTCCGAAACACGGTTATCCGAAAACGCCTTCATGACCTTCAGCTGGTTCAGCTCAGCGATCTCCTCCATTCGCGCAAACACGTGCTCTATATCCTTCTCGGCTGCCTCGACAAGCTCCACAGCCTCACGCGACACACCTAAGCTGTTTATTATATAATCTGTTTTGTTCATTTCTCATTCCCTTTTCAGTAGCTAAATTTCAGTTTGTCGGGAGAGATTAGCGGGCGGCGCAGCCTGTCCTTGCCCTGGGGCAAGGTGGGCTTTTCAAGCTTCGCTTGAAAAGGTCGGATTGGAGTTCACGGCACTAAAAAATGAGATAAATTAGCGGCTTTAGATAAAATCTATCTCTGCCGTAGCCCCCAACCCGCCTCGCAAGCTCGGCACCCTGCCCCAAGGCAGGGACAGCAGAGCTACACCGCAAACATCAGTCCGACAAACTGAAATTTATATCATCCATTATATCATAGCAATGCGGCTTTGTCAATCATTAAAAAAGAGAGGTGTGTCCTCTCTTAGCTCTATTGATTATTTATTATTCCCAGCATCGCATTATGTATGCGTCCATTTGAGACTACTATATCCGACGGTCTGTCATATTTCGGCTCATTTCCTTCCATATCCGTGACAATGCCGCCCGCTTCTCGGACTATCACTATGCCGGCGGTGTAGTCCCATGGCTTGAGATCGCGCTCAAAAAAACCGTCCGTTCGTCCCGCGGCAATATAGCACAGATCCAAAGCCGCGCTGCCGCCGCGGCGTATATCCTCACTCGCAAGATAAAATCGCTTTATCAGGTCAAAATTCACATCCGCCAGATCTTTACGGTACGGCGATGTCCCTACGCTTATAAGCGATGCTGTAAGCTCGTCCGCATCTGTAACGCTGATCGGAGTCCCGTTTAAAAACGCTCCCTGACCAGAACCCGCATAAAACATTTCCTCCGTGAACGGATTATAAACTATACCGAGCACCGGCTTGCCGTTATCAAGAAGTCCGAGCGACACGGCGCTCATTTTATAGTCATGGATAAGATTTGCTGTTCCGTCTATAGGATCAAGCACCCACACTTTGCCGCCGAAGTCTATATCCGCATTATCCTTTTCCTCACTCATGAACTGTATGTCCGGATAAAGCTCGCCAAGCCGCGTCCGCATAAACTCCTGTATTCTCATATCGACCTTTGTCACGAAATCAGCAAGTCCCTTTACCTCTATATCACGCGCCGAGCCGCGATCTGTCGCGATCACCTTTGTCTGCTTTATTAATTCGATCAGTGTATTTATCATTTTAAACCCCTTATGACTAATTATTATTCCGGATAAGTAAATTTATATGTTTCTCTCATATCAAGGTAGCCCATAAACTCCTTACGGACATTGCCGTCTATAGTAAAACGCGCATAGCTTATCCCTTTTATGGAGGTCAGCGTGTCTACCAGCTGATAAACAAAAAGCCGCTCAATATCACGGCTGCGAGGAAGCTGATCCGCGATATTACGGTCAAGATCAATATACGCCACGTTTTCTTTTACTGTTACCGCTATTTTGCCACTACCGCGCGGTATAAGCTGCCTTATCTTTTCATTATCCGGCCGGCCGTTTCTGAGCTTTTTTATCGCCGTCTGCGCCTTATGCTCACTGTCGGCATCCGGCAGAACATCCTCGTATGGCAGGAGCCTGTTAAGCTCCGCGTCAACAAAATACAGTCTTGCCGACACAGACGGAACAACCCTTGAACGTGCGCATGCAGCGGCAATACATATACCGCTGCATACGATTATAACAGTAAATATCAGTTTTTTCATAGCATGTCCTCCCTTTAAAGGCATTTTTGGCGCCTTTTATATTATATGAAGAACATACTGTTTTTAGAATGCTTAGCTTTCCTGCTCCATTGCCATCTTAACGGCTTTTGCAAGCTGATCCGGACAAGATGTGCCGCGTCCGCTGCAATTTATGCCCTCAAGACGCTTTACCACCTCGTCAGCTCTCATCCCCTCGCAAAGTGCGCCGACACCCTGAGTATTGCCGTTGCAGCCGCGGGTAAACTGTACATTCTTTATTATACCATCATCAATTTCAAAATCTATCTGTGCCGAGCATACCCCGCGCGGCGTGAATGAATATTTCATAAGTTTCTCCTTATTTATCCTACTTATTCGCCTATAGTGATAGGAGCATCTATAACAAGGTTCTTACCCTCATATATCGTGTCTACGACATTCTCCCCTGATTTTGTTGTAAACATGAGGTAAGAACCATGTCCTCTGGTCGATTCATATGTTTTGCCTATCTCTATGCTTCCGGCTTCTCCATTGATAGACTTGAATGTCGCCTTAAACACGTGTCCTGAGCTTGTAGCAGCATTTGTTTCATCGATCGTTGCAAAAATGACCTTCGTACCGCCTTCACGTCCTGTATTCTCCGCGAATACTGCTGCATTAACTTCATCACCATTATCGTTAAGCAAGGTTCCGCTACCTTCAACATATTCAAATTTGCTCTTATCAAATTCAAATGTAGCAACTACACCACTACAGAACGAATCAGCCGGAATGTTGTCTGCATCCACATACACCGTAAATTCTTCTCCTGCTTCAAGCTTGCCTGTCTTGTCTGTGAAAAGTGACATAGATACAAGCGTTTCCTCGTCAGGGGCTTTATATGTATAGCCATCAAGAAGAATAGGATCGCCTGTGGTTATATCTACCTTATAGTTTTCACTGTCCCATTCAACATTACAATCAAAAGCCTCGGAAACAGCTCTTAACGGGATCATTGTTCTGTCATTCATGATCTGAGCCGGAACATCAAGCGTAACCTCATCCTCCGTTCTTTCCAAAAGAGATTTGTATTTTAATATCTTCATTTTATCGCTGTCGATCGTAATAACGACAGACTGTACACCTGTTGAAGATTTAACGGTGACTTCTCTTGTATCGCCATCCCATTTCACCTTGCAGTCCATAGCCTCAAATACACCTCTTGCGGGAACAAGCGTTCTGCCGTCAACTATCGTTGCATTCTGATCCGAAAATACAATTCTGTTCCCATCAACATAAACATCCGGCTCACCCTTCTCCTTATCTGCCGCAGCAGCACATAGAGAGCATGATGCCGCAAGTGATAACACTGTTAATAAGCTTAATATTTTTTTCATAAGAATTTTCCTTTCATGTGTTTTGGTTATAATATTGTATCACATATCATCATGAATTGCAAGATGTATTTTTTTCAATGATATCCGCCATATTTTTCAATGATATCCGCAAAAACAGGGAACCCGTTCAAAAGAACGGGTTCCCTGTATCTGACTGAATACCTGTTCAGTTTTCCCCAACGAAATTAGTTCGTATATGAGAGGAAGTACTGGTAGATGATACATGCAGCCTGAGCTCTTGTTGCAGTCTCCTGCGGAGCAAATCTGCCATCATCCATACCGTTGATTACGCTTGCAGCGCTGAGAACATTAACAGCCTCTACAGCATAACCACTGATCGTATAAGCATCTGTGAACGATGCCGGAGCGCTTGATGTCTTAAGCGTGATGTTCTTAATAGTTATAGCTCTGTACATCATCGCTGCCATCTGCTCGCGCGTTATAAGTGCATTCGGATCAAATTCCGTATCCGATACACCCATTACTATACCTGTTGCCGCTGCTGCCTCTACGTAGCCATAGAACCAATCTGTCGGAGCAACATCAGTAAATGTCGGTGCTGCAGGGTTCTTCTCACCTATACCAAATGTAATACATACCATCTTAGCAAACTGAGCTCTTGTTACCGGTGCAAGCGGCTCAAATGTTGTATCTGATGTGCCGTTTACTATACCGTTGCCTGCAAGAGTGTTTATAGCAGGTAATGCCCACGGAACACTGTCAAGGTCTGTGAAGTTTGCAGCCGGTGTAGTTACTTGTGATCCTGCCACACCTGAAGTTGAGCTGCCGCTTGCGATTGTTGAACCGCCGTGGCTGCCGCCGCCACCGCCGCCTGAAGGTCTTGATGTCGGTCTTGCTGTCGGTGTTGCTGTCGGTCTTGCTGTCGGTGCAACTGTCGGTGCAGCTGTCGGTGCAACAAAGTCTACCGAAGTAACATCCTCAGGCTGAAGCTGGTTATCGCCTGTCATATATGCAGCACCCATCGATACTTTTGTTCCGTTCATACCCTTGATAACGAGCTTATTGATGATATCGTTTACAACGTCATCCACATAAGCTGTTCCATCAGGTTTGAGACCACTCTGTATATTCTCGAACTCTTCTTCTGTGAGCTCCTTGCCGTCAAGGAATGCTGCATAATCTTCACCATACTTAGCATCTGCACCATTCTTTGTAACCTTTACATATACACCCGCCGGTGTCTTGCCTGAAGGTACACTGACGATATCTGATACCGCCACCTCGTTGTCACCGGTGAATGCCGGTACCTCTGTCGGAGCCTGTGTCGGAGCTTCTGTTGCAGTTGCCCATGCAGGGATCATTACCCAACCAAGATCTGCTGTACTCTTTGTGCTTGATATCGACTTGAAGTTTCCGTCCGTGATCTGAACCTTTGTCTGTTCGATCTTGAACGCACCTGTACCAGCCGGTACTGTGATCTTATATGTAGCAAGCAGCTTATCCTCTGTTGTTGAACCTGATGTGTTCGAGAAGTTGAAGTTTACAACACCTTCTGAAAGCTTATCAGTATTTATCGTCGGACTTGACTGTATAGCTACATCTACCTCTGCCGCTGTTGCAGTTGTAATGCCCATCTGCAGATTTACTGCTGCGCCAGAAACAGAATCAACGCCTACATAGTAAGCCTTTACTACCTTCTCAGTCTCTGTACTGTTGTCAGCATCATATACAAGCTGTACACCTGCGTTTACAACTGAAGGTGTAGCTGTCGGCTCAGGAGCCTCTGTTGCATTCGGATCTGTCCACTTCGGAACTGTCAGAGTCATAAGCTGAGCCGTGCTCTTTGTGCTTGATATCGACTTGAAGTTTCCATCTGTGATCTGAACCTTTGTCTGCTCTACTGTGAACTCATCCGTACCAGCCGGTACTGTGATCTTATATGTAGCAAGCAGCTTATCCTCTGTTGTTGAACCTGATGTGTTCGAGAAGTTGAAGTTTACAACACCTTCTGAAAGCTTATCAGTATTTACCGTCGGACTTGACTTTATGGCTACATCCACCTCTGCCGCTGTTGCAGTTGTGATGCTCATCTGCAGATTTACTGCTGCGCCCGAAACCGAATCAACGCCTACATAGTAAGCCTTGATTACCTTCTCCGTGTCTGTACTGTTATCCTCATCGTATACCAGTTTAACACCTGACGTGACTTCTTCTACAGTCTCAGCGGTTACAAGCAATTCTTCGTTATCGGCATTGGCAAATACGCCTGTCATGCCGGTACCGATCGATGCCGCAACCGATAAGGCTGCAATAAAAGCAACTATCTTATTTCTTTTCATTTTGCATTTATCCTTCCTTTGATTTTTTTGGAAAAATCCCATAACTTCAATTGAATGGTAACAGCATCACTGTTACCATTCAATTTAATTACCATTAATAAAATTATTCAACAACTATATCAATTGTAGAACCTGTGTTACCGATATTCTCTTCGAATTCAGCTATATATCTTGCAATGAAAACGCCATCCGATACGCCAACTTCCTGGTCATCATCAACGTCACCATAGACGAAATCAGCATCATCAGCTGTCTTAGCCTCTGCACCCGCATTACCGATATTCTCTTCAAATTCAGCTATATATCTTGCAACAAATACACCGTCCGATACACCGATCTCATCGTCATCATCAACGTCACCGATGTAAACAGTCTTTGTGTCCTTCTCGACCGGCTCGCCGCCTATAGTAAATGAAGCTGTCTTAACTGTGCCGTCGCCGCCGACACGGATATAATATGTACCGTCAACTATCTTGGATGCATCAAGCTTGATCTCGCTAAAGCCTTGGCTCTCATCATCCTGATCGATCTGGAAAATGTTAGCTTCTGCAACTGTGCCGTCTGTATCTACAACAAGCAGAGTCGTTGAATTCTCGGTTGACTTTACAGCACTATCAAGAGTGATAACACCGGTATCTGTGTCATACTTACCTGCAAAATCGCCGGAAACAGAAACCTCAGCTGCCATAGCGGAGATAGCCATTGCTGCCGAAACAGCTGTTATAGCCGCTGTTGACAGCATGATTTTTGTGAATTTCTTCATTGTTTTACCCCTTTTCTTTTTAGACTTGATTATGATCTGCGAATATGCCAAAATTGCGGACCGTGGCACACTACGCAAATACTATATCCATATACCCGTATTATAAACTATTCTCTTAAGAATTTCAATATATTTTTAATATTTATTTTTATTTTAGCATTTTGCACAAAAAATCACCGACAATTTTATATAAGATTATTATACAAAAACCGGGCGGTTTTACCGCCCGGAAATTTGGTTATATTATCTCAATTCAGTCGTTTTTATACGGTGTCTGATCCTGATCCCACAGATACTCATTATCGCCAATGGTTTCAGCCGACGGGTCTGCTACAGTTGTCACTGTAACGCTCGTAAGAACGCCGTTCTCATCCTTCGTGAAGGAGTACTTATACCATGTTGTAGTAGTATCCGTCGAATTCGGGTTGATGTATACAACGCCGTTATCGATATACGGTGTCCCCTCTGCTGTGACATCGACACTTGTAATTCCTCTGTCATTGAGGTTTCTTGCCTCAATACCCTTTGCCTTTGCAGCTACCTCAAGCGTCTTTGACGGGTCTGACGGATCTATTCTGTAAACGGTGTAAACCGACTTGCCGCAGTGACCGTCGCTTGATACCGGTGTTTCTATAACAACTCTGTACCATGTGCCGCAAACAAGGCTGCCCGAAAGCGTGCCGCCCTTATTGCCGCCTTTGTCTATGTAAGATGCGGTAGCTGTTCCGTTTTCATTACCTGTGAGCACAAATGTCGCGCCTAATTTGTCACCATTAGTATTCTTTTCCGCTAATGAGAGCTTATCGCCCGCATTTACAAGAACATCATACACCACGTATGTCGAATTGCCCTTCTGCTTCTCGTGATATGCGTTGATAGTGCCCGCAACAGCCGGCTTAGCCTCGCTGTGGTTGAGCTTGGTTTCCGGTGTGCCGTTTACTTCCGCAAACGCGTCTGTAACAGCTCTGCCGTCCTTTGCAACAAGGTCAATGTTTGAGCCTTCAACCTCTGATGCCGGCTCCGGTGTTGCGGCCGGCTCCGGTGTTACAACTGTCTCGATAAGGCTGTACTCCTTGGATGTTACAAATGATGCCATGTTATCAATATAAACATCACCTGTTACACTTGTTCCAAAGCTTGTAACACCCTTTTTATCAAGGCCTCTCGGTGAAAGACCTGTGAGCTGTGCTGCTACACCGGCTGCCTTTGACGGGTCAGCGGAGTCAATTCTGTATACAGTATATGTAAGGTTGCCTGTTGTCGTTGTTGTAGCATCGCCGCCCTGCGGTACCTCAACAAGAACTCTGTACCATGTGCCATGGACAAGCTTCTCAGCCGCTGACGGCTGGCTGCCTGAGCTGCTTACAACCGCCGATACCGTAACAGCACCCGTAGCATCTGCTGATAGCGTCATTGTAGCCGCCTGTGAGTCGCCTTTATTACCATACGGTGTTATTGATATCTTTGAATCCGGTGTAAGATTTACATCGTATGCCGCATATATCGAGTTGCCTCTTGCTTTATCCGAATATGCGCCGATAGCCGTGTTGGCTGTTGACTTAGCCTTCTTAGCTTCGCTGTGGTTAAGTATCTCAGCCGTAGCCTCTATAGCTTCTGTCCAGTCCTCATCAAGGGATGTGCCCTTAGCAAGTGTCCATGCCGGATCTGCCTTCGTGCCTGTACCCTCAACGCTTGATGCCGCCTCCGGTGTTAATGTAGGAACCGGTGAAGGTGTAACCACCTCTACCTCGCCGCCGGTACCGATTGCTATGTTATCGACATACGATGTGTTCGGATCCCATGAAACAAGGCTCATCGTTGTGAGCGCTTTAATATCCGTTGTGATCTTACCTCTGCCTACTACAGTCTCTTCAGCACCTGTTACCGAATATGTACCTGTGCCCGACGCAAGATCAACATCGACCGTTGTGTGTACCCATGCGCCTGTCTTACAGTTAACTCCGGCTTCTTCTCCGCGTTTTGTGATACCCTGCGTGAACAGACTGCCGAGATTATCCGAATTACTGCCGCTCAACGCGCCGTCCGCGAATATGACCTTCAAGCGTCCGTTTGAGCCTACATAGATGTCATAGTCGATAACAATATGTGACTTACCGCTTGTCAAAGCCGAGAAATCAAATGTCGCATAGCCGTATGCGGTGTTTTTACTTGAGGTCTGATCAACCTTATATACTATTGAAGTGTTGTCGCCTACTCCGCCTTCTACCGCAGCAGCCTCAACGGTTGTATAAGCATCGTTCTTTGCAACGGTTACGCCTGCCGCCTCAAAATCAGTCGTATCAAAGTCTATCATTACGGTGTCTGTTATCTCTGCCGCCGCCGGCGCATCTGTTTCTTCAGGCTCGGGGTCAAATGAATGATCCTCTGCCGCAGGTATGGTTGCTTCTGCCCCGTCTGCCGACGAAAGGATAACAAGCTCATCTATGCATACTGTTGCATATACTCCATTGTCGCACTTTGTGTCCGCGTCAAACGGGAGCGGTCTTATGATCGACGGCACGGCAGAAACCACTTCTCCAACTTGTGTTCCGTCAACATATATCGTTGTAGAACTATCAGCTACTACAAGCTTGACCGTTTTCCACTCATCTGTTCCGAGTGTATCTGATGTGATCGTGCCAACAGCACCCAAATCAAGCGCTGCCGTGCTTTTCTCTCCCTCCGTAACCTTCGCACTAAAGCTTATTACAAGAGATTCTCCTTCATCTGCAGCATATTGATCCAAGCCCGTTATCTGCGGTTTGCATCTGCTTTGGAAACGATTCTGAGGCATTATAAGATATTTATCCGTTTCGTCTTTCTCATTGATCGTAATTGCTGCGGTATCATCGCCTCTGTCGCCATCAAATCCAACAGTCAGATTATCAAGTGTGCGGCTCGCAGGGCTATTGAATATCCACTGCCAGTCCGGATTGCCCTCTACCGAGGTATAGTCCGAGCCTGACTGAACCGCAAAAACAGTACCTTCCTCGGTTTTTGCCGAAGTCGGATAACCGTTAAAGCTATTTGAATACAGCACAGTATCGCCTTCAGCCATCGCGACAGAAGGCACCAATGACGCTGCCATAGCCGCCGCACTTAGTAATGAAATAATTTTTCTCATTTTTAATCTCTCCCTTCATAATTACATGCATTGAAAAAGCAATATCTTATAAAGAGGTCCGCTAATCTTTTTGGATATTTCTATTCCAATGTATCATTGTTTTCATTATAACACATTTATTATTTAATCTCAACCCTTTTATTTTTTTCCACAGTTTTAACAATATCCTAAACTGATTTTTGTATAAAACGCAAAAAGAAGCCGCTTATCGCAGCTTCTTTCAGACTATCAATCCTTCATCATCTTTACAGCCTCAAAGTCGTCTATTATCTCCTTTTCCGGCTCGGGTGTAACAAGGCTCACTATCACTATCGCGATACAGCCGAAAATAAATGCCGGAAGCAGCTCATATATAGCAAGCACGCCGCCCATGGTTGCTATTACGTACTTCCATACAAATACCATTACGCCGCCGACTACCATACCGGCAAACGCGCCCCACTTTGTTGTTCTCTTCCAGAACAGAGAAAACAGCATTACCGGACCGAACGCCGCGCCGAAGCCTGCCCACGCAAACGATACGATCTTAAATACGTTGCTTTCCGGATTTCTCGCAAGGAATACCGCAATTATAGCTATAGCTACAAGAGTAAGTCTTGCGATAAACATCGTTGTCTTTTCCTCCATGTTCGGGAACAGCTTTTCCTTTACTATGTTCTGTGATACGGACGAGGATGCAGCAAGCAGCTGCGAATCCGCCGTTGACATGGTCGCGGCAAGGATACCGGCAAGGATAACGCCGGCAACAAGCGCTGCAAGCACGCCATGTCGGCTGATCAGCTTGGATATCTCCACTATAACTGTCTCAGCAGATGCTGCTGTTTTGAAGCCGTCCATAACCCCCGCGTGTATCATACCATTTCCTACTACTCCGATCAGAACCGCAACGCCGAGTGATATAACTACCCATATCGACGCAACACGTCTTGAAAGTGTAAGCTTTCTTGTATCCTCTATAGCCATAAATCTTAAAAGGATATGCGGCATACCGAAGTAACCGAGTCCCCACGCAAGAGTTGAGCATATAGCAAACGAGCTGAACTGTGAGGACGAATTTGTTTCAGCAATATATATATTGTTAAGTGTGAGATAGCCCGGAAGTGACTTTGCATTCTCTATTACAGCATTCCACCCTCCGGCATGAGTTATACCGTAGAACAGGACTACTACGAGTGCCACTGTCATTACTATACTCTGCACAAAGTCTGTTGTACTTGCTGCAAGGAAGCCGCCGAGCATTGTATAAAGGATTATTATAGCCGCGCAGATTATCATTGCCATCATGTAGTCAACACCGAAAAGGGAATTAAAAAGCTTTCCGCACGCTGCAAAGCCCGATGCGGTATACGGTATAAAGAATATGATTATGACTACTGCTGCAATTACGCTGAGCGCTCTGGACTTGTCCTTATAACGCTCCGAAAAGAACGCAGGTATCGTATTTGCACCTATGCGCTCGGAATATCTTCTGAGCTTTTTTGCTACTATGAGCCAGTTGAGATATGTACCTATTGATAGACCTATCGCTGTCCACGATGCCTCGGCTATTCCAGCAAAAAGCGCCAGACCCGGCACACCCATCAGGAGATAGCTCGACATATCCGAAGCCTCCGCGCTCATTGCGGTAACGAAAGGACCAAGCTTTCTTCCGCCGAGATAGAAGTCATCTGTCGTTTTGTTCTTGTTTGAGAACCATACGCCTATACCCAGCACTAAAAGCAGGTACGCGCATATAGAGATCATAATACACACATTGGTTGACATTTGTATTCCTCCAGTTTTTCTAAAATCCAAAGTATTATATAATACTTTTTTGTCTGTGTCAACATAAATTTCATACTTTGAGGAAAAATGCTTGACTTTATGCTACTGTATGATTATAATATTAACAAAGGAGCGTAAGCTTCAAAACAAATCTTTCAGGAGGACAGATCAATGAAATTATTTATCGATACAGCCATTGTTGACGAGATAAGAGAAGTCAATGATATGGGCGTTATCTGCGGAGTGACAACAAACCCGTCGCTTATCGCGAAATCAGGCAGAAAATTTGAGGATGTTGTAAAGGAGATCACAACAATAGTTGACGGTCCGATCAGCGCAGAGGTAACAGCAAAGGATCCGGATGAGATGGTAGAGCAGGCTAAGCCGCTCGCAGCTCTGCACAAGAACATTATCATAAAGATACCGTTCAACAAGGAAGGTCTTATCGCTTGCAAGAAGATGACCGCGCTCGGCATCAAAACAAACGTAACGCTTATATTCTCAGCGGCACAGGCGCTCCTTGCTGCAAAGGCGGGCGCTACATACGTAAGCCCGTTCCTCGGCAGACTTGATGATATCGGCACTGACGGAATGAATCTCATTGAGGAGATCGTGGACGTGTTTGACGCAGATCCGGCTATAAACACGGAGATAATCGCGGCATCGGTAAGAAATCCGATCCACGTTATTGAGGCGGCAAGGCTCGGCTGCGATATAGCGACCGTTCCATACAAGGTAATTATGCAGATGCTTAATCATCCGCTTACAGACAAGGGTATAGCACAGTTCGATAAAGACTGGGCAACGGTACCGAGATAAATTTAGATTTAAAACACCCCCGAGATCAGCTCTACACTGATTTCGGGGGCGTTTTTTGTATACAGCTTGTAGACTTGCCCTCTATTATCTATGTTTTCAATATTTATCAAGCGTATATCCTCGTCTATAGCATATATTACTCTGTAATTGCGTACCTTTCAGTTTTTTAATATCTCCATTCGGGATCGTGTAAATGGCTTTATAAAGTCTTAATCGTTGCTGCCTATTTTGTTTATCAAGAAACTTTTGGGCTTTCTTCTCAAATCTGATCTTGTAAGACAGTATGCAAAAACCAACCCAAATTTAAAAACCGCAAGGTGTTTTATCTTACGGTGATATTACCAAAACCGATATCGCCCCAATAACCCTTTTCGCCTCTTAACACCTTAATCTTATATTACTACAACATTCAAACAATGTCTATGATATGTTCTAACAAGCTTGAGCTGTTTATATAAGATCAATTTATAAAAAGCTCCCGCAAGCGCGAGAGCTTTTTATCTTTTATAATATTAAGCCGGAAATTATTAGTTATAAGTCCACGTCAAAGCAAAACTCCAACCTACTTCGCGCTAAATAATTATAATTATTCTCAACGCGCCGCACTAAGCGCAGCTGTTTGCGCAAGACCGGAACATATAATTAATCCTCAACCTTGATAACTTCCTTACCCTTGTACTGTCCGCAGTTCGGACAAACTCTGTGAGGCAGCTTAAGAGCCTTGCACTGGGGGCACTCTACAAGATTAGGTGCTTCAAGCTTCCAGTTGGCACGTCTCTTATCTCTTCTGGCTTTTGAAACTTTATTCTTAGGTACTGCCATTAATTACACCTCCAATTAAAATAACTCAGGCTCATACTTAGTTCTCGTCATCACGACGATCCATTATATCCTTCAGTCCAAGCCAGCGCGGATCGATATATTCCCTGTCACAGCCGCAGTCGACCTCGTTAAGGTTGCTGCCGCACACAGGACAGAGCCCCATGCAACCATCACTGCACAGATATTTACCTGATGTATTCATCAGAAAATTATCCGCCACGATCTCATCAAGCTCGACCTCATGTCCGTCAAAAAGGATAATATCCTCATCCTCTGACGCGCCGTCCTCCACTCTTGAAAGCAGCTCGTGGATCTCTATATCCACATCCGCCACTACCGGAGAGAGACACCGCGCACACTCGGTTTCCACCTTGCCCGTTACGCGGGCATTGAGCGTTAGCGACTGACCGTTATTGTATATATCGCCCTTTATTCTGAGCGGCTCGGAAAATCTGTAGCTTTCACCAAGAAACTCAGCGCCATGGAGCCCGATATTATCATCAAGCTCTATCTTTGCGCCCTGTATCTTTAGTATAGATGAAACATCCAACAGCATTTTTCTTCCTCCGCCCATATCATACGCCGACAAGTTGGTTTATAAATATGAGTATGATTACTTCAATTCGATCTTAGCGCCGGCTTCCTCAAGCTCTGCCTTCATCTTCTGAGCTTCCTCTGCCGGAACAGCTTCCTTGATCGTGCCCGGTGCGCCGTCTACAACAGCCTTTGCTTCCTTAAGGCCAAGACCTGTAAGGTTCTTAACGATCTTTATAACGTTCATCTTTGACGGACCAACCTCTGCGAGAACTACGTCAAACTCTGACTTCTCCTCAGCTGCTGCTGCGCCGTCACCTGCTGCGCCTGCTACCATTACCGGAGCTGCTGCGCTTACGCCGAACTCCTCTTCCATCATCTTTACGAGCTCTGCTACTTCAAGTAACTTAAGTTCCTTGATCGAATCAAGAATTGCATTTAAATCTGCCATTTTATTTTCCTCCTGTTAAATGTTGATTTCTTTTTTTATTTTAATTATTCTGCAGCCGGTGCTGCTTCTTCTGCCGGAGCCGCTTCCTCTGCAGGAGCTGCCTCAGCTGCCTTCTTTGCTACGAGATCGGCTATCTCTACGCCGCCGTCAGCTATAGTACCAAGTAATCTTACTAAGCCGCCGATCGGTGACTGCAAGCTGCCCATCATCTTAGCTATGAGCGTCTCGAAGTTCGGTGTAGCCGCAAGCTTCTTGACTTCGTCAAGACTCATTACAGCGCCATCCATGAAACCGCCCTTCAACTCAAGCTTCTCATTGCTTTTAGCAAAATCAGCTATTACCTTTGCCGGTGCGACTGCATCCTCAGATGATACCGCAAGAGCTGTAGGACCGTGAAGTACCTCATCAAGTCCATTCATGCCAAGCTCATCAACAGCGCGCTTTAATATCTTGTTCTTAATAACAAAATACTTAACGTTCGCTTCACGAAGCTTGTTACGAAGATCTGTATCCTCTGCTACATTAAGACCTCTGTAGTCAACGAGAACACCGGTCTGAGCCGACTTGATCATCTCAACTGTCTCGGCAACAAGTGCCTGCTTCTCTGCTAAAACCTTTGCGTTTGGCATAATTTTTTCACCTCCTGATGTGATTGATTATGACCGTATAAAAGACCCCGTATATGCAGACATACGGGGTCGTAAAATTCTTTTTGAATTTATACCTCGGTGGGACTTACGGATCGCTCCTGCCGACTGTCTACGGTCTGTTTATTTCAACCTCAATATGATAACACATATTGAATGGGTTGTCAAGTATTATTTTTATGCTTGTGACAAATTTTGCGTCCCACGCGGTAATGCAGACAAATTATACTTTTGTACATTTGCATACGAAACCGTGCGTACTGCGTAATATCAGCCAGGCTTAGTTACCGAGCTTTGCCTGGTTTACCCTGATTCCGGGGCCCATCGTTGAAGCTACAACCACGCTTCTGAGGTACTGTCCCTTTGCAGCCGACGGCTTAGCCTTTACAACTGCGCCGATGAGTGCGTTAAAGTTCTCAGCAAGCTTCTCAGGACCAAATGATACCTTACCTATCGGGCAGTGGATGATGTTTGTCTTGTCAAGTCTGTACTCAACCTTACCTGCCTTGATCTCGTTAACGGCTCTTGTAACATCCGGTGTAACAGTGCCTGCCTTCGGTGACGGCATAAGACCCTTAGGTCCGAGCACACGACCCAAACGACCAACAACACCCATCATGTCCGGTGTTGCAACAACCACATCAAAATCGAACCAGTTCTCATTCTGGATCTTCTCTACAAGATCCATCTCGCCTACATACTCTGCGCCGGCAGCCTTTGCAGCCTCTGCATTGGCGCCCTTTGCGAATACGAGCACTCTTACGCTCTTACCCGTACCGTTCGGAAGAACGATCGCGCCTCTTACCTGCTGGTCTGCGTGTCTTGAGTCAACGCCCAGCTTGATGTGAGCCTCAACTGTTTCGTCAAACTTCGCCTTAGCTGTCTGCGTGACAAGCTTCATCGCCTCGTCTGTCTCATAAAACTTTGATCTGTCGATCAGCTTTGCGCTTTCCTTATACTTTTTACCTCTGAACATTTCTTGATCCTCCTTCGTGCTTAGTCGCCTACAACTACGCCCATGCTGCGGCATGTACCCGCGATCATGCTCATAGCTGCCTCAAGTGAAGCTGCGTTAAGATCAGGCATCTTTGTCTTTGCTATCTGCTCAACATCTGCCTTTGAGATCGTTGCGACCTTTGTCTTGTTAGGAACACCCGAACCGCTCTCGATCTTACATGCCTTCTTGATCAATACCGCTGCCGGAGGAGTCTTTGTGATGAATGAGAACGAACGGTCGGCATAAACCGTGATTACAACCGGGATTATAAGGCCGGCATCACCCTTCGTCTTTTCATTGAATTCCTTCGTGAACTGCATAATGTTTACACCATGCTGACCCAATGCGGGGCCAACCGGCGGTGCCGGTGTAGCTTTTCCGGCGGGAATTTGTAATTTGATATAACCTGCTACCTTTTGTGCCATTACGGCCACCTCCTTGATTTTCACAGCGTCATGCGCTGCATGTGGTTTTGACGGGTTTTCACCCTCCCACTCCGTTTCCGGAGGGAAAACTATCCGACCGCTTAGCGGTCTGTGATAACAGAGAACAGATAATAAGGAAGATATTTCTTTATTATAGCTGATTCTCTTATATCTGAATTGCGGTGTTATCCGCAATTACTGACTGATTAGTCGGCATTCTGCACCTGTGTGTAGTTTATCTCCACAGATGTCTCTCTGCCAAACATGGAAACATTGACCCAAAGTGTGCCTGTTTCCTCGTCAAGCCTGTCGATGTTGCCCGAAAAGCCCTCCATGGGGCCTGACATTATCTCTACAAGGTCTCCGACCTTGTACGGTATCTCTGCCCTTCTTGCCTCATCCACACCCATCATCTTTACCTCTGCGTCCGACAGCGGTACGGGCTTGGAACCGGGGCCGACAAATCCGGTAACGCCGCGCGTATTACGCACAACGTACCAGCTCTCATCCGTCATTATCATCTTAATGACAACATAGCCCGGAAAAAGCTTTTTCTGAACGACCCTTTCTTCATTACCGCGCTTTTCGATCACCTCTTCAATGGGCACCTTCGCCTCCATGATAAGATTCTGAAGTCCGCGATTTTCAACGGTCTTTTCTATACTTTCCTTGACCTTGTTCTCATAGCCGGAATAAGTATGGGCAACATACCATTTTGCTTCCTCTGCCATTATGATCGCTCCTTTCTACGCTTTTTGGAAACGTATGATCCGATCAAAGTGACGGTAAGAAGCTTGTAAGCTTTGCAAATCCCAGATCAAATACGAAAAGGAACAAACCGATCATAATGATAAATGCAATTATAACGGCTGTATTCTGCTTAAGCTGATCCTTGCTCGGCCATGTTACCTTTTTCAGCTCTGACTTTGTTTCCTTTAAATACTTCTTAAGCCTTGCGAAGAAGGGCTTCTTTTTACTATTAACTACTGCGTCAGCCATACTACTCTAACTCCTTCTTATATGATTACTTTGTTTCCTTATGTGTAGTGTGCTTTCTGCAGAAACGGCAATACTTGTTCATTTCAAGTCTGTCCGGATCGTTCTTTTTGTTCTTCATTGTATTGTAGTTTCTCTGCTTACACTCCTGACAAGCCAATGTTATCTTAACTCTCATTGCTCTAACCTCCGTTTTATTTAATAGGGTTCTTCAGATAAAATTGCATAGCAAAAAAAAAGAACCTTTTTCCTTGTCCATGTAATTCTAACATATACGGGGGTGATTGTCAAGAACTTTTTTTAAAATATTTATTTTTGTTTATAAAAAGTTTAAAACTTTCTTATATAATGTTTATCAGATAAGGATATTATGGTAATGTAACGTTACAATATATATGAAAGGACAGATATTTATGAAGAACAAAAAGCTTATTCCCGTAATATGCTTCGCTTTGGGGACATGCATGCTCGCAGCAGGCGCAGCGGCGGGATATAAGACTGCGAACGGATATGACGCGCTGAAAAAATCTATGCTTGCAACGCGCGAGCTTACAAACTGCACATTTAACATGGATACAAAAATAAGCTTCGACGGGAAAGAGATAGTGAACGGTCAAACGATTTGGGAGGGTGATCTTGATAATAAAATGCTCCACTCAAAAAACACCTACGATTACAACGGTGTAAGCTCTTGTGACGAATACTATCACTACAACGACACGATGTATCGTTTGGAACAGAATGATGTATATATCAAACAAAATGATTATACATGGTATTACGAAAATCCATGGGGCATCAGCGAGGATGACGCGCCCACCGTTGATAAGGTCTTGACTTTTTTGGAGCTCGCCGCAGATACGGTCGTGGGCGACCTGCGCAACAACTTCACCTGCACAGCGGACGAGGATGACTATACCTCATACCGCGTATCGCTTGACAGTGTTCAGATACCGGAGATAATAAACGCAGGCTTGGGTGTTATTTTTGCCATTTCAAACGACACCGTCAATTATGCGTCCGTCACAGACGAAAACGGCAACGAATACGATATTTCCGAAGACGAGGATAACATGAATTACTATACCGCGCGGATGGGTAACGATCCGGTAGTAGACAGTGTAGCTCTTGACTACACACTTGGTAAGGACGGCTCATTCCGTGACGGAACGGCTGTTGTGATATTTAAGGGCGAGGGACACGAGATAAGATTCGATATTTCCGCAAGCCTTGACAGCATCGGCACGACGCATATTACGACACTCGAGGATCAGGGCGCAGAGATAAAGGAATATCAAAAACCGTAAATTTCAGTTTAACTCCCTCAGTCACGCCTGTCGGCGCGACAGCTCCCTCATAGAGGGAGCCAAGTGTTTCGGGCTACCACAATTCTTGCCTCCCTCTTGAGGTGAGCGACACGCTTGCGTGTCGTAGGCGTGTTGCACAGCAACAAACGCCGTAGCTAAAGGGTGGCAGCCCGTAAGGGCTGACGGAGGGAGTCCACTAAACTGAAATTTACTCTCAAAGGAGAAATATACAATGATAGAGATCAAATCACTCACCAAGCTATACAAGAACAAACGCGGTATCCGCGGCATCTCGCTTGATATCCGGGACGGAGAAATCCTCGGTCTGCTCGGGCCGAACGGATCGGGCAAAACAACGCTTATGAAGGCGTTGCTTTCGCTCGTGCCCGACTACAGCGGAGATATAATCGTTGACGGGAACGATCTGCGCGACGATCTTGAGAATGTCCTTGCGCGTACAGGCGCGCTCATTGAAGCTCCGTCCGTATACAAGCGGCTCACGGCATATCAAAATCTGTGTCTTGCCGCACGGCGGCAGGAGGATACGGAGGATATTGACCGTGTGCTGGATATTGTGGGGCTCTCCCAATATAAGAATGAGAGAGCCGGACATTTTTCACTCGGCATGAAGCAACGGTTAGGCATAGCCGCTGCTGTCCTCGGCACGCCCGATATTATTGTGCTTGATGAGCCTACAAACGGGCTTGATATCGAGTCTGTCGTGGAGCTTAGAGAATACATACACAAGCTTAACCGCGAGAACGGCACGACCTTTATCATCTCAGGTCATATAGCGTCCGAGATAGAAAAGCTCTGTACACGCGCCGCCGTTATTTACGAGGGTGAGATAATAGCTAATGAGAGCATCGAAAAGATATTATCGCTCTACCCGTCAATGGAGGAGTTCTTTTTAAACAAGGTGCGCGAGAGGAGGGGCAGTATATGAGCCGGTTCACGTTCGCATATAAAAAGGAATGCTTTAAGCTTCTGCACAGAAAAAAATATATTGTACTTGTCATTCTCGGCATCTTGGTAAGCATTGTTCGGTACGGCGGAACGGCGCTCTTGGCGCGTTTATCCGAGGACACCATTAAGCTTACATCAAGACTGTCTCTTGAAATGCTGCCGTTTGCCGTTGAGATATTGGCGCCGACTGTGATCCTGTTTGCCGTTTGTGATCTGTTCGCTACAGAGCTGTCGAATGACACCATGAAGGTCTCTTTGCTGCAGCCCGTGTCGCGGTTCAAGCTGCTGACGGCAAAGGCGGCGGCAGCGCTTACCGCGGGCGCGGCATCGCTGATCGTAATGTTTGTTGTCAATCTTATAATACAGATTGTTGCCGGTAACGGATTTTCGGGTATGGGCGCAGCTTTTGCGGCATATCTGATAGATATAGTTCCGCTTGTCGGTATCGTTTTTTTGGGGATAACGGTGAATCTTTTGATAGGCGCACCCGCGGGGGCGGCTATATGCTCGATCGCCGTATACGCAGCAATGAAATATCTGGGGCTTTACACCTCCGCCGCGAACACGCTCCTGTTCACAGCCGCGGCAAAGCTGCACCAAATGCTGCTCGGACACACGCTGCCCTTTGGCGCGTTGATGTGCCGTCTGGGTATTTTATTTGGAAGCATCTTGATTTTATATTCGGTTTCGTATATAATATTCGATAAGAAAAACATTTAGGAGCGATAACACATGAGGATACGCCAAAAATTTCAGCGATACAATCTGATACTGCTTATTGCCTCGATAGGGCTTATAGGGGTCATCTCCGTATTGTTTTTGGTTATCTTCATCTTGAAATTCCCTGTTGAACAGCTTTATATTACCCGCGTGGAGCTCATTAACCCAATAATACTCTCACGGGCAGTCAGCACGTTTTTCAACAACAACCCGGAGGCGATACTCTATCTTGTCATGTACATACTGGTATGCATCATCGTGTCCGCCGCCGTGTGTACCGCGCTGACCTATTCCCTTTCAAGGAGCCTGGAGCTGCCTATAAGCGAGCTGCGCGGTGATGTCGATAAGATCCGCGGCGGCAAGCTTAGCTTTGAGGTGATGGGCAGCGACTATGAGGAGCTGGATAATCTCGCAGAAGGCGTTGACGAGATGCGCCGCGCTCTTTTGCTCTCGCGCGAGCGCGAGGAGCAGCTGAGACGTGAGCGTAATATGCTTGTAGCTAACGTCGCGCATGACCTGAGAACACCGATAACCTCTATAAAGGGCTATATTGACGGCATACGCGACGGCATAGCCGATACCCCCGAGATGCGCGAACGCTACCTGAACACCATAAAGCTCAAGGCGGATATGATAGACGACCTCGTATCAAATCTTTCTCTTTATTCGATGCTTGAGATCTCCGGTATAACGCTTAATAAAACGCGCGGTGATCTGCGCGAGCTTATACATGGCATACTGGACGGGTTCAGGCTTGATATGGAACAGAACAGCATAACACTTACGACAGATATTTCGACTGATCCGCTTACAGTCGATATCGATGGAGACAAAATGCGGCGCGTGTATGTTAATCTTATAGACAATTCAATAAAATACCGCCAGGACAGCAATTGCCATATAGACATAAAGGTGTTTGCCGAGGACAGCTATGCCTACGTTGTTATAGCCGATAACGGACACGGAATAGCACAAAACGAGCTTGCACATGTTTTTGACAGCTTCTATCGAGCAGACAAATCGCGTAGCTCTGAGGTCAAGGGCAACGGTCTCGGGCTTGGTATTGCAAAGCAGCTTACGGAAAAGCACGGCGGAAGGCTGTGGCTGAGAAGTGACGGTATAAACAAGGGAACGACCGCTACAGTCGCGCTGCCGCTGGCAAAGGAGCAAAACGAATGAAAAAGATACTTATAATCGAGGATGACCGCGAGATCGCGGCGCTGGAGCGTGACTATCTTGAAGCAAACGGCTTTGAGGTCGAGATCGACACATGGGGCACGACCGGTCTTGACCGCGCACTGAACGGTGATCACTCACTTTTTATTGTTGATATTATGCTTCCCGGCATGGACGGGTTCGAGATAGTGCGCCGTATACGCGAGAAAAAGCAGACACCCGTTATTATTTTATCGGCAAAAGGCGATGATATAGACATGATACGCGGGCTTGGGCTTGGCGCGGACGACTACATGACAAAGCCGTTCTCTCCTGCGGAGCTTGTGGCACGTGTAAAGGCAAGGCTTTCGCGATTCGACGCGCTGACCTCGCCACCGGAGAAAACAATAAATATACGTTCGCTTTCCATAAGTCCGGAGTCAAGAACAGCAAAAATAAACGGCTCGGAGATAATGCTGACGGCAAAGGAGTTTGACCTTTTGCTGTTTTTGGCATCATATCCGAACCGCACCTTTTCAAAAGAGCAGCTTTTTGACCACGTATGGGGGCTTGACGCGCTCGGTGATGTTTCGACCGTAGCGGTACACATCCAACGCATACGCGAAAAGCTGTCGATAAGCGGCGATACCTTTATCCACACAGTTTGGAGCGTAGGTTATAAGCTTGCTTGATAAAATTTAAAATATTACTTGACAACTATCTTCATATAGCATATAATATAAGTACAAGAAACTGTACTGAATTGGAGGGAATGGACATGATTGCAGTAAACTATAGCGGACTACGCGAAAATATGAAGGCTTGTTTTGACAAGGTTTATGATGATTATGAAACTCTTGTCGTCACAAGAAAAAAGAACAGGAATGTAGTGATCATTTCAGAAGAGGTATATAACAATCTGATGGAAAATGCGTATCTGCATGCAGACAGCGCAAATTTTGAATGGCTGATTGAATCCAAAGCACAGCTTGAATCCGGAAAATATTCGAAGCATGAGCTTTTGGAGGACACTGATGAATAAGATCTTTACCGACAACGGATGGGCTGATTATTTATATTGGCAGGGCGAGGATAAAAAAACACTTAAGAAAATAAATGACCTTTTAAAGGATATAGAACGAAACGGAAATACCGGCAAGGGCAAGCCCGAGCCTCTCACCGGCGATCTTTCCGGATTTTGGAGCAGACGCATCAACGAAAAAGACAGACTGGTCTATAGGGTCACAAACGACACCATAAGTATACTTTCATGCAGATATCACTACAGCAAATAGTATCAACTGCATTTTATGCTATAAAGTGGAGTGTTTGAAATGGCAACTAAGATGATCAACGACCGCACATTTGTGCTGCCTCGTTAATTATTCGTCTTGCCTCACCCGCAAGATACAGTGAACCGCATACGCAGACAAGTCCGTGTTTGCCAGCCACACCGACAGCGGTCTTTATCGCTTTTTTGATATCAGGCTCGGCAACACACTCCGTTTCAGTATTATCCGCAACGCGTTTTATTTCCGCCGCCGTAAGGGCGCGATCCATCTTAAGCTCTGTTGCAATAATACAGCTTGCTGCCGAGGCTATGGTGTGTATACATATATCATAGCTCTTGTCGCGCATCATGGCAAGCACAAGAACAATATCCCTTTCCTCTGTGGCAAGGGATGTTTTTAATTCGCGCATAGCGTCAAGGTTATGCGCGCCGTCTATTATGATATTGTCCGCAACACGCTCGTACCGCGCCGGATGCTTCACATTCCTGAAGCCCTCGTCAAGCGCTGTTCCGGATATTTCCCATCCCCTGCGCCGGAGCGCGTTCACCGTTTCAATAACAGCTGCGCCGTTTTCCGCCTGGTATGTGCCGCCTAACGCTATATGGTAGGTCCATGTTTTGTATCCGAACTTTCCCTTCATCGGCACCGGCTTATCACAGAAGGTCAATCTGCCGCCGCCGTTTCTTTCAAATTCAGTTACGATAACCGATCTCACGCGCTCATTCGGAACGCTGACGATCTCACACCCGCGCTTTATTATCCCGCACTTTTCCGCGGCTATCTCCTCTATTGTGTTGCCCAGATACTGTGTATGATCCATACCTATACGAGTAAGAACAGCCACCTCCGGCGCGTCAATTACGTTAGTCGCGTCAAGCCGTCCGCCCATACCCGTTTCAAGCACCACTATGTCGCAGTGCTCATCGGCAAAATATTTCATCGCAACCGCGGTTATGAACGCAAACTCCGATACGATATCCTTCCCCATCAGCTCCGCCGCTTCTGTCACATATTCAGCCAACGCTTTATCGGGGATAAGCTCGTTGTTTATCTGTATCCGCTCATTGAACACCTCTATAAACGGGGATGTGAACAGTCCCGTTTTATATCCGGCACGCCGGAGCGTTTCGGCAAGCATGGCGCACACCGAACCCTTGCCGTTAGTCCCTGCAACATGGACGAATTTCAGCTCCTTCTGCGGATCGCCGAGCCTTTCGAGCAGCTTCGCAAGCTTTTCATTACCCAAAGGCCGAACAAATCTCGGTATTGCATGGATAAATTCTATGGCTTCGTTATAATTCATACATCTATTCCATAGCTGCGCATAGCAGCCTTTAATCTTTCAAGGTTTTGCGGCGTCATGCCGACAAGCGGCAGCCTTACATCGCCCGCACTCATGCCCATGAGGTTCATCGCCTCCTTGACAGGGATCGGGTTCACCTCAATAAAGAGCGCATTTATAAGCTCCAGCATTTTAAGCTGCATATCCCTGCCCTTTATATAATCACCGTTAAGACAGCTCTCGCACAGCTCATGCGTCTCCTTTGGCAGTATGTTTGCAACAACGCTTATAACACCCTTTGCTCCTATGCTCATAAGCGGAACTATCATATTGTCATTGCCTGAATACATGTAAAGCTCCGGCACCTCCGCCGCGACGCGCGCAGCATAGCTGATGTTGCCGCTTGCTTCCTTTACCGCGACAATATTTTCTGTCTCCGCAAGTCTTTTAAGTGTTTCCACCGCTATATTCACACCGGTTCTTGACGGTATATTATAGAGTATTACCGGTATTGATATTGATCGCGCAATCGCATTGTAATGCTCATAAAGCCCCTTTTGAGTGGTCTTATTGTAGTATGGCGTAACGCACAGCACCCCGTCCGCGCCATACTCCTCCGCCTCCTTGGAAAACCATATAGCATGAGAGGTATCGTTGCTGCCTGTACCCGCGATTATGGGGATTCTGCCTGCCGCCTTCTCTACGGTGTATTTTAATATATCGAGATGGTCACGGTCGCCGAGTGCCGGCGCCTCGCCGGTGGTTCCGCATATAATGATAGCGTCTGTATTCTCAGCAATATGCATTTCTATAAGCTGACCGAGACTTTCAAAATTTATCTTATCGCCGTCAAACGGAGTAACGAGCGCAACGCCCGAACCGATGAAGGGTAATCTTTTTGCCATGATAACTACCTCCTGTTTACTGATATTATATATCATTCTATGCGCCTTGTCAATATTTGATTAACATAAAAGCCAACGGCTTTGCTGTTTCCTTCGGGGAAAATGCCTTAAACACAATGACATTTCATGTAAATGCGTTTATTTCATATTGTCTATTACATCTGTTATAAGCTTTTTCTGTTCTTGGTTTAATTTGTTATATTTAGTCAAAAATGTTTTTTGTTCCGATGATAGGCAGTCATCCTCGGTATAATCAAAAAATTCGGCCATACTTATCCCAAAGCCGCGGCAGATCATTTCAAGCGTAGGTATCGTAGGCAAATTATTTCTTGCAAACATATTTGCAAGCGTGGACTGTGGCAGCCCGGATTTAACGGATAGCTTGTAGACGCTCCAATCATACTGCTCCAAAAGCTCTCTTATTCTTTGTAAAGCATCCATCTTTGTCACCTCCTCGTATAATAGTATTTTACTATACAAACGAGAATTATGATATTCTACAAAAGGGTTGACAATAAATCGCAAATGTGATATAGTTATTGCACAAATCAAATATATTGATGAGGTAAACGAAAATAAAAAATAGGTGTAATTTTTTTGTTAACATAAAGCGGACCATGTTATACAAAGATCACCGTTTTTTATTAATAACAGAAAGGAAGGTAAAAAAATGAACAAAAAGATTTTAGCAATACTGCTGAGCCTTGCGATGCCAGGCTCTGCGGTAAATTTCCCTGTTTTTGCAGAGAACGATGAAACGGAAGCAGCGGAGGTAACGGTTGCATCCGAGGTGACGGACGCAACAGAGGAAACAGAGTCCGATGCCGAGGCTGAGGAAGCGTTGGCGATTGCCGGCGAGGTGACGGAGGTCGCAAGCGGCACCTGCGGCGTGGAAGAAAACAAGGATAACGTCACATGGCTCCTTGACAGCGAGGGCACGCTGACGGTAAGCGGTACCGGTGATATGGCGAATGAGTATTATCCTTGGTTAGATTACAGAGACCAAATAACAAAGGTCATTGTCACCGATGGAGTCACAAGAGTAGGTAGCCATGCGTTTTCTTATTACAAGTATATTAGTAGTGGTAATCAGCCTAGATATTATTACCCCAACTTAAGAACATTGATCCTATCGGACAGTGTACAATCAATAGGAGCTGAAGCTTTTAGGGGCTCCGGACTGTTGAATGTGGAGCTGGGAAACGGACTGGTCACAATAGAAGACGGAGCATTTTGCGTCTGTTCCCTGTTGCAGAGTGTGAACCTTCCCGATACTCTCAAGACTATTAGAAATTATGTATTTGAAGACTGTTCCTCTCTAAAAGAAGTAGACATACCCGATTCCGTAACTTCGTTAGGTAATTATTTATTCCGAAGCTGTATCGCGCTTGAAAGCGTTAAGCTACCGAATAAAATAATAACAGTTCCGGAAAGCTCATTCCAAAACTGCGTCAACCTCATCAGTATCGGTATACCTGCAAATGTAAGCGTTATAGGCAATTACGCATTTTCCGGGTGCACAAAACTTGAAACCGCAAATATACCGGTATACGTCAGAGCTATAGGAAGCTATGCCTTTTCCGGCTGCTCTGCACTTACAAACATCACGATTCCGAACCATGTTAAGGCTATAGGCGACCACGCCTTTGAAAACTGCGTGTCCGCCGAAAGCATCACACTCGGAAATGACGTGAGAACCATAGAGCCGTACGCATTTGACGGAGATGTAAATGTAAAAACGCTGTATCTGCCGGAATATTTGACATCGGTAGGTGATAGAGCGTTTTACAATAACAGCAGTCTCGAAAAGATATATTTTGCCGGAAGCGCAGAGCAATGGAATAATATAAGTGTGGGCGCGAACAACATGTATTTTTCATTCTGTGAGGATATAGAATATAATTCGGATTATTACTGGGAGGATGTAATACCGGAGGAGCCCACAGACGCTGAAATTATCGCAAGCGGCACCTGCGGCAGCGAAGGGTCAAATGTCAAGTGGTCGCTCGATGATTACGGAAAGCTGACGATAAGCGGCAAATGGGATATGGCGGATGAATATTCCCCTTGGTTAGATTACAGAGACCAAATAACAAAGGTCATTGTCACCGATGGAGTCACAAAAGTAGGTAACCATGCGTTTTCTTACTACAAGTATATTAGTAGTGGTAATCAGCCTAGATATTATTACCCCAACTTAAGAACATTGATCCTATCGGACAGCGTACAATCAATAGGAGCTGAAGCTTTTAGGGGCTCGGGACTGTTGAATGTGGAGCTGGGAAACGGACTGACATCAATAGAAGCAGGAGCATTTTGCGTCTGTTCCCTGTTGCAGAGTGTGAACCTTCCCGATACACTCAAGACTATTGGAAATAATGTATTTGACACCTGTTCTTCTCTAAGAGAAGCAGAGATACCCGATTCCGTAACTTCGATAGGTAATTATTTATTCTCCGGCTGTACTTCGCTTGAAAGCGTTAAGCTACCGAATAAAATAATAACAGTTCCGGAATATATCTTTTTCGGCTGTGTCAATCTCGTCAGCATAGATATACCTTCAAATGTAAGCGTCATAGGCGATTACGCATTTTCCGGGTGCTCAAAACTTGAAACCGCAAACATACCGGAATCTGTAACATCGATAGGCGGATATGCATTCAACGGCTGTTCGAAGCTTAAGTCTGTAAATATCCCCGAATCGGTAACATCAATAGGAGAATATGCCTTTAACGGCTGTTCCAAGCTCGGAAGCATCACTGTTCCCGACTATGTAACATCCATACCTGCATACGCCTTTAGCGAATGCTCGGAGCTGGAAAGAGTCATAATCGGTGAGAATACAGCAAGCATAGGATACAGCGCGTTTTATAATGATGCAAAATTAAGCGGTCTGTATATTCCTGTTAAGGTGACAAGCATAGGTTCCAACGCGTTTTATAATGCGGAAAGCCTTGAAAAGATATATTACGGCGGAACGGAAGAACAGTGGAACGCAATAAACATAGGCAGCAACAATAATTATCTGAAGTATGCCGAAGTTATATACGGCGCATCGCCTGAGGATGTGCCGGAAGTTGTACAACCCACACCGACAGCAGAGCCCACAACGGCACCTACGGCAACGCCGACAGCGACGCCTACAACAGCTCCAACGGCAACGCCGACAGCAGTGCCTACAGAAGCTCCGACGTCAGCACCGACAACGGCTCCGACAGCGACGCCTACGGTACCTCCCGCAACGGACGGGGCTAAGATCAAGGTGTCATCCGCCAAGGTAGCTCCGGGCAAAACAGTTTCCGTTACGGTCGAGCTTTCGGAGAACAAGGGCTTTGCAAATCTCGGCTTACAGATAGGCTTTGATGCTTCCGCCCTTACGCTTATATCGGTATCAAATAATACAAGCGTAGGCGCGACATATACGGGAGCGCAGAGTATAACGGTAAATCCGTACAATATGGGATGGGACAGCACGAGCAACAATACATACAACGGTACTCTTGCAACGCTTACCTTCGAGGTGAACGATGACGCTCCTGACGGCACATATCCTATCAGCGTAAGCTATTACAGGGGCAAAAACGGAAATTACTCGGACGGCGAGGACGTAAACTATGACGAGGATTTCAAGCCACTTAACCTGAATTACACAAACGGAGCTATAACCGTTTCAAGACACATACCCGGCGATATTAACGGCGACGGGAAGGTGAACAATCAGGACGGAACGTTCCTGCTTCGTCATCTCGCCGGATGGAATGTCAGTGTTGATGAAACGGCTCTTGATATAACCGGTGACGACAAGGTAAACAACCAGGACGGAACCATACTTCTACGCTATCTCGCCGGTTGGTCGGTAACCATCAACTAAGGAGGTCGTATGAAAAGGACGATCTCGATCGGCGTGATATGCGCCATACTGCTTTCTGTTTGCGGTTTTAGTGTGAATGCCGCAGGGATGACCGTCAGCGCAGGAAATGAATCCTGCGCCGCCGGCGGGTCGGTTTCGATACCGATAACGCTTGCGGGCAATACGGGCTTTGCAAATCTCGGCATAGAGGTAGAATATGACAGCTCGGTATTAACACTTAAAAACGTCACAGCCGGCGACACGGGCGCAACCTATACGGCGGCGCAGAGCATAACGGCAAATCCGTATAACATGGGCTGGGACAGCACAAGCGATAACAGCTTTAACGGCACTCTTGCAACGCTTGAATTTGATGTGTCGGATACCGCTTCGGGCAATTATCCCATACAGATAAGCTATTATAAGGGACGTGACGGCAGCTACGAGGACGGCTCGGATGTCAACTATGACGAGAATTTCTCCCCGCTTGGTCTCTCGTATAAGAACGGCTCTATCACCGTCAGCGGCAGCCCGACTGCTTCACCAACCGCTTCACCGACCACTGAGCCAACAATTATGCCAACCGCTTCACCGACCGCTGAGCCTACCACTGAGCCTACCGCCAAGCCTTCGGGAGCGATTATAAAGGCGGGTGCGGTCTCCGGCTTTGTCGGGGACACTGTAGCTGTTCCGATAACGCTCACAAGCAACACCGGCTTTGCCAACCTCGGAATAGAGGTCGGTTATGACAGCAGCGTTATGACATTAAAAAAAGCCGAGTCAGCACAGACCGGCGCGACTTATACGGCGGCGCAGAGCATCACGGCAAACCCGTACAACATGGGCTGGGACAGCACAAGCAATAATACATATAACGGCACTCTTGCAACGCTTGAATTCGAGATAGCGGGAGATGCAACTTCGGGAATCTACCCGATAACGGTCAGCTATTATAAGGGACGTGACGGTAATTATTCGGACGGCACTGATGTAAACTATGATGAGAACTTCGCTCCGCTTAATCTTTCATACGTTGCCGGCTATGTGACTATATCCGACACAGAAGCATCCGGAAAGAGCATTTCAATCAGCAACGTTCAAAATGACGGGATTCTTTCCTTTAATGCAACCCTGAAGTCGGATGAAAGCATTACGGGAGTCGCAATAGCGGCGGTATATGACGCAGACGGTACGCTCATTGCCGTAAAACAATACACCGCCTCATCGGAAATAGCGTTCTCATTCTCTGATATTCAAAACGCCGCAATGGTTAAGGTGTTCTGGTGGGGCAGCATGAACGGTATGTCGTCTCAGGCGTATTCAGAGAAAATCACATTGTAAATACTGTTTTAACAATAAAATACATATGAGGGGTAAAATATGCTTAGAAAAAGAATTTCGGCCGCTTTAGCGGCTATTATAACGCTGGCATCCTGCGGAACAGCATTTGCGGTTTATGATGCGGATGTTATTCCCGTACAAACGGAGATACAGGATGAACTTAGTATTGCGGAGTCACGACCGCAGACATCAAAATTCAGCTACAATCTTGACGGTGAGGAGCTTACTGTATCGCTCAACGGTCAGACAATAAAGAACACTACCGATGAGGACATAAACGTTTTTATTGCCGTTTATGAGGCTGATATCCTCTGTAAAGCTAAGCGCTATACTGTAAGCGCGGATTATCCGGAGGTCAACTTAAAGGATTGGAAGACCACGTATTCCGGTGACAAGGACGCGCTTAAGGTAAAGGCGTTCATCTGGACGGCGGACGGTAATTGCAAACCGATCGAGGAAGCATCCGAGCTTTCTGATATTTCGGGGACAGTTTACAAAGCGTTCGGCAGAGTGGTCGCCACGTCAACAGGCAGTAACCTGCGACCGGGTGAGGTCATGTTCCAAATAGAACAGTCGGATGATTTTGACGGCAGGGAGATAAACAAAAGTCTCGATAATATAGAAACTATAACTGCTCAGACAGGAAGCACAAACGCAAAGGATATGCTGTTTATCTACTCCGAAGCATTTATTGCAAAGGCTGTTGACGGTACATTCGCGATAGTTTCCATAGAGAGCTGCGATCCGTCACAGACAGTCACGTTTGCGGCAAAGGATGTTGCCGATGATGACGCGATCATCGGCATAGACTACAGCGGCAACAGAAAGCTACCGGTATACGAGAGCGATATATCATCGTCAACAATAAAATATGATCTTGCTGACGATGTTAAGCTCTATGTAAACGGCGTTGAAGATATGACATCAGCTTCTCTGAATGAAAAGATCGCTGACTACATTCTTGCTAACCCAACAGGTGCGGTTCAGCTCATTGACCAGACAGCTGTCGGTTCAACATCAAAAGACGGTAAGTATGACAAGATCATGGTTACATTCTATGTTGACGCTGTAGTTGACTATGTAACCGCAACATCATCAACGGCAAGAATCTATTTCAAGAACTCACAGATCAACGCCATGAGAATGGAGTGGGATCCTGAGGATAAGGATATCGAGGTTAAGTTCACAAAGGACGGCGCTGAGATAGCTTACACAGACCTTGCTGAGTATGACGTTCTTTCGATCAAGTACAACATGGTTGAACAAGGCGTAGCAAGTGACGCTCTTACAGATTGTGACTTCTATGAGGTATTGGTTTCACGGAATGTTGTTGAGGGCAGCATAATAGGTAAGGATTTTTACGATCAAACTGTTAAGGTTAACGGTAACGACTATAACCTCATATACAATGACGGCGTATACAGCACAAAGACATGGTCAATGACAAGCACATACGATTGTGAGCTTGGCACATATTATAAGCTCTTCCTTGATGCTTTCGGTTATGTTGCACATTTCGACGAGCTTGAATTGCCGAAGGACTACGGCGTGATCGTTGCTATGTACACAAACAGCGGCGATGATTATCCGACAGTAAGACTTGTTACCGCTGACGGTGAGATCGTAAGCTATGAGTGTACGGATTCTTTGGAGGCTCACAGGTTCTATAACTATGCAGTAAACGGCAATCCTTACGGTTCGGCATCTTACACATCGTTCAACAAGAACACCCCGGCTGTAAAGGACAACATACTTGCAGGTAACACAGTCTGCACATATAAGCTCACAGATGGCAAGATCAGGTTTGATCAGGCATTTAATACCGGCTACGGCGGCGCAGACCTTGAATATAAAGCATCTTCTTCTAAAATAGGATCATATTCAATTGATGAAAACACAAGGATCATTGATATGGACGAATATATGCATAACGGTTCTGACAAAGTCTTAACGCTTTCTGCTGCCGATTTTGATGATAAGGCTGCATATACAGCATACTTGTTTGACAAGAACAGTGACGGTGTTTACAGATTCGCTATCGTATTTCATGGAGCCGTAGAAGGTATCTATGATGTTTACGGACAGGTTACCGACAACGCGCAAACAAGCTCAGACTATAAAGAAGACGAGATAGGTTTTGAAATAACAGATGATGATGAGCTTAACGGTAAGCATACAATGAATGTTGGAAAAACCGATGCGGCGGATATAATTGGCAAGTATTGTGAAGCAACGATCATGGTGATGAAAAACGGTCGCATTAAGATCTTATCAATATCGCCCGAAGAAACAAATTACGGCGTGATTGTATCAATGTATCAGACCAGCGGCGATGACTATCCCACGGTAAGACTTGTTACCGCTGACGGTGAGATCGTAAGCTATGAGTGTAAGGATATGACCGAGGCTACGATGTTCTATAACTATGCAGTAAACGGCAATCCTTACGGTTCGGCATCTTACACATCGTTCAACAAGAACGTTCCTACTGTAATGGACAACATTCTTGCAGGTAACACGGTCTGCACATATAAGCTCACAAACGGCAGGATCAGGTTCGATAATTCACTTTACGACAACGGCGGCACAGATCTTGAATATAAGGCATCGACATCGGAAATAGGCGCCTTCGCCATTGATGAAAACACAAGGATCATCGATATGGACGAGTATATGCATAACGGTTCTGACAAGGTCTCAACGCTTTCGGCTGCAGATTTTGAGGATGAGGCTGCATACACAGCATACTTGTTCGACAAGAACACCGACGGTGTTTACAGATTCGCTATCGTATTTCATGGAGCCGTAGAAGGTATCTATGACGTTTACGGACAGGTTACCGACAACGCGCAAACAAGCTCAAATTATAAAGAAGACGAGATAGGTTTTGAAATAACAGATGATGATGAGCTTAACGGTAAGCATACAATGAACGTCGGAAATACCGATGCGGCGGATATGATTGGCAAATATTGTGAAGCAACGATCCTGGTGATGAAAAACGGTCGCATTAAGATCTTATCAATATCGCCCGAAGAAACAAATTACGGTGTGATCGTTGCTATGTACAAAAGCAGCGGCGATGACTATCCCACGGTAAGACTTGTTACCGCAAACGGTGAGATTGTAAGCTATGAGTGTAAGGATATGACCGAAGCTAATAGGCTCTATAACTATGCTGTAAGCGGCAATCCTTACGGTTCGGCATCTTACACATCGTTCAACAAATACACCCCGACGGTAAAGGCCAACATTCTTGCAGGCGACACAGTCTGCACATATAAGCTCGCAGACGGCAGAATCAGGTTCGATAATGCACTTTACGGCAACGGCGGTACGGATCTTGAATATAATGCATCGACATCGGAAATAGGCGCATTTACCATTGACGAAAACACAAGGATCATCGATATGGACGAATATATGCATAACGGTTCTGACAAAGTCCCAACGCTTTCGGCTGCTGATTTTGAGGATGAGGCAATATACGATGCGTATTTCTTTGATAAGAACAATGACAGTGTTTACAATTTTGGTATCGTATTTGAGGGCACATCGTCCATAAGACCCGAGAGCCGGCTTGCAGTTGTTAAGAAGGTAAACGGTCAGGCAGACACAAATGGTACAACAACATGGTCATACACGGTTCTTCGCGCAGGTGAGGAGGTTGAGGTTCGTATAGACGATTCCACAGCTCTGCTTCCTGAGGGTGCTGTAATTGCTTACATAGTTAACTCAGACGGTTATGTTGACAGCGATAGGCTGTATGTTCTCTACGAACCGGCATCAACATACTATTATAACCTTGAAACGATCCTTTCAAACAATGATTTCTGCGGCAGCCAGCTTGACAATGTTAATATGGTCACTGATTGGAACAAGAATCATGGCAAGTATGAGATCGCATACAATGGCAGGACATCATATTCAAAGGACGTATTTGCCTATGTGGGTATCGTATACAAGACGAACGGCAATCACCTTGAACTCTTCACAAAGAAGACCGGCAATGTATCAAGCACATTGACAGACATTGAGGATATCTCGCTTTCAGGCGCTACAGTATATCTGTATGACTATAACTATAAGTCAGGCAAGGGCGCAAGAGTAAGCGTTGCTACAGCTACTCAGAGCGATTCTATCTACAACGTCACGTATGATGACGCTGACAAGACTCAGGTCAACTGGTATAAGGTAATCGATAATGATGCTACGCCTTTGCTCGCTTTCGTTAAGGAGGTTGACGGCGAAGCAACAGACGTGATCCTCTTCATTGCTAAGTGATTCTAAACCTATATAACACAAAAGTGGAGGGATTTCCGGTAGGTTAACAAGAACAAAGCGCCTGAGGCGCATCAACTCCCCCTGACCCCCTCAATCTTGAGACCAGATAATAAAAGTCAAGAGCTAAAATGAAAAAATATAAATTTTTTTCATGAACAAAAAATGACATGGCAAACAAAGCAGACATATTCAAATATTTTACATCTGCTTTGATGAA
>JAFRDB010000017.1 GCA_017404065.1 Clostridia bacterium
CGCAAACGAAAGCGAGGCGAGCAGGTTGGAGCAATACTGCAACGACATCAACTTCCGCGCCGGTAACACCAATATGGCAATCAGGCACTCTGCCGCCGGCGGCAACACCTATATGTACTTCGTCAAGAAACCGGTGATAACCCCCGAGCTTGGCGCAATACATGCGTGCGAGCTTCCGTACCTGTTCGACACTTGCTTAGAGGACCCGATGGGGAGCGGAGAGATCGTTGGTAACGACGAGTGCGAGTTCCGCCACGTTGTAAAGGAGATGTGGGCAAACTTCGCCAGGACGGGCAACCCCTCCACCGACAAATACGAGTGGAAGAAGTTTTCGGGGGATGACCGCCGGACGATGGTCTTCGACGATACCATCGGTATGCAGAAGGATCTCTTCGGAAGGCGGGAGGATCTTATGATGTCCTGGGCAGAGCGCCTTGGGAACGGGTCGTCCAAGAGGGTCTGCTAACGCGGGCTTGTAGCTTGCGCGAACAAATTACCTGACAAAGTATTATTGAATTTGACGGGATAGTCCGTAAAAATGATCAGGGGCAGCGGACGCGCAAATAAAAATTATCAAGTTAATTTATAAAAATAAATAAAAAAGGAGAACAAAAACATGAAAGTAGACAAGATCATCAAGAATGCAAAGATTTTCACGGCTGATAAGGATAAGCCACAGGCAACAGCCCTTGCGGTCAAAGACGGGAAATTTATCTATGTGGGCGATGAGGCTGGTCTTTCGGCCTATGAAGGCGAGGTAACAGACCTCGGCGGAAAATTCATCATGCCGGGTATTATCGACAGCCATGTGCATGTGACGATACCGGTCGGATTTGAGTACGCGGATATGGGAGAACGTATCCAGGTTTACGGCAAACAGGCAATACTTGATATTATTGCAGACCGTGTAAGCAAGAATCCGGGCGTAGAGCGATACAGATTTATTCTGGAGAAAAAATATTTGAATGGTGAAGATATCGTAAAAGAGGATCTTGACGCGATCTGTCCGGACGCGGAGATACAGATACAGGAAGGCGAGGGACACAGTATATGGGTGAACTCAAAGATACTTGAAAAGCATGGTATTAATGACGACACGCCCGATCCCATACCGGGGCTTGCATGTTATGTGCGCAAAGACGGACATGTGACCGGAAATTGTATTGAAGGCGCAGCGGAAGTACCTATCATTCTCGACAGCTCGATGGAGCTTACTGATGAGCAGGTTGACGCAGCCCTTAAACGCTGGATCGATTTTTCTGTTGAATACGGTGTGAGCTGCGTCTTCGATGCCGGTCTTCCGGGGGATGCAAAGTTCCATGAGAAGGTGTATAAACGTCTGAAGGCTCTTGATGAACAGGGAAAGCTGCCTATTTATGTGGATGGTAGTCTTGTGATCAATGCGGAGCGAGATGCCGAGGAAGGCCTGGAGGAAGTGAAGCGCTTCAATCGTGAGTACAACACGGAGCACCTGAAGGTTCATACCATGAAGATCTTTATGGACGGTACTCAGAAGATACATACCGCAGCCATGGTTACGCCTTATGAGGGTACCGATGAGGTTGGATATACTGCCTTCACCGCTGAGGGTATCGCAAAGCTTCTTAAAAATCTCAACGAGGCGAATCTGGATCTTCATCTTCACACTGTCGGTGAGCGTGCGTCCCGTACAGTACTCGATGGCGTTGAGATGGCTAAAAAGGAGATGGGCGACAGCCTCAAAGTAAGGGTTACCTGTGCACATCTGGAGATTCAGGACGATGCTGATTTGGAGCGTTTTGCAAAGCTTGGCGTGATTGCAAACTTTACACCGCATTGGCATGCAGGAGATCCCAGTTACAGTGCTACATGGCTCGGTGAGGAACGCTCCAGAAAGCAGTTCCGCTGCAAGACGATATGGGACAGCGGCGCTCTGGTGGCGTGGTCAAGTGACAACATAGTCTTTACTGATTTTATGACATGGAATCCGTACCTTGGCATGGAAGTCGGCATGACGCGTCAGATAACCGAAAAGACCAAGAATTACGAATTTGCAAGATCCGCTAATGTATTCCCTCCGGAAGATGAGAGGATGAACATTGAAGAGATGCTGCTGGGATTCACGATCAACGGCGCAAAGCAGCTCGGAATCGAAAATAAAAAGGGATCGATCACGGTCGGTAAGGACGCGGACTATCTGGTATTTGACAACGATCTGCTCACAGCGGAACCGGAAGGCTTCAGCTACAATAAGCCGTCAGATGTGTATTTCTGCGGAAAGAAGATTAATTGATATCATTATATGGGCAGCTCGATCGAGATCGGGTTGCCCTTGATTGAGAGAGCTTTTAAATGAATAAATACTGGAGAACAATATGATCAAACGTAAATTTGTCAGATTATTTGAATTAAGAAGAGGACATCTTGATTACCGTATAAAACGCGATTACGTCAGGAACGGGATCGCGACGATCCCATGCCGTATTTCAGGCTATAACGATGTGATCAATACATGCAGCGTCAAGGGTTATGAAACGCTCAATACGGATTTTTTTGATTATGTCACAAGGACCGCTGAGGTGACCCCGCCTGAGTATCCGCTTGTTCTGGACATCATTTGCGATCGTCTGTCACAGGAGGAGAAAAAGACGATAGAGGAGATCATACGGGACGATTTTGCATACGATCTCGGCATGGTGGAAAAAGCAGAGACGCGGCATAAGAGGATATTCTTATTTATGTTTTTCGGTATGATCATTGCAGATATATTGCTGTGGATCACACAAACCATGGCGGAAGCGCCGCGCGAGTTGTTTTTTCTTCTGTTCTGGTTTATGGGTGAAACCTTATGTGATTATATCTTCCTGACCGGATATGAGCTTCGTCGGGAGAGGCGGCTGGCAGGACGGCTTGCGAGCATCAAGGTCGTTTTTTCCGAAAGCTATGAGAAGCCGGATTATACAGACAGCGATTTCGATACATTATATTCTGAGATCGAAAAAGACGTGATCGGAACTATTCAGGAAGAGCAATGACCGTCCGGAGCATTTGATCCGTGAAGGGCGGGTAAAGAAAAATCAGACAATAATATAGATCATCAGCTTTGGATAGAGGTGGAAAATGAAAAAACTTTATACGATCGATGATTTCATGATTCCTTTTGTTTCAGCGATTGGTTATGGATATGGTGAAACTATCGCTATGCTTTCCGGTTGGTCGCCGATTGCGTGTTTGGTGGCGTGTTTTGCTCTCGGGATATTCCTTGAAGAGTTAATAACCAAGATAATCTTCAGCGCTCCTGTTCAGAAAAAAACAATAAACAGAGTCATGGTTTACGCTGCTGCTATTATCTTTTTTGCGGTTGCCCACTACATTTCAGCTAAGTGGATGGGTAAGTCTATGATCGAATACTTGATGGAGGAATATATGTATGTTATCGGTCTTCCGATACTTGGCTTCATCGTAAACACGCTCTTACGCAGATACCGTGTTCGAAAGGTACGCGAGCTTTACGGAGACGGAAGCAAGGGATATGTGTTCGATCTCGATAAGGAGGATATTGACGAGTTAAGCGGGCAGAATAAATCTGTCCGTGGTGACTACGATGATGATCTTGCAATAAAGACAAGGACCGGCATCTACATTGGGGAAAAACAAGGAACGACCTTGTTCTATTTGGGAATACCATACGCAAAGCCGCCGGTAGGAGAGCTGAGATGGAAGGCGCCGCAGCCGCTGCCCTCATCGGAGGCAGTATTTGAGGCGGATAATCCCGGCGCTTCTCCCATACAGGTTGAGCATAAGGGTACCATATTAAAACATCACAGACAGAGCGAGGACTGTCTCACCTTAAATATCTTCGCTTCGACAAAAAAGACGGAACAAAAGAAGTCGGTTCTCGTGCTGTTCAATCATGGCGATTTTACTTACGGAGGCTCAATCGATCCTCTGTTACATGGCAGTGAGTTTACAGACGAGCACACGGACGTCATTTTAGTAAGCTTTAATTATCGTCTTGGTATTTTTGGGTTTATAGATTTTTCGGAAATACCCGGCGGAGAGGCTTATCTTGATGCCCCAAACCTTGGTCTGCTCGATCAGATCGCTGCTTTGGAATGGATCAAGGAAAACATAGCCGCATTCGGCGGTGATCCTGACCGTGTAACGGTGATGGGCTTTGAGGCGGGAGCGGCATCTATCTGTATGCTCGCGGCAGCCGACAGAGCAAAGGGACTGTTCAATAAGGCGTTTGTTTTTTACGGCAGTCCGAATTCGGCATATTTCACACCGGAGATGCCCCGTGCCGTGGCAAGGGAGCTGTTAAAGGAAACACAGACTACAACAATGGAGGAGCTTATACAGCTCAAAACGGAAGCCCTCAAGGATGCCGCACAAAGGCTTTGGAAGAATATGCCTGCGCCGATGTGTGACGGAAAGCTTATCCCTAATGATGTATATCGCGCTTATAAGGAAGGTGTAGCCGCGGGCATCGAATTCATTATCGGTATTCCGAAAAATGAAAGGCAGATATTCCGATCCGTTATCGGAGATCGGAAATACGAAAGTCTTGTATCCATATCCTTATCGGACATACAAAACGAATTAGACGAATCCGGTAAAAAAACACTGCAGGATTATATTGATCGGCAGACGTCATCAATGACTGAGTTTGAAGCAAAAGCGATGCTCGTTGAGCTATGGCACTCTCTTAACAGTTATCGCACCGCGGAAAATCTGTCAGAGGGCGGATGCAAGGTACATCTTATGTACTGGGATGAAAAGCCGCTGATCGAGAAATTAGGTTCGGGCTCAGTCAATGTCGCGGCTGTGTTGCTCGGAAACAATGATGCATCGCAGATGTACGGATATGTGATGAACACAGATATATCAGAGGTACTTCAGAGCTTTTTGTATAAATTTATAAGTGGAGAAGAGCTGAAGCTATATCATAACGAGATCGTGGGAGTTGATGAGCTCGAGTGGAAGGCATTCCCTAATGAGCTGATCGTTTCGGATGATAAGATTATATGCGATATTATAGAGGACAAGTTAACGGATATAAAAGACATACTTGACTTTATAGCAAAATGAATAAAAACTATAGCTTGTGTAAAAACAAGCTACATAAGAAGGAGTAATATGGTATGGTAAAAGCAGTAGTAGGCGCCTGCTGGGGCGACGAGGGCAAGGGCAAGATAACAGATATGCTTGCCGCGGATGCGGATATAGTTGTACGCTTTCAGGGCGGAGCAAATGCCGGCCACACGATCGTAAATGATTATGGAAAGTTCGCTCTGCATCTTCTACCGTCAGGTTCGTTCAACAGCAATGTGACAAACATGATAGGCAACGGTGTCGCTCTTGATATACCTCAGCTTGTAAAAGAGATAGAGGAAGTGGTGGCAAAGGGTGTACCGCGCCCGAATATTGTCGTTTCGGAGCGTGCGCAGGTACTCATGCCGTATCACAGGCTGTTTGATCAGTACGAGGAGGAAAGGCTGTCTGCGAGAGCGTTCGGCTCGACGAAATCGGGAATAGCCCCGTTCTTCTCGGATAAGTTTGCAAAGATAGGCTTCCAGGTGTGGGAGCTGTTCGAGCCGGAAAGATTAAAGGAAAAGATAAAGAGCGTTATTGAGGTAAAGAACCTCATGCTTAAGCATGTATATCATAAGCCCGCGATCGATGCGGATGAGCTGTTTGAAACATGCATGGATTATGCGGAGATGATCCGCCCATACGTTATCGACTCGGTAACATTTATGCATAATGCGCTCAAGGACGGCAAGACTGTACTTTTAGAAGGACAGCTCGGCTCGTTGAAGGATCCGGATTTTGGCATATACCCAATGACGACCTCATCATCAACACTTGCCGGATACGGCGCTATAGGCGCATGCGTTCCGCCGTATGAGATAAAGGAGATAATAACGGTAGTAAAGGCATATTCCTCGGCAGTTGGTGCGGGCGCGTTTGTCAGTGAGCTGTTTGGAAGTGAGGCTGAGGAGCTGCGCAGACGCGGCGGCGATGGCGGTGAATATGGCGCGACCACGGGCAGACCGAGACGTGTCGGCTGGTTTGACTGTGTTGCATCACGCTACGGCTGCCGCGTGCAGGGTACTACCGCAGTTGCGTTTACTGTGCTTGATGTTTTAGGCTATCTTGACGAAATACCTGTATGTGTGGGATATGAGATAGACGGTGAGGTAACGCGTGATTTCCCGACTACGGCAAAGCTTGAACGGGCGAAGCCGGTGCTTAAGGTCCTTCCAGGCTGGAAGAGCGACATCCGAGGCATAACGGATTACGCGGATCTGCCTGAAAACTGTCGTAACTATATTGAATTCATCGAGCGCGAACTTGAGGTGCCTATAAAGATAGTATCAAACGGTCCGGCAAGGCAGGATATAATAATTAAGGAAAAATAAACCATATAATAGAACGGTTATCTGTGTAGGATGCCGTTCATTTTTTGCTTTATAAGAAATTGCTTTCTTATAAAGTAAAAAATGATTTAATTGCCCGTGCGAATTATCCGACCTTTGGTCGGAAACGCACATGGGCAGAACAAAACGCTTTATCTTCTATGCCCGGCGCAGGCGTGCGCCGAAGGCGCTTTGTTCCTTTATAAGAAATTGCTCGGTTAGCGGGGTTCGGGGTGTCAGCCCCGAGCGGGCGCGGGCGCAGCCCGCACCCACATTCCCCCTGTTACAATATATTTGTGGGTAAAACATATCAGCCAGATATGCTTTACTCCTTCTCAATGTTTAAGCTATAATAAGAGGGTAATCGGTATGACGA
>JAFRDB010000129.1 GCA_017404065.1 Clostridia bacterium
AAGGTCGGATTGGGGTTTACGGCACTATCGAACGAGATAAATTAGTGGTTTTAAACATAATCTGTGGCTACCGTAGCCCCCAACCCGTCACGGCTTCTATCGTCGCCGCGCCACCTGGGATGCCAACCCGAGCAGGTCTCGGAGAGACCGACCAGGGCTGCCCCAAGGCAGGGACAGCGGAGCATTACCACTTATTGTGCAAAATGACTACAGTCTTTTGAAACCTGACCTTTTGACACCCTAATCCCTCGGGGCAGGGACAGCAGAGCTACACCACAAACATCAGTCCGATAAACTGAAATTTATCTTCCAAAAGCCATACAAGGAAAGCGATTGATCGGTGTTTCCCTTAATTCTTTATATTTATTATTACTCCCACGCTCGGCTTCGGGAATACGCTTATCGTCCTGAACGGCATCGTCTCGCCGGCAGCGGTAACGCTTTCTATCTGCTCTACCTTTACCGGATTCATAACGACAATCACATCTGCCTTTCCGTCCTTGACGCTGTTCATACACTGTCTTGCCGACATCGATGTGGATACAAGGTCATCATAGTCCTCCTCAATACCGAAAACATCATTGATGACAAGATTTCTCAGCACTACGGTATCAAGGCTGCAATATGCCTTTGACATCTGCGGCAGCAGCTCCCTCTTGATATAGTCCGGATCTATCAGCGTTAGCCTGTAGAAATAGTCACCGTCACTATAGAGCGCAAGCTTTGTCTCTATCTTCTTTGTCCGTATCTGCGTTTTCATGGTCTCGGTAATGCTCTCATCCTGCGCGTCTACTATGATCTTCTCTATCTTGAAATGATCCTGTACCATAGCGATAAAGAATTCCTCGGAAAAGCCCTTTGGAAGCTTTATCATTCTGTGCTCGGGCAAGATGACAACACCGTCGGAGTTTGAGTTGAAAAGCGATACCATAGTATAGTTATACGGCTCCTCTCCCGTATGAAGCGGATTATTCGCGCGCATATAGTTGCGGTACTGCATACACGTTGCGTAACGTGTCTGACCGTCTGTTATGTACAGAGGAAGCTCTTTGAAATCCTCGCATATATCCTCTATGGTCGGCGTATCGGTTATCCTCCACAGTCTCTGCACAAGTCCGTCATCTGTGACAAATTCCATGTCCGGCCGGCTTTCGGTAAGCATGTTCATTATATTTAACAGCTTCTTGTCGCGCTCCACATAAAGGCATGATATCATACTGAGGTCTGCCTGCGTAGCCGCAAGAACATCATACCTATCCTGCTGTGATATCTCATGTATCTCCTCGCAGGTCCTTATATTTCCCGTACCAAGCTCTTCAAGCTCCAGAAGTCCGACAAAGGTCGTGTTGCGGTATGTATTGCCGTTAACCACCGTTGTCTCCTCATAGAGATATATAGCCTCCTCATCATCCTGAACGATAACGCCCTCATTTATCCATTTTTGCAGATATTCCGCCGCACGCGTATATTTATTGGAAGACTCCGTGTCGGTATCAAAAGATCTGCCGTCAAAGATCTTTACTATATTATGCTCCTCCGACTCGTACCGAAGCTCCCTTTCCTCATCACTTATATTATATTTAAGCGGAGCGACCACCTTTGACATATCCTCTATTTTCTCAGTATTATATCTGTAGCCCTTAAACGGTTTTATATGTGCCATTAATATCACTCCTCTGTGTATTTCCTCTGAACTGAATGTATATATATTATCATATCATAAAATCGAAAATAGTCAATAGATTAAATGTGAATTTATCCGTTTTATTTATCTTTTTCCTGGTATTTTCCTTCGCGTATATGCAAAAGCTACATAGAGAAACGAAGGGAGTGAAAAAAATGTTCAATTCATCAGCATCAAGCTTTTTTAAGGGCATGACTGCGGGACTTGTTATAGGAACCGGCGTCACTATGCTGTCAAATCCGCTCTCGGATAAGCAGCGGCGCAAGCTTATGCGCAAGACCGAGGGCGTTTTCAAAAGCATCGGCGGCATGATAGACGATGCCGTCGGTATGTTCCGTTAAATAAAAGCGGCTATTGCAAAACAAAATTTCAGCTTTAAATAATAGTTTAGGGGGCTATCGCCCCCTAAGCTCAGACTGTCGACAAATTGGCCGGACCGCGCACATAATCATTTAATGAGCGTGATTCAAAAGGATAGTTTCATGGAAAGAGCAACGGCGATTACATCGAGTAATCGCCGTTGCTGTGCGCTTTTGACGAAAACAAACTCT
>JAFRDB010000018.1 GCA_017404065.1 Clostridia bacterium
AGCGAAACACTGTACTTCTCATCACCGCCGTTTACCGATACCGGCTCCCATACATGGGCATATGATAATCTCACTTTGCCTGTTACTAACTTTGCCATTTCAGCTTTCCTCCTTGAATTCACTTAGTGTTATTACTTCCTCACGCTTGTCCGATACCGGCACAAGCGTTAATTTACCTTTCGGTTTCACGATATAGTCAGACAGCAGCTCCCGAAACCGCTTTTTGCCCATAAGCTTCTCCATATCTGTTATGCCTATGAGCGTTTGCTTATATATCTCAGGCAGCTTATATCCGTTAGCTTGGCATATCTGTGCTATCTTGCTCTCGTCCGCATACCTTCTCACAGACCGCCCTTCAACTACCTTGTATCCGTCCCACCGCTTACCGTCGTTAACCGCTTTAGCCTGCGCATACGCAAACACATCATCCGCCCATTTTGCAAGCTCGCCCGACAGCTTCAGCACCTCAGCTATCTCTTCATCGGAAAGCTCTGCAGGCTGTGCGAATTCGTACTTTGCCGCTTCAAGCATATATTCAGCTCTCTTCCTGCAGGTTGCCTTAAGCTTACAAAACCGGCAATGTAATCCGGCCTTGAACTCACCTTCACCCTTTGCCGCAAGTCTGGCGGCGGTCTTCAGTGTGTTTTCCGCCCACTCCTTCAGATCATCCACAGATATCTCCCATTCCGATATGCTGTCAAGTCTCGGCTGAACGATGGACATTTTTACTGTATGGATATCGTACAAGTAGTCATACAGGTTTAACGCGCCCAGCGCATACAGCATCATCTGCGGATTATACTCTGCCGAGACAGGCACGCCTTTACCGTATTTGAAGTCGATAACATGTATCACATCATCCGCTACTATAACAAGGTCTCCTGTTCCGAATCCGTCCTCGACATAGTTTGAAAAGTCGAGCCGCTGCTCTACAAGAATTACCGCATCGGGACAGCTCTTTCTGATCTCCTCGATCTTATCAGCGGCATAAAACGCATACGTATCCGTGTGCCTGTCTATCTCGTCCGCATCGAACTGTCCGGTTGACGGCGGTTTCATATCACGCTCGCCGAGATACCACCGCACCTTGTATTCCGCCGCCTCATGTGCAGCGGAGCCTTCCTCGGCAAATATGCTTGTCTCATCAGGCAGATGCTCCGTTGCCGCAACTGACGGCGGACATTCAAGCCAGCGGTGCGCCGATGATGCCGACAATCTTGCATGATTACTCGGGGGCATTTTCATAACCCTCCAAGTTTAAAAGATCTGTATAAAAGCTCTCAAGATCCGTCTCAGCCACGGCTGTAATGTTCTTTACGCCATAGTTGTCTAACAATGCCTTAACATCGTCCTTACGCCCGCCGCGTGACAGCTTAACCGCGACCTCACGCAGCATTTCGTAAGTCACAGACGGCTTGGTTTCCTTTGGCTCGGACTCCGTCTTCGGTCTGTTCTGCCCGTCTGCGATGCCCTGTGCAAGCAGCTCGATGCTGTCTGCCAGAGAACGCATACTTTCTACTACATCAAGCAGCATTTTGATTTTGCTCATATTGTTCCTCCTTCAAATTTTATTCTGCAATTATCGGCATATTGCGATAATTTTCGCATCAGAAAATGTTAAAAGCCTGACCCGGCAGCTTACGCTGTCGAATCAGGCTTTTGTAATATTAACTTTTTAATTTGTGGTATTATAACAAGACGGTACAGATCTCTGCTCTGCCGCCTATTCGGTTTTCCGATCATTCGAGTGTACTCCTTTTGCTTTTTATGCGTAAAAACTGTGACTGTTTTTACGCATTAACCACATAATTCTGATTATGTTGTTGAATTAACGCAAAAGGTAGTATTCTTTTGTCGGAAATGTATATTTAATTGTGTTTTCTGTCTGACGATTGTTATGGAAAATGTCTTGAGGATTATTGACAAACATCCATAGGTGTATTATACTTACTACATAATCAGAATTATGTTGTATTTCGACACATCAGATCAAGCACAAGACCGAGTACTTGTATTCGCTTATAGTGGATCTCGCCGCTCTCTGCGGTGTAAATTCTTGTTGTGTTCACACTTGAGTGACCAAGTATATCCGCAAGCCTCACAACATCTTGATGCACCTTGTAATATGTACGAGCAAACAGATGTCTCAGATTATGCGGGAACACCTTTGACACAAGCACTCCCGCCTTTTTGCATAAACTTTTCATTTCAGCCCATATGTTTGACCTATCTATAGGCTTGCCTGTTCGAGTTACAAAGATCGCTCCGCATTTTATCTTTTTCAGCAATACATATGGCTGAATCAGCTTAGGCAGCGTATCAGGTATATACACCCTACGGGTCTTTCCCTTATTCGATATATACGCAACCCCTTTTTTCAATGCTTCAACAGTGATAAAGCGCAATTCCGACACTCTGATACCGCACGAGCATATCGTCTGCATTATATAATATATGCGGTGCTTTCCCATATCGTATGCTGTTTTCAACAGCCGTTCATACTCCGATTTCGTAAGCTCCCTCTTTGGTTCGATATATGTGCCTTTCTGTATTTTCAGATTACGAACCTTGAATTCAGAATGCCCTATGAAATCAAAGTATGCATTTAATGATGCCAGCATTGTATTGACGCTTGCCGGCTCATACTTATCAACAAGCTCTGCCTTGTACTGTATCATCAGGTCCTTGTTCATCTCTCGCCCATTGAGCCAAAATATGAATGTGGTCACATCACGCACATATCTTTCAATGGTCGCATCCGACTTTTCATCAGAAATGAGATAGTTTTTGAATTTTTCAATGTTCATCAATAATTCCTCCGTTGATTATTATATATTAAATCGTTTTGTTTTTCAAGAATAAAAGAGCCACTCATGTCGATGATTCTGACACTTGCGGCTCCATATATAGAGGTATTTAATGCTGTGAACTATATTAATTTTACCCGAGCGGGGTCCGCCGGTTGCGGACCCGCACCTCGGAAAGAGGAGAGAGAATATATGTAGTATTCATTACAAGGCATATGTACTTTATTATGGCTTCATATTATTTATTAAGAAATTGATTTATCTAGAGAGAGAATGTGTGGCTCAGATAGGGGCTTGAACCTTATACATATGCCCTGTAATCAATATTGGTGACATATTCCGATGTCATGGCTATATGCCACCATATATCAAAAAAGGAGGAGTTTATGAAAACTCTTTGCGGCTCTTAGCGGCTCTTTTCTCCACCGCTCATTGCAAGACATATGCGCACTTAGGGAGATGTTTAATAATTTTATCTATATCATTAAACAGCACATATGCCCTGCAATCAACGCCGGAAACGGAGGTATGTATGTCCCATCAGACATGCATACCTCTACTTTTCCCGTCAGTAGTTTTGCTACGCAAAACCCGCGCTTTGCGCGTCCCGACTTCTTTCGGGTACCAGGAGGCATTTAAGAGAAAAATCGCTATGCTTTATCAACAGCTGCCATCGCAGCTCCAACAATACCTGCATCATTAAATAACTCAGCTATCTTGATCTCTGCCTTTGGCATATATTTATTATAGTCATTTTCATATACAAACTCTTTTATTGGGATAAGCAATTCGTCACCTTCATTGCTTATCCCACCACCTATCACAAACATATCCGGTTGGAATATGTTTATCATATTGCTTACGCCTTCTGCTATATATCTTATATATCGGTCTTTTACCTCAATAGCTGCCTTATCTCCGGCTTTTGCACATTCAAAAGCTGTTCTGCCACTGACTTTGCCATACTTTTTTGTCCATTCGTTCATCATTGAATCCGGACATTCATCCATTTTTTCTGCTGTCTGCTCTATGAGCGCGGTAACGGATGCATATGCCTCCAGACATCCTTTCTTTCCGCAGGTGCAGGTTTTACCGTCTATAACTATCGACGAATGACCTATCTCAGCTCCCGCACAATTAAAGCCGCGATATATTTTCCCATTTATTATGATGCCGCCGCCAATGCCTGTTCCGAGTGTCATAAATACATAGCTGTTTACCCTGTTTCCATTCGCTATGTACTCACCGTATGCCGCGGCGTTGGCATCGTTTTCAACATTTAAGGGAACATCAATGTATTTTCTGAATTCATCCACTAAAGGTACATGATCCATTTTTATATTATTGGAATACACCACCATACCACGCGAGTTATCAATAGTACCCGGACAGCCTATGCCTATTGCTCTAATATCAGACATATCACAACCTGAATCTGCTACTATTGTCTTTACAAGCTCAGCCATATCCTTTATGATCGCTGAGTAGTGCCGCTCTTTTTGTGTGGGAACACTGCTTTTATACATAAGCTTGACATTATCATCTACAATACCTGCGGCTATATTTGTTCCACCTAAATCTATTCCTATATACATATCTTTCTCCTGTTTCATCATATGTGTGATAACACTACCTCGCATTTACCCATTATTTCGTAACATCCATCCTGAGCCGGAATAAAGATGCTGTCACCCTTATTAAATTTGGTTTCAGTATTATTCATACAAATCGTACCGTTTCCTTCTGTAACGATCAATGAATGAAAGCTTGTTTTGTCGATCTTAACAGTTGTTTTATGCTCCGCCCGCAAACGATATACCGTAAAATATTTGCATACCGCAAGAAGTGCAATTTCCTCCTGCGGTATTGGCAGCAGTTCCGGTGCTTGTATAAGATTGGCTACATCAATGGCTTTATCAACATGAAGCTGACGAGGCTTTCCATCCTTGCCTTTCCGGTTATAGTCATAGACACGATATGTTGTATTTGAGTTCTGCTGTATCTCACATATCACAATACCTGCTCCTATGGCATGGATGGTTCCTGCGGGAATAAAGAAAACATCTCCCTTATGTACAGGCACTTTATTCAGAACATCAAGTATCGTGTCATCCTCTATATGCTTTTTAAACTCGTCAGTAGAGATATGCGTCCGGCTCACAGTCAAGGATATACCACATTTCAGTCTTGCCGTATCCCCCCTCATGTAGAAGAGCATATTCATCATCAGGATGCACCTGCACTGACAAGTTATCTTTGGCATCTATCAACTTGATAAGTAGCGGAAAATAGTCCATAGCGTGCGCCTTTGTTCCGAGAACTTCTTTTCCGGCTTTAGTTATATATTCCTCTAAAGTACAGCCGTCATATTCTTCACCCGATACTACAGACTGCCCGTCAGGGTGTGCTGACAGTTCCCAGCTTTCGGCTACTGTGTCAAGGTTGACCTTTTTATTAAAATCTTTTTTCAGCTTAGTTCCGCCCCATATATAATCTTTAAATGCGGGCAGAAGCTTTATAGGAGTATTTAAGTCCACGCTCATCGCTCCCCGTTCAATGCTTAATTATGCTAAACAGCATATCTGCAATTCTTGTCATCCCATATATATTCGGGTGAACCTCATCAGCTGACATATATGACATATTATCAATAATATCGATTCCATTTATATATGTCACATTGGAAAACGCAAGCTGATCTGTTACATGTTTTAGTAGCCTACGCCACTTATCCCCATCTTTGTTGTTATCAATATCTTCTCCACAATAATAAAACGGAGATATAACATACACCTTTTTATCCGGATTTCTGCCGGCGACATGTTTTATTATATTTTCTGCGCGGTCAAGTATCTTTCCCTCATCCCATCCGAGAACATTTATGCCAAGCTCAAGAATTGCTATATCCCACTTTCCTTTTTCACCCTCGCTTGCTATATACTCAGCAAACTCCAGCTCCATTGCGCAGCATCCTGCCATTCCTAAATTTCGCACATCCATGTTAAGCTTATGAGCAAGCACCGACACCCATGAATGTGACATATCCAAAGCATTTGATCCGTGTGTGATCGATGAACCGTAGCAAAGCATTGTTTTGTTGGGATACTGCTCATTTTGGGGTATCTCAACATCCCCTGATATATCATATAGTCTGATATTACCTCTATCAAATATTATCCGTATTACTTCACTGTCCCATGAGCAACCGGATCTGTCATTTATAATTTTCAGTCTTTCAGAGTTTTCTGAACGTGGTATTATATATTCTTTTGGTTCCATACCAATATTCTTGTCTGATTCATGGTCATACCAAGCGCCCTGAACACCTCCCCGATAAACATGAAATCTACCGCCACACTCTGCCGACATTTTTATTATTGCCTTGTCGCCTCTGAGCACAAACCGCAGCTCAACGCCTGTGCTGTTTTTAGCCATTGCCTGTCCTTGCTCTGTTATTTCTAATGTATCATATATATTACGGGGTATTCTGAGCCACGACACGCTCCCGTCCGAGTTATGTATCAGCTCCTCAACATTATGTATCTCAACATTTTTGTATATCATTTGAAACCTCACAATATAATATTCAATATATCCAAAAGTCTATTTACTCTGTAATCGCACAGTTCACCTATACCGGACTTATCTATATTTCCGCCCGAAACGCCGCAGCAGGCAAATCCGGCAAGCTTAATAGATACCACGCCTGCCGAGCTGTCCTCGATTCCAAGCACCTTATGTCTTAGCTCGAAAGGTATTCCCAAGCCGACACGCGCTGTCTCAGCATACAGCCACGGATGCGGCTTCGGTGCAAGCTCGCCAAGCGTTCCGGTTTGCCCCTTACGGAGTGCCTGCCCCGCTGTTATGATCGCATCATAAAAATCCACGGGATCTCCCATATCAAGCTGGCGGAATGCCGATATTATCTCCGGCATCGCCTTTTCATATAAGCCGCTTGTTACAAGTCCTATCTTTATTCCCTCACCCTTTACGGTCATAAGAAACTCTTTTAGTCCCGGTGCCGGAGTAAACGCATCCTGCTTACCTCTGCCGTGAAGTATCTCGCTAAGCTCGTAGTTCACTATATCAAAATAATACTCTCGCGCTTTTTCAAGGCTTGCATCCTTTGCGTATTTATCTATCATATACTGCAAATGCTCAGATACGCTGTGACCGGATATATACGGCTCATCCTCCGGCTCTGTCTTAAAATCAGACTTGCCCAACAGTCTTGCCGTTGTCTCCTGTATCACCCACATCCAGAACGCTTCACTGTGAACGCTCGTGCCGTCAAGATCCATGAGGAGCGCTTCCGCCTTCGGCTCAAAGTACGTTTCATGCATGGGATATATCGCCGGATAGCCGAGTGCGCTTTTTACATAGCAAAGTTTTTTATCCTCAAACTCAATTATATCTATCTTTTTATCGTCGGGAGTTAGGATTCTTTTTACTCAGTCTTTCTCTTTTTCAAAATATTCACTCTTTGTTAATTCAATCATACATTTTCCCTATATTACTTTAACACAAATTCTTTAGTCAATATCAGATGATCCGCATAGCCGGTCGAAAGCCGGAACTCGCCCGGCTCCGATACAAATTCATTATTGTTGTTCCAGAACCTGAGCATAGGCTCTGTTACTGTAAATTTTATTGTTTTCCTCTCGTTCGGCTCGAAATATATCTTTTTGAAGCCTATAAGCTGCTGGACAGGTCTTGCATTTGAAGCGACCGGATCACACATATAAAGCATAACAGTTTCTTTTCCTGCTATATCTGATGCATTACGGACTGTAATACTTATCTCTATGCTTTCGTCCGCTTTCATGCTGTCCTTTGACAGCTCAAGACCTTCATACACAAACTCCGAATATGACAAGCCATGTCCGAATGAATAAAGCGGAAGATTATCATGCTCTATATAGCTCGCACAATACGGCTTATGAGCACCAGACTTACCATATTTGATTATATTTGTATGGTTATAGTAGATCGGACATTGTCCTGTTGCTCTCGGGAATGTCATCGACAGCTTTCCGCTCGGATTAGCAACTCCGAACAACAGATTTGCTGCAGCTGTCCCACCCTCTGTGCCGGGAAACCACATATTCAATATCGCCGGAGCTGCTTTTTCAAGCTCCGTAAGAACTATCGGTCTGCCGCTGAAGGTCACTACGGCTGTGTTTGTGTTAGCATCTATAACAGCCCTTGCAAGCTCAAGCTGTATCTTATGCAGCTCTAATTCAAGTCTTGAATTACCCTCACCGCTGTAATCCTGCGGCTCTCCGAGGCAAAGTACTACCGCGTCAGCCGCTTTTGCCGCATTTACAGCCTTATCAAAGCCGCTTGTATCGGTATCATCCCATTCATCACCGCAGCCGCGAACGACTGTTACTTCAGCACCGGGAAGCAGTCTTTTTATTCCCTCTGCAACAGTAACGCTTTCCTCGTTTTTACCGTTGCAGGACCAGAAGCCGATTATATTATGATTATCCGCAAACGGACCTATCACCGCTATTTTCGTTACGGACTTTTTAAATGGGAGCACACCGTCATTCTTTAACAACACCGCGCAATTCTCCGCTGCACGTCTTGCAATATCTCTGTTTTCAGGTGTTAGCTCTATATCCGTTTTATCTGCGCCGCGGTACGGATCATCAAACATTCCGAGCCTGTTTTTAAGATCAAGCACCTTTAATACGGCTTTATCAAGCTGCTCTAAGGTGAATACACCTTCCTCTATAAGCCCCTCTAAATGGTTGAAATACATTGCCGAGCACATTTCGATATCACAATTATTATCAAACGCAAGTCTTGCCGCTGCCTTGCCGTCCTCCGCAACACCGTGATCCATAAGCTCCTTTACTGCGCTGTAATCGCTTATCACGATACCGTTAAAGCCCCATTCGTCCTTCAATATCGTTTTCATCAGCCATGAGTTCGCTGTTGACGGAATGCCGTTCAGGGTATTAAACGACGGCATTATCATCTCTGCGCCTGCGTCCAGACACGCCTTATATGCCGGCAGATAATGCTCACGCAGGGTATGCTCCGAAAGCTCGACAGTGTTATAGTCACGCCCTGCCTCCGCACCGCCGTATGCTGCAAAGTGCTTGACACACGATGCGATATTTTCTTTATCTGAAAGATCATCACCTTGAAAGGCTCTTACCTGTGCCGCACCCATTACACTGTTTAAATACGCGTCCTCTCCAGTGCTTTCCATTACTCTGCCCCAGCGCGCATCACGAACATAATCGACCATTGGCGTGAATGTTACCTGCACACCGCCACGTACAGCCTCTTTTGCCGTCATACGGCTGCACTCCTTAACCATATCCGGATCAAACGAGCAGCCCATTGCAAGCGGTATAGGATATATAGTGCGGAAGCCGTGGATAACATCCATCATAAACAGCATAGGTATCTTATTCCTGTCCTTTTCAAGATGCTCCCTTTGGATCTGCCGCATCTCAGCCGGGCTTTTAAAGTTAAGCACATGACCGACACAGCTCAAGTCACCGTCACTTAGTCCAAGCCATTCTATATGCCCGGTTACCGCTGCATCAGTATCAATGAACAAATTAGCATCATACTGTGACAGCTGACCTATTTTCTCGCGGATAGTCATGTTTTCAAGTATCTTTTTTATATCTGCCATTTTTCACACCAGTGTTTGTTACATCATTTTCTTGTACAATCATTTTGTTTATAAACCGCGCACTCATAAGGCGCATATACTCCGTTTATTTCCCGTATGCCACTGTTTGACAGAACACACTCGCCGGTATAGTCTATATCTAATACACTTTCATTTTCAAAATTGCAGACTACTATATAGCTTTCGCTGTCAGTATATCTGCGGTATATATATATGCCGTCTCTTTTTCCGGTAAGATTCTCCCACACTCCATCTGTAAAGGCTTCGTTATTTGTTCTAAGCGCGATAAGCTCCTTGAAAAATTTATATACCGAGCGTTCAGCGCTCATATCCGCCGCTACATTTATATCCTTATATCCGCTGTGCGCCCGAATCCACGGCTTGCCGCCAAACCCGCCGTTTTCCTCATCGCTCCACGGCATCGGACGGCGCGAATTATCACGGCTGCCGAAGTTGATACGCTCTATCAATTCTGCTTCATCAAGCTTTTCCGGATTCATCTTATAGTAATTTACGGTTTCTATGTCGTCAAAATCATCTATACTGTCATAATGCGGATCAATGCTGCCTATTTCCTGCCCCTGATATATGAATGGTATTCCCCTTTGCAGATACGACATAGCTGCAAGCATGGTTGCGGACTCGTACCGTTTTTCTTCACTGCCGAACCGCGATACCGCCCTTGGCTGGTCATGGTTTTCAAAGAACAGAGTCCCGACAAGATCATGTTCCTGAAAAGCCGTCTGCCATTTGATAAGCCGGTCTCGTATCTCATCCAGCTTAAACGGCTGCGGCGCAAACTTACTCCGTCTTCCCACATCTATATGGTCAAACTGGAATACCGTTGAAAGCTCGCCCCGATCCGCACCGATAAGACGCTTTATATCCTCCGCATTATTCAAGCCGCACTCGCCTACAGTAAAAATATGCTCGGTTTCTGCTCTGCCGAACAGCTCATGCACAAACTCATGAAACCGCGGGCCATTGCTCATTTTGTTCAATTTGAAATCCTTTGATATGTAATCGAGCACATCACATCGGAACCCGTCTACACCAAGCTCTATCCAATAATCTATTACCGCCTTCATCTCTTCACGCACCTTGGGATTTTCCCAATTCAGATCAGGCTGACCTATTGCAAATGAATGAAGATAATACTGATCCGTTGCCTTATCGTACTCCCACGCCGAGCCGCCGAAAACCGACTGCCAATCATTAAGCGGTTGATCTGCCCAATAGTAATAGTCACGGTACGGATTATCCTTTGATTTCCTTGCTTCCTTGAACCATTTATGCTCTGATGAGGTATGATTAGCTACCAAATCCATGATCAGCTTTATACCTCGCTTATGCATTTCGTCTATCATCCGCTTCCAGTCATCAAGCGTCCCGAATTCGTCCATAATATCGCGGTAATCGGATATGTCATAGCCGTTATCCTCATTCGGGCTCTTGTAGCAGGGTGAAAGCCATATCGCGTTTATTCCCAGCTCCTTCAAATAGTCAAGCTTTTCTGTGATCCCGTTCAGATCGCCTATTCCATCACCGTTTGAGTCCTTAAAGCTGCGTGGATATATCTGATATACTATAAGCTTCTGATGTTCTTTTTGTTTTTTACTAAGCATATTTTCCTCCTCATATTACATCATTTTCTTACGCCATGGGCGGATACACATAATACATATAGCTGTACCCGCGGCGGCAGTTACAAACCATGTGAACAATGTAAAATGCCAACCCTTTCCTTCAGACAATACCGCAATGCCGTATGTTGATATCGCGCTGCCTATATATACACAAGCGTTAAGCACTCCCGAAACTGTTGATACCTTGCCGTATTTATCGAAATATGGCGGCAGCATAGTTATGAGCAACAGGTTCACGCCGTGCATACAGCCTGTGATCGCGGCGGCAAGGAATACCGATACCGCCGCATTGCTATCCGTCTGAATAAACAGAAGCAATGCCGCTGCCGCACCTGCACCGAATATTGAGGCGGCACAGGTTATAGGATTTTTTATCTTTTTTCTGTAAAGCCATCCGGCTATATAAATACATATAATACTAAATACAGGCATGAATACACCCGTTACTATCGATATCTCACTGCTCAGATGATAGCTTTCCGAAATATATGACGGCATCCACGTTGTCACTCCGTCGCGCAGTATTCCCTGCAATATTATAACAAGCATGATAAGGAGCATAAGCGGAGTGAATAATATACGGCTGCCGGTATTTCCTTTTCCGGTTACTATCCTTTTCACTATCCCTGTTTCGGGGCAAGCCCTGTTCCATATAAAGATCATAACCACCCCGCACAGCGCCGAAAGCCAAAACATAAGTCTCCAGCCTGACAGCGCGATCATTATCGGCGCCATCAGGTACACTGCAATTGTGCCGAGCGTGCTTCCAAACGAAACCTTAACACAGGCAAGCTTATAATCCGCCGGAGAAAACAGCACCGTCATCAGCTTTACGAGCGGCGGCCACATGAACGCCTGTGCAAATCCGTTTATACACCACACAACAAGCATCCGGTATGGTGTATTGCATACAGGTATAAGCACATTCATAAGCGTTGTCGCTATAAGTCCGTATAATATCAGCCTTTTAGGTGATAATATATCACCGAGCATTCCGCTCACTATCTGCCCTGTTCCGTATGTAACAAAGCTGCCGGTTACAGCTAAAGAAAGCAATGGCTTTGAAAGTCCGGTATCTTCTATCATTGCCGCTAATACCGCGCCGTAGTTTATGCGTGTTATGTAGCTTACCATATACATAGCCGCAAAAAGCAGGACTATATGCTTCTTCTGTTCCTTGTCCGTTATCTTTTCCATTTGAAGAGCCTCACGTCCGTTAGTTTAATACTGTGCTGTCTATGATCTCTTTCCAGTACCGGAAGGTCTTTATCATTCTCTCATCAGCCTCATTCCCAAAGCATTTGAACATATAGCCCGGTGCGCTTTCTATCGTGACTATCCCGCTATACTTTATTTCTTTTAAAACCTTTGCTATTATCCCTATATCCAAAACACCGTCCTCAAGGAAATAATGCATATCATCAATACCGTTATTATTATGAAGATGAATTTCAAAAATCGGAAAGGTTTTAGATCGGAATGCAGCTAAAAACTGTTCATAACCCGGCTTTTCCGCCAATTCCCCCTCAAAGCCGCAATTTCTGAACAATGTCAGATCCACAGCCGGCTTGCCTGTAAGCCGTATATTCATATGCCCGATGTCAATAAGATAACCAAATCTGTCATTACCCCTTAAATGCTCTATCTGCGCAAGCTCATTATCGTTTAGTCCGAAATCCTCGACAGCAATTTTGCAATCCGGCACTTTATCAAGGGCAAAATCTATATATCCTCTCATGTCATCCCTTATCGGATCAAGCACATCAAAGGAGAGAATTTCAATTAAACCATATCTTTTCTGCCAATCGGCTATATTCAATATGTTCCGCATATAATCGCGAACATCTTCCTTTGCATGAGATATCGGCAGTGCTCCATGAACAGTTATTGTACGTCCGTTATCCTTTAATACCCGCGCCAGCGATGCACCATTGTCCGCTGATAAAACGCTGTCTGTTAGCTGCGCCCGGTGCAGACTTAAAATATCAAAGCCGCATTTCGTGAAAAACTCCACATTTTCAATAGTGGATCTATGCGGATAATGCCACATAGCCAAGCCGTTTTTTATATTCACTGTATATACCTCTCGTTATTTGGCAATATCCGCAAGATCGGTTTCTTTTAAACCTAACAATTCAACAAAGGCTTGCGTTAATTGTTCATAAGACTCATGCTCAGTTGTACTGTGCGCATCGCTGCCGAATATAAATTTACATCCCATTTCCTTTGCTAAGCGGAACATTCTGATATGCGCCGCTTCTGCTATTTCTTCATAAGACTTTTTGTATTTTGCCATATAGTCAACATTAAGTTCAAAAGCAATTCCCTTATTTGCGGTTTGGTCAAATAATCGCTTGAATGTATCATCAGGGATCATATTTATTAGTATTTCTCTGTCATACGGACAGCAAATAGCACAAAACGGGTGAGCTACCGCCGTTATATATTTACTCACCTTACTGTTTATTATATCCTCATAGCCTTGTATCATAAAGTCAATATGCTTCTGATACGGCTCATAATACTCTCGCGGCATGGTTAAATGTGTGTGCGAATTGGGAATAAGTATATACTCAAACTTCTCCGCCGTTTCCTCCGTTACCGCAACATCGCGGTGCACAGGATCATATTCGCACTCGCACCCGAAATATATCTTTATATCCTCTTTTGCATTTGCTTTATCTATCTCCGGTCTTATCTGTGCCACATGATCATAATCCTGTATATCATAAAACTCATTCACACCCGGTATCTTGCTATCCCAGAAATGATTTGATATGCCTATTTTTTTAAGTCCCAGCTTTTTTGCAATCCCGATATAATTATCAAGTGTCGCGGTTTCGTTTGCACAGATAGACAAATCTGTGTGTATGTGAAAATCGTGTGTTACTTTCATTGTAAGCTTCCTTTCTATAATTGCTTTGAATGCTGCAGCAGCCAGTCATATATCTGAGGATCGGTGAATGCGTCATCCCATGCGTTATGTCCCGTTTTGGGAAGTATGGTTATGTTCGCATTACCGCCGCAATTATTGACAGCAGCAACCATTTTAAGACTTTCCTCCGGATATACGGTGCTGTCCAATGCGCCGTGAAACGCCCATATAGGTATATCTTTAAGTCTTTCCGCATTCCAGTACATACCGCCGCCGCAAACAGGGATAATAGCAGCAAACACATCATTCATCGTCATTGCAAGCTGCCATGAGGTGTATGCACCCATGCTTGTCCCGGTGAGATATATGCGGCTCTTATCAGAAAAGCTCTGTGATATGATATATCCCACAAATTCCTGAAGCTGCTCGAATATCTCAAACCAAGTATCCGCAAAGCATTGCGGCAAAACCGTTATAAAGCGGTTATCATTATTCTTTTTCATCGTGGATAGTATAAGCGAATCTTCAAGTAGTGACAGATCCCTGCCTCTGCCGCCCGCGCCGTGGATATAGAACAACACAGGATATTTTTTATTTGCATCATAGCTATCCGGAAAGCTTATAAGGTATTCTAAATTATTATGCTTCTTTTTCTCAACCATTGCGAATGACCTCCAAATGCAAATTATGTTCCCTATTAAGTTGAATAGAATATGTAATCTCCCTTATCACAAAACATTTCTCTGCTGCCTATTATTATTCGTGCTTTCTTCGGAACGCTTACCTCGTATCTTATAACGCCGTCCGGCTGATATATCCAATAAGAGCGTATCGTACCGTATCGTGTTTCAAGCCTTGCCTCTAAATGTCCGAGCCGCTTATCCGGCTCAGGCGCAATAATGATCTTCTTAAAGCCCGGCTCTGCAGGATGTATCCCCGCTGCTGTCTCATACACCCAATCTGCAACAGAGCCGAAAGCATAGTGATTAAATGAATTCATGTCCGGCGACCATATAGTGCCGTCCTCTCTTATCCCGTCCCAGTGTTCCCATATAGTTGTCGCACCCATTTTAACCGAAAACAGCCACGATGGATGCTCTGTCTGCAAAAGCAGATCATAAGCGGTTTTTGTATGTCCGCCTAAAGAAAGCGCGTTCAAAAGATATGCGGTCCCGACAAAACCGGTAGTTAATCTGTTTCCGTTATCTGCAACCATTTGCGCCAAGGCATCTCCCGCTGTGTGCTTATCCTCCGCCAGACCAAAGCATATAGAAAGCGCATACTCGGTTTGAGTCCTGCACTCGGTAAAGCTCGTGCGAAAGGCGGAAATTATATTTTTATAAAGCTTCTCATAATATGACACATCCTCTCCCAACGCCATACCTGCCTTTATGACTAAAGAGGTTGAATAGGCATAGAATGCGCTTGCTATAAAATCATCGCGTGACGAACCCTTATAGCTCCCATACGGAGCATCCATTCCGAGCCAATCACCGAAATGCGAGCCCCCCGTCCACAGGTATTTATCCCTTATTGCTGAGGTTATATATTCTATCCAACGCTTCATGCTTTCAAGCTGTTTGTATAACACCGTTTTGTTGCCGTATGTAAGATAGATCTGCCAAGGGCATATAACCGCCGCGTCGCCCCAAGCCGCGCTCGCGTCCGCGCAGCCTATCGCATCGGGTATAACATGCGGCACCAGTCCGTCATTATGTTGCTCAGCTCTGAGATCGGCAAACCACTTTTTAAAAAATTTTTCAACATCAAAATTATAGCTTGCCGCTTTTATGAACGCTCTCGCATCACCCGTCCAGCCGAGCCGTTCATCGCGCTGCGGACAGTCGGTCGGTACATCAAGGAAATTTCCCTTTTGCCCCCATATTATATTTTCAAACAGCTTATTGAGCATAGAAACACCGCAGGAAAGATATCCTGTACGTTTTATATCCGAGTGGACAACAATAGCCGTGAAATTATCCGCCCTGACCGTTCCCGGAAATTCATCTATTCGTATATATCTGAACCCGAAGAAATTATGCTCCGGCTTAAAGGTCTGCTCACCATTGCGGCATATATATTCTATCCGGGCATTTGCGCTTCTGTAATTTTCAGTATAAAAATTACCGTCCGGCGAAAGTATTTCGGCATGTGACAGTCTCACCCTGTCGCCTTTGTTTGCGTTCACCCTGAACTCCACATATCCGGTTATGTTCTGCCCGAAATCAATAACAGTTTCACCTTCAGGAGTTTTTATGACCGAAACGGGCTTAATGCGCTCATGCTCGCATATTATCTCGCCCTCTTGCGGTATAAGGTTATCCTTGGAAGCTTTACAAATACTTGCTGAGGAAAAGACCGGCTCTTTTGCAGCATCATAAATAAGTCCGTTATACAGATCACTATATACTAATTCCGATGCACAAGCCTCCCAGCCCTGATCTGTTTTTATATACTCCTCGCTTCCGTCTTTATAAGCAATATGTATAACCGCTATAAGTGCAAGCCCCTTGCGCCGCATCATCTTATCCGACAAACCAGGGCCTTTAAATCTGTACCAGCCGTTTGCAACAGTTACTTCAATACAGTTCTCTTCTGTAAGCATATTGGTTATGTCATATATCTGATACTGATGCCTTTTTTCATATACTGTCCAGCCGGGCGCAAGTACATAATTACCTATCCGCGCTCCGTTGAGCACAGCGGAATATACACCCTGAGCCGTTACATACAGCTCGGCTTTTTTGATTTTTTTGTTTATACCAAAGGATCTCCTGTACTTTGGGCAAGCATCATCAGACAATGCTTCTCCCCTTATCCATTCCGCCTGTTTTATCATAAGCTCACCTGCCATAATTCATATTCCAAACTCGACAAAGCAATAATTCTCATTCCAAGCATCTTCAGGTGCATCATTCCATATACACCTCTCCTTATAGAATGAGAACGGACCTACATGTGTGCATTCTCCTTCATTCAAGTGGTGCGGTCCGAGCAGATTACGCAGATTATTGATAAGCGTGAGCTTAATCTTCTGCATGCCGCGCTCACAATCTGACAGCGGTATTTTATTGTCTGTCAATGCCGTCTTATAACTGCCGCCGACTTCAATTCTTACGGCGTTCACGCCCTTCATATCAAGCTCTAACACGGGAGAATCGCCCTCAATATCTATTTCACCTTCAAGCTCCAATTCACCGCAAAAGAACGGAAAGCCCTGCTGCTCAATATTCTTAATACTGATCGTTTCCGGCAGATTATCTATAGCAAAACTGCCGGTGTAGCGCACAGCATTTTTGTCAAGCCTCTGCCATGTACCGCTTGTCCTGACACCGAAATCCCCTATCAGATATATCGGCTCTATCTCCATATCATATGACAGCTTGTTTTTTTCGCTTTCAAACACCCGAGCATTTCTGAGAGCTTTGTAAACCCCCTCAGACTGAACAAAGTCACAATCAAATGATATCGTATTCTCGCCCTGATGCACGAGATCATGTATATCAAGCTTTTTAAAGCTATTATCACGGAAGTATCCCACAGGGCTTTTTTTAAAGTCTTTGCCGTTTATATGTATCTTAAATATCTCCGGCGTTTCGCATACAAGATATAGCGTTTCGGGTACACGGTCTATACTTACATGATAGGTCAGATGTATCTGCACCGTTCTTTCAAGCTCGTTTGCCCGTTCGCAAATATTCAGAACATAACCGTCCCGCTCCTGCAGCACACCGTCAAAATAATAATCGCATCTGTCAAGTGTAATAGCATTTATTGTTTTGGTGTTCACTTTAAATTGTCCATCGAGCTTTATTGCCGTTTTCTCCACAGCTTCCGCAGCTATCGGCTTTTCGCCTCTATCTACCAGCAGTAGACTTCCCCACGGCTCAAATTCATGTATGCCATTAAAAGGGGTTTCCTCACCGCTGTAAAAATCGATCCGGTCACCACCGGCATTTATCTTCACCTTTTTGCGGTCAGATGAGCTGTTTACAAAAAAATGCACCATAAATTCATCAAAATACCGCGCTGTATATATTATACCCTCGTCCTCGACTATATCGTTATATTGCAGGCCGGAAACATTGTATAATTTCCCGCCCTGTCTGATATACTCACCCAACAGCCTTTCTGTTGACGGCAAAAGGTCACAGCAGTATGCCGCAATGACCTTATCATATTTCCGGTCACCTATCACTATTTTGCCGTTCTCAGCTTTTGCATGACGCTCCATTATCGTCTCATCACCCAGATGAAACGCTATATGCTTTCTTTCAAGCTGTTCTACAGCATTTAGAAACTCCCGGTTTATCTCATCAAGCCCCTCACAGTTATCGTCATCAAAAAACGACCATGCGGTGGTCTGTGGATGGATCAGCAGCACATCCGTTTTTTTCTGTCCTTCATTAAGTATCATTCCCTCACGCGATAAGCCGTCAAGTAACTTGTCATACTCACTCCACCACGGCTGCTGAAAATACATTGCAGGCGGATAGTCACGTTTTCTTATCCCTCGTAGCGAATATCCCTCAAGATGAGGACATAGAAGATTTATTCCTCTTACCATCTGCCATTCGTATATGCCCTTCAGCTCCGCAAAGCTCACATTATGACCGCAAAGCGCAAAGGTCTCTGATATCACCGCCTCCTTGCCGAGCTGCTCGGCAACAGACGATACCTGCCGCGCGGTCAGGCAGTTAAAAATCCCTCTTCCCAGCCAATCCATGCCGGGGATATGAAAATACTCGTAATGAGGCATACACGCTCCGTTAGATGTAAGCTGTGAGCACATATCCTCCTCACAAGCAAGATGACCGGTAAGCTTCAGACCGCGCTCGTTGCACCAGTCATATATCTGTTTAAAATAGCTTTCAGAAAACAGATCTGTTACCATTTTCCAAAACCTTATTCTTGTCATGCGATAATTCCCAACAGGCAAGAACAGCTCTTCTAAATGCGGATAAAGCTCGTCATTATACCTTGCCTTGTATTCATCGGTAAATACAAAGCTCCATGGTATCCCGTCCCTTGATATTTGCGGCTCATCAGTAAAAAAGCCCTCTATTTCGTTTCGGAACCGCTCATAATACGGCTCGTATGAGCTGATTATAAACGCTTTTATTACTGCTTTATCAAGCATATCTACATAGAACGGATTTACCTCGTAATAAAACCAATGATTGCCCGCCTTGCATATCACATTTTCCTCAGGCTCCGCATCGGACATCCTGAGATATTTCTGCTGATACGATACGCCTTTGGCATTTACTACACCGTTGCCGAAGCCGCTTGGCCAGCCGTTTTCATCGTATGCCCATGCGCGCATACCAAGCCGGTTTCCTTCTTTTATTGCCGCACTGACATTATCAAACCATTCCTCACTCATGTATTCCGTCTGCAAGCCGCCGCGGGCATGCATGAAAAATCCGCCTATACCGGCTCTGTACATTGTCCATACCTGCTCAGCTGTTTCCTGCTCATTCAGTTTATCATTCCAGCTCCAGAACGGGATCGGGCGATGAATATTCAAAATTTGGTTTATACATATGTTTTTCATAGCTTTATTGTAATGATAATCTGCCGTTATCCTCTTTTAACTCCAAAAGGACAGCGCGCTCATACGGGTTTTCGTTCGGACGGTGCATTACAAGCATAGTCTTTCCGCTAAATGTATTGAATACCATGCCATGCCCGCCGTTTATATCAATGAGCGACTCACTATCCACTGTCCATATACCGTCAACATCTCCGTTATCACTGCGGGCTATAAGCACCGCATATCCGTTCTTATTAAAGCTTGACCATATAGCTATAAGCTCTCCGCTTTTCAGTCGGTGCAGGAACGGGCCGTCAGTCACCTTTGATACCGTGTCATTTCTTGCATCAACAACACCCGAATAGTCAGAAGCACTCCACAACAGACGCGGTGTGCTTACTGCTGTTTTTAAGTCCGCTGACAGCTCCATCTCACATACAGTCCCATTGCCTATCTGCGTCCATTCATGGCAGAACACAATATGCGGTCTGCCGTTTTTGTCAGTATAAAGGGTCCCGTCAAGGCATTCCCATTCCGGAGGTGTCACAGGGTGATCGGTAAGCGGAACAAAGCAGCCGTCAGGCGCATCAGATACTAATATCTGCGTTGCACGACATCGTGATGGAGCTTTAAACGAGGCAAACATATAAAATCTGCCTTTATATTCATGTACCTCCGGCGCCCAATAATCCTCTGTTGCCCAAAAACCTGCCGGTGGGACAAACACTTTCAGAGACTTATCCCACTCCTTAAGATCCCGGCTTTTATAAACACAAAAGCAAACTGCATCCGCTCTTTCCTTGCCATACATATAATACACGCCACAATATGGAAATATATACGGATCTCTTATATAAATATCTTTCAGCTGCATAACATCAAAAACTAAACTTTGTTATTTCATTAAGTGCTGTAAACCGCCTCTCTATGGACTCGATCGCCCTTTGCTGCAGCTCCCATTGCTCATAGCTCTGCTCTTGAGAAGCTGTCATTTCAACATGCTCGCCTTGAAAAATATTGATTCTTATTTGTGGATGTATAAATCTCTTCATAATAGCCTCCTTATAAATTGAGAGCTGTGCCGTCATCACTTATGGTGCTTGTGCTGAGATATGCCTCAAGTAAGCCTATGCTTTCCTCAGGGATTTCTGTTATTTTCAACCCAAGGCTGACACTGCCTGATATTGTACTAAAATCAACAGGCACTCCGAAAACCCTGTCACCGACCTTTATAAGCACCGAATTATAGCTTGATGCATTATCTAATGCTTCCCATCCAAATGCCGCTGTGCTATCCTCGATAAATGTCTTATCCGGTGTTCTGTCTCCGGATGTAACAGGTGAGCCTATACGGAAGGTCAAAGTTTCAGCAGCTGTATTTCCTGATTTTTCACCTATTCTGACAATATATGTACCTTCTCCGGGATTTGAGCTAAGCACGAATTTTGTTACTGAAGAAAATGCGTTCCCATTGTCCGCCTGATCTATATATACAATATCATCTGCTCCGAATGCATCATCTGACTTATATATCATTACCGTTCTGAATGTTTCGGTACTGTCGGTAAGTCCCGTTACAGTGTTATCATTCCAGTCGTATTCTGCCGCGAATGCTGCGCTTTGCGAAAGCATCATTGCACCTAACACGAATACTGTAAGTTTTTTCATACTGTGCCTCCTTTTAGGTCAAGGTCTTAATTCTTCCACTGAATTTATAAGCGGTATCATTTCGTCCAGACTGTTCCATACAAAGCCCTTGATGTGCTTTATTTCTGTTGTATCATAATCAAGAGTTATACTATATTCTAATGGTACCGTTGTTTCTGCCGGTATTCCTATTTCCTTTTTCTTTAACCCTAATAGTACCCCTTCTTCACTATACTGAGCTATCATGAGAATAATGCTTTTATCCTCATCTGAGCGGTTTGAAGCATAAACGCTCATTGAACCGTTTTCCGCATCCAACTCCATAGCATATTCGGGCTTATCCGGCTCAGGCGTTGCTGTCGGCTCCGCTGTCGGCACAGCCGTTGGTGCTGCAGTTGGCTCCGCTGTCGGCACAGCCGTTGGTGCTGCAGTTGGCTCTGCTGTCGGCACAGCCGTTGGCTCCGCTGTCGGCACAGCCGTTGGTGCTGCAGTCGGCTCCGCTGTCGGCACAACCGTCGGTGTTGCCGTTGGCTCCGCTGTTGGCACAGCCGTTGGCGTTGCTATCGGCTCTGCTGTAGGCTCCGGCTCAGGCGTCGCAAATAATACCGTACGCAGCTTCGGCCAAACCACTGTGATTAGCGTTCCTTCGCTTTGCTCTTCTATCCAGCCTTCTATCTCCGATGTTGCCGTTGGCACAGCTGTTGGTGCTGCTGTCGGCTCCGCTGTTGGCACAGCCGTTGGTGCTGCCGTTGGCATAGCCGTTGGTGCTGCCGTTGGCATAGCCGTTGGTGCTGCCGTTGGTGCTGCCGTTGGCATAGCCGTTGGTGTTGCAGTTGGCATAGCCGTTGGTGTTGCAGTTGGCTCTGCTGTAGGCACAGCCGTTGGTGCTGCAGTCGGCTCCGCTGTCGGCACAGCCGTTGGTGTTGCAGTTGGCTCCGCTGTAGGTGCTGCCGTTGGCTCTGCTGTAGGCTCCGGCTCAGGCGTTTCAAATAATACTGTACGCAGCTTCGGCCAAACCACTGTGATTAGCGTTCCTTCGCTTTGCTCTTCTATCCAGCCTTCTATTTCCGGTGTTGTCGTTGGCACTGCTGTAGGTGCTACCGTTGGCTCTGCTGTCGGAACGGATGTCGGAACAGCACTCGGCAGCTCTGTACTTATCTCTGCCAGTTCACTCCATACAAGTCGCAGGATAATGCTATTCTCCTGTTCTTCGAGCCATTTTTCAAATGAGCCTTCTATGTTCCCTGCTGCCCTGCACGGAATAATGGAAAACAGCATAATAACTGCTGTTATAAAGCTCATTGATCGTGACCTCTTCATAATCTGCAGCTCCTTTCAGCTATGTTTATTTTATTCTTACTGTCACTATCTTTTTTGCCTCGGCTGTGTGGCTTGAGGCTGTTTCCTCAGTTACAGTCTCGTCAAGGCTGCACAGATACATTTTACCTGATGCTTTTATATCTACAGTCTGCGGCTCGTCAGAGGGATTGTAATACCTTAATATTATCCCGTCCCCGTCATCGGCACGTTTTACCGCAGTTACATGGATGCTTTTATTATCAATTGCTAAAACGCTCAGCTCATGCGGCAGGCTTCCCTTGCCTCTGCCGCATACCGCGCATTTAACAGGTGTAAACAGCTCTGCCGCCTTGTTCGGAAGCTCATTTATATCTCCCTTATTAAAGCGCATTGCATATTCAAATACCTGTTTTCCCGGACACTGTATGCCCTCGTCCTCAAGCTCCGTTACCTTTTCTTCTTATACCGCAAGCTTGATGCGGCAGGCACGAATTAGCGTTAGTGCCATTGTGCTGTCGCCGTACACCTCATATTCAAACAGCCCTTTGGGCATAACGGAAAAGCCGTCGTTATTATCCGTTACTGCCGCAAATGTCCTCAGCGGCTGCGTTCCGAATGGCTGCTCAACCCAGCCTGTGCTGTCGGGTATGGCTATATCCCGCCTTACTATATCAAAATGACTGTCCGAATATGAATATTCTGTTTTTATACCTGTCGGGAAATTGGCTCTCAACCAATGATCCTTCGCCGTATTGTTTACTTCAGTTCTGACCCTTATATACTCCGCATCCTTATCTAATGTATAGCTTGTCTTTATATGCACATTTACATATATATCACTTGGATTCACGGCGCAGCTTTCGGGGACAGCGAAGTCGCCCTCGCAGACTATTGTCTCCGATAACTCAACGCTTTCGGTAATATAAATTTGAGAGAGGTTGCTTTTATACTTTCTGTCAAACTCCGGACTTTCGTGCTTCCAAGCGTTGCCTACCTCACCCTGTGAAGTGAAGTAGTTCAGCCCCTTGTATAGCTTGCCCGTAGGCTTGTACAGCACATCTATCGTACCATCATTATTGACTTTTGCTCTTAAATATTCATTTTCAAGAACACCGTTTTGGGCGATACCCGGTCTTTTCTGCATTTTTGCCGGACTGCCCTTTATTTCAATCACCTTATAGCCCATCGCGGGTATATTATCTATCTCTGCATATACCCTGTGATGATAGCTGTCAAGTATAGTAGGCACATCCCAGATATTATCTACAAATATGCTTGATTTCTCGCTCTGTATCGGCTGTAATTTAACACCTTCAATATTTATGCCCTTGCCAAGCTCCGCGGGCACCTCTATATCAAGTGCCGCTATTGCGCTGCGTTCATACGGGAGCGTGTTATATATAACAAGCTGAACAATATCCTTTGCCTGCCCATCAGGCGACAAATTCTTTGCGATATACGCCATTGCATCCTCTGACACTATTTCGGCTATATCCTGCACCTTTCTGTATCGGTACTCCATATCCCTGCATACACTGTCCGGTGCGCAGCCGCCGTTAGCGTCATGACTGTGGTTTGATAACAGATAACGCCAGCCAAGTTCAAGATAGCGGTCGGTAACCCCCCCATCCCCCGGAGGGGGAAGACAGGTAAAAGAAGCTATCACGTTAAGCGGCTCAGCTATATAGCATAGCTCTGTATATGCCGCAAAGTCCGCCTGCTTTAAATATGTTCTTGCGCTGATTGTCCCGGGGAAAAGATATGTCCACTTTCCTGTTTTGAGGTAGGCTCTGCGCTCACCTGTGAGCACCGTCATCTTCTCCCGGTCAAGATACTTTTCCGCATCACGCCAGAAGCCCTCAAGGTCGGTGTGCTCGATTTCGATCGGACATGGGGACGATTCCGGACAGCGGGGACGGTTCTCGCTGTCCGACCATAATATCCTTTCCCTGCGCCGCCTTTATGCCGCTCTCAGATTCCCTTTGCAGGGCAGATGGGGATCATCCCCTCCGCCCATACAAATACATATATATTTTCCGTATTCTCTGTCATAGGTATGCCATATTCAAACACATTCCGGCCTTCCGTTACCGTATATGCATCGGAAAGCTCCACGCGGATAAGCTTACCATCCTCGTTATATTCGCTGAATATAACTCTATAGTTTTTACCTGTAAGCTCTGCGCCGTCAAAATATCCGTTTGCGATAAGCATTCCTTCAGATTCAGTAAGCCCAATCTCGTTTGCGTTCTCCGGCAGAGGTATCTGCTCCTCATCGCCTGTGCTTATCCTGAAATTATCGAGCAGGACATAGCCATCGGTATCAGGTATTCTTACCCACATATCAAGCTTTCCAAATTCGCCGTTCCATACGCCGGAATATGAATACAGATCCTCTGATGAACCATTATATCTTATACGAATGGTATATATCTTCTCGTCAAGATCAATCTCAGATATCGCAGTGTACCATTTATCCATAGGCAGGTTCAGATCATATACAGACCAAGTGTTGTCGTGCTGCTGAAGATCAAAATTGCCGCTGTCATATTTGAAGCGCCAGCCCTTACGCGGATTCTGATCCACACTGCTTTCGCACCACGCCATATTTAAAAATACGCTGTCTCCGCCGTTGCCTGTGATGTTATTGAACAACAGATCAACAGAGCTTTCTACCTTGCCGGACTTAATGGTATCGGGCAGCGTGTAGCTCACGCGCTTGGCGTTTCCGGTCAGCTTATACGCGCCGTTCTCTATTGTGCCGCCGGTCCAGCCGGAAGCGGTCCCGTCATCAAAGGTCTGATACACATCATACGTAAACTCAGGCGATTCAGCCTCCTCGTCACCTGTGAGGTATGCAATGATAAAGTCAAGCTCCGCAGCGGTAACGCCCGCCTCCTTGTTGAGCCAGTTATATATCTTTTCCTGAAGGGTATCACCCTCATATTCATCTAAGGTCTTTACATATTTGTCCGCTATATCTTCCGGCAGACGCTGACCGATATTGCAGAAGTTGGAGAACAGATAATCCCGCATCAGCTCATCCTTCGGTACACCCAAAAGACCGTTTAAGAGATACGCTATCGCGCCTGTTCTGTCCGTGCCTATCTGACAGTGGAAGTCTATCGGATAATTGTCCTTATTGGCAAAGATAGCGAATATGCTGCGTATCATTGACCTTTCTCCTGTGATTATATCACCGCTGTAGCTCATACCGCGCAGATAGAAGCTTACATCGGAGCCTAAAACGCTCTCCTTCTGACTGCTTTCCGAGCGCAGGTCTATTTCGCTCTTTATCCCAAGCTCATTTACCATTGTGTCAATGCCGCTGTCGTTTATATAGGCCGCATGCTCACCCGTATCGGAATCATAATAATCAAGGCAGTAGCTTCTGTAAACCTTGCCCTGCGAAACGGTCTTTCCGCCCGCTGTCGTTCTGCCGCCGAGATCGCGGAAGTTTTTAACGCCCGATGCGTACATTATGCGCGGTGCGGCTGAGGAGGTCGTAAATGATGATACCGCCTCATTCGTACTGCCCAAGGCTCTCCAGTAATATGTTGTGCCAAGCTTGAGATTATATATATCATAATAATCTCTGCTTGTTTCATACGCCCGTGCCTCCGACATATCCGAATTTTCGCTTATTTCAAATGTATATACCGTTCCTTTCTCTGCCGCGTTCCAGTGGAATGTAACAGGAACGGCAAAATCGCGAACCGCGTCGCCCTTTGCATAGCTCGCGATGCTGTCATAGCTGTCAGCCATGTACGCCTTCATTACGCTGTTTTGATGAGTAACGCCATCCTCCGGCGCATAGCCGTGAAGGATATCGTCATAGTCCGGCTCCGGATCGCAGGAAAACACAAAATTATCAACCATCGTTATGCGGTTGCGCAGTCCCTGCATATATGCATACGACACATTATCCGGGAAGTTCGTTTCATGCTCGGCTATAACCGCTCCGCTTTCGCGATCGATTATTGATACCCTTGCAAGATCAATATCAAGGTTTGCTTCAACGCGCACCGTGTACCATTTTCCGAATTCAAGACCGGTATAGAAATCATATCCCCACTCCGGCTGACAGAGGACTGTTATACTGTTACTCTCGGCATTATACTTAAAATATGCGCCGCGTGCATTGCCGTTATTTGCGCTGCCGAATTTTATATCGGCAAGATTGCAGCTCTCGGTCGGAATCGCCGCTTCGCCGTAGCCCTCGTCAAAGCATATATCGACCTGCCCGGTGAAGCCGCCCTTGGTGAGTGTACTGCCGTAATATTCAAGGCTTGTCCAACCGTCCGCGCCTATTACCTGAACAGTGTCACCATTATAATTGACCGGTCCGCTCTGCCAGCGGAAGTCCCATGCTTGTTTATCGGACGCGGTCGAATTATTAAGCGCATTGCTGAAATCCTCTGTGAAGGTGTATGCCTCATCTATGATCGCCTCTGTCGGCTCCGGCTCATACACAGGCTCTCCGAGACTGAAGTTATCTATATAGTTCGAACTGCCGTCCCATGACGCAAATTTCAGCATATACCCATTTGCCGGATCGCTTGTTCCCGATGAGACCTCAAGCTCGCCAGCATATGCCGACCAGTCGCCTGTGGCGGTGTCGATAACAAGCTTATGCTTTGACGCGTCAGATATCTCATTGCTCTTATTATAGTTATTGCCCGCACCATTCTGGATGATCATCATGCTCTGTATATCTGTTCCGTCAGCCGATGCAAGATCAACCTGGAACCATGATGCGGTGCTCGCCGCGCTTCTGTCCCACTTTATCTCATAGACAGAGCCGTCATTTATATCCGGCACAGCAAAGCTTGTGACCGGGCCTGCTCCGGCTGCTGAACTTGCGATCTTCAAGCGACCTTCGACCACCTCAGCCGCATCGCCGAGCGTCCAGCCATCAAGCTCTGGCTCCGCTGCCTTTGTGAGCATCAGATCCTGTAGGCTGTGCGTTGTTCCGGTTCCGTCCCATGAATTGAATTTCAGCATATAGCCCTCAGACGGATCGCTTGTCCCAGAGGACACCTCAAAGCCGCCGGTATATGCCGACCATATTCCGGTTTCGGTATCGATCCTTACACGCTGCGGCGATATTCCCGAAACCTGATTGCTCTTATTATAGTTGTTGCCCGCCGCGTTCTGAATTATCATCATGCTCTTTATGGTCGAGCCGTCTGCCTTTGCAAGGTCAACATGGAACCACGAGCCTGTTGAGACCTTGTTCCATACAATATCATAAACTCCGCCATCATTTATGTCCGGCAGCGTATATGTCGTAATGGGTCCCGCGCCGCCTTTTGTGCCCTTTATTGCCAAAACACCATCGGCAACAGACGCGCCCTCTCCAATGCTCCAGCTCTCGCCGGGAGCACTGTCAAAGGTGTATTCCTCAATGACCTCATATGCACTAAAATCATTGCTGTAGGTCACAGCGGCATATGACACCGCGGGAAACGCCGGAAGCAGCGATGCCGCCATTGCAGATGCAACAAAAACACTCATTGTGTTTCTACACTTCATAAATCTACATCTCCTTTTTATTAAATTTTCGCTCATTTCAAGATATATGCTGTTTTATGCTTAGGGGACCGGTTGGTTTATGAAAAGCTTTAAACCTCAGCATATGTCCTTAAATCAGTGGGCGAACCCTGCGAAGCGGCATAACGCCGCTCCCACAGGCTCGCCTTGATCATTCATAGCTTTTTATTCACTAAAGCTCAATAATGGTGCCAACTTCTCTGTTTGTGTGACGATAACATGATCTAACGTTGGCGACGCAGCCTGCACCCGCTCATTCATATAATTGGTAACATTGCCGCTTGAGCTTGTAAGGATCGCAGTGCAAAATCTGTATATATCCAATTTCGGTTCAATATATTTCATTATTCCTGTCCTCCTATTCAACATAACTCAGCTCACTGTTAGTGAACCACATCTTTGCATTGGTCGAATTCACATTCTTGAGTATTACACCTATGTTGGCAGGACCGTTGATCGTGGAAATATCCGTAGTCCCGTCGCTGCCGCTGAAAGCGGTTGAAAGCGCCGCTCCGTAGTATGCCTCGCCAATCCTGAAGACTACATTGGCGTAGTGGCTCGGATTTATCGCCTCAAATTCGAATCCCACATCATATGTGCCATCGTGGTTATTCGTATAAACCTCCACCGCATCCGCAGATACCGGCTCAGCAGCAACTCCTGTCTTGGTAACGGTTACGTTGTCGATGTAATGCGTTACATCTGCCCATGAATGGAGCTTAAAGCTGTAGCCTGATGTCGCAGCTGTTGATCCCGAAATCTTTTCATCACCGTTTACATATACCGTCCATTCGCCTGTCTTGGTGTTAAGCGTTATCTTGTTGGAGGTCGAACCTGTCGGTACACCGTGAACACCGCCGTAATACAGTGCCGCTGTATTGGTTTCACTGTTAAATTTCTCTGCGATCTGCCAGCTCTCTGTTCCGCTGTAAACACCGAAATCCAGCCAGTTATCGCCTGAATTGCCTATCCAATCCCACTCTATGTCATAGATCGAATCAGCATCTAAAGCCGAAAGGGCAAGCTCCGCAACGCCA
>JAFRDB010000130.1 GCA_017404065.1 Clostridia bacterium
AAAAAGCCGGCAGGCAGATTGATGAACACTGCCGAAATTGCACGATAAATTTTAGATTAACTCCCTACGGCGCTATCGCTCCTACTCCCCCCGGCGCTACCGCGCCGACCCCCTCAAGAGGGGGTCAAGTATCGGTGTACCACAATTCTTGGCTCCCTCTATGAGGGAGCTGTCGCGCCGACAGGCGTGACTGAGGGAGTTAAACTGAAATTTATCTTCCGATTCCGGCAGCACCGATTTGCTGTGCATTCAGCTAAAGCCATAGAAAAGCTTACGGGAGGTTTGGGGAAGTGTGTCTCGCGAATGCGCATTTGCCTTTTATGTACAGCGGACATAATGATAAGATTATCGGTTTATACTACAACAGCAAAAGCTATGCGATTCATGTTAACACTGTAACAGCTGTACATAAAAGCCGTCTAAGCAATGAGTGAGACACACTTCCCCAAGCCCTTGAGCATCTCAGACAGCTGTAAACATGAAAGCGCCGAGCGCAGCAAACCTACTTACTTCTCCCCCTCAAGATTGAGGGGGTCGGGGGGAGTTGACAACCCGACAAACTGAAATTTATCTTCCGATTCCGGCAGCGCCGGTTTGCTGCGCGTTACATGCAGCACATTTATTATGTAGTATGTTACGGCAGGGGGGCGCGTTATACTTTTTTCGCACGGCTTTATTCCTCCATATTCGTGTAAATACCTACCGTGCCAAGAGAGTCCTGAAGTTCTTGCGCGTCCCGCATTGCATGTTCCATTGCCGTATTTACAGATGCGGTCAATATTTCACCGCTGAATTCTGATATCATTATCTGTGGTAACTCAAATTTTTTCATTTCCGTCCCTCCTATTCAATATACGAAGCTTCAATAACCGTTTCGTCGCCGTTTATAATTGCGCTTATTGATTTTATGTCCTTTTTCAGCGCATCGACCGCTACAGCGAAAAACACCGTGCCGCTGCTGATCACGGGCGTAGTGTTTATTACGTCGCCGGAGGCGGTACCGTTCATTGCCGCGCTCAGGCTTTCTATAGCGTATGCTCCCGGTGTTACCGTGATAGTCCAAAGTGACGCGACATATCCGTCTTCGGAGTAATCTCTTATATGCTCCGCCTCTACGGTCGGCTCGGCGGGCTTTGAAGATATCTTTATATATTTATAGCTTGTTAAAGCCGTGCTGCCGTCCCAATCACTTGCGCCGACCAAGGTCGGATCGGTATTTACCATAACATCCGGGTGACCTTCTTTAAGATTGATATTCCCGTTAAACGCCTGCGTGTCTGATGTCGCCTCAAATCCGCAGTCGTCCTCAATCTGCAGGTTTATGACGTTTCTGTTGCTCTGCAGGGCAATGCCGCCGGAATTGATATACATTTTCGCCCTGTCCGCCATGGTAAGGACCGTATCGTTGTACCAAAGGTCAACGCCGGTCGAGTCCGCGTTTCCCGCCGCTTTGACGGTAACGGTAACATCGTTTAGCGTCAGTGCTTTTCTCGCTTGGATGCCGATGCCGTTTTTATATGGATCAAGCTCGATATCCAGCGTTCCGCCGCCGCTGACGGAAAAACTCGGAGCAGCTGCAAACAGTACGATACCAAAGATGTCTTCCGTGCCGCTTTTGGTCTTATCTACGATCCTGTTTCTGCCGTTGAGTACAATGTTGAACGGCTTATCCGTCGTCTCATTATAGCGTATACCCGAACGCATTTCCGAGCCTTCGCCTATCTCTATCTCGGCATCGGTCAGCGTGAGAGTGTTTGTGTCAAAATCATAGCTTACCGAACCATCGCCGAGGATATCGGAGCAGTTATTGCCATTGATCAGCTTACCGCTGACACGGATATTCACTGTTCTCACAGCAAATGAAACGCTTACCGTTACACTGCTTTCGGGCATGGTGAATTTATTGTCGGTCACGGTGATCTCGTTGTTATCGGCATCCTTGACCGAAAGAGAATCAAGCTTATAGCCGCTGTCGGGCGTTACGGTAAGAGTTACCTCCTCGCCCTTTTTCGCCTTGCTCTTGTCGGCTGTGACCCTGCCGTGTCCGGTACTTTCGACCGTGACGCTGTAGGAGACAAGCTCTACCCGATCGGTATAGGTCGTTCCGTTTAACTCGGCGGTTGCCGTATAGATGATGCCGTCATCTCCTGTTTGGCTTGTAACGGACGCGTTTACGGTTTCCTCGTGACTGCATCGGGGATCGGTGCAGACAAATTTCGCGGTAGCGCTGCTGTGATCGTTTGCCCACGTCCAGACGGGATCGCCGTAGGTATGCGCGTCGGTGAAGTCGTAGCTCATGCTCGCAGCGCCGCCCTCGCCGCTGAGCGTGGTCGCGTGCTTAAGGCGTGCAGTTATGTTTTCATCGCCGAACGCGCGGCTGTCAACCGTGATACTGCCGGGATAATCGAGGTTCAGTGTCACAGCGTTTCCGTCTGTGGCATTCGTCCATAAGAAAGCGTTGTCTTTGATCTGACTGAGCCCGGAGGTATCTCCTTCTACCGAGGTCAGCATAGACATGAAGAAAGCGTTTCCTTGGATGACGGAGATATTTTCGTTCAGCACCAGTGCAAACGGATGCTGATCGCCTGTTCCCCTCATAAAGAGTTCTTCGTCACCGATAACTGTGACCGCTTTGCCGTTAAAGGTCTTTGGGATCTCGAGCCGGTCAAGGTCATCCATAGGACCTGTATACCCCTTGATCCGATATGTGCCGCCTGAAAGAAGCTCAAAGTCGAAATACGAAAACTCAAGCGTATCAAGCTCGTCACCGACAGAGCCGTCCTCATTCACAGCATAGTATTTGCCGTCTATCTCAAAATATGCAAGGCTTCCGAGGTGATATTCGCCGTTATTGTCAATATACGGCTCTGTTGCAGGAACAGCCATGGAAAATTCCGCGCTGACTGTCACGTTGCTTGCGGGCATCTCAAAGGATCTGCCTTCGATCCCGGTCGTGTTTCCTGCCGCGTCGGTATAATATAGTCTTATAAGGGCATAGCCATCGTCGGGCGTGATCGTCAGCTTGATGTTGTCGCCTGCTCTTGCCTCCGCCTTGTTCGCGGTAACTGTGCCGTGATCGGTGTTCGATGTCGTGATATCAAAGATGATCTGTTTGGTCTGCGTAGTTGTATACTCATCTCCATAGAAAATACAGCTCGCGGTGGAGGTGCGGTTTTTGCCGCTGTCGGAATAGGTCACCCTCGCCTTGACCTCCCGCGTCTCGTCGCAGTCCCTACAGCGGAACACAGCCGTCGCGTTCGTATAGTCGTTATCCCATTTCCATTCCGGCTCGGCGAAGTCGTGCTCGATATAAGGTCTGAGGACCTTATCGGTGTAAATATCAGCGCTGAGAGCCTCCTGCTGCTCAGTGGTGATACTATCTCTGTAGATTGTGCCGTTATCATCAATGAAAGCCTGACCGTCCTTTATCTTTATGGGACCCCGATCGATAAAGTATGCCAGCTTGATGCGGTCGCTCAATTTTGCCCATCCAAGCTCCATGGCAATCTCATTCTCTTCGTTGAACGACACACGTGCAAGATAAACATTTCCGCCAAAGATCCTGATCTCACCGTAATCTGTTCCCGTATCACTGGACGTGTCAAAGGTACCCGCATAAATACTGCCTGATTTATCAAATATAGCTGCCTCGGCTTTGAAAACCGCTCCGTACTGACGGAAGGTCGAAAATCTGGCTGAACCGTTGTAGTAACCCGCGTCAAGTACGCCGGTCTGATTTTTTTGTCCGTAGAGAGAGAATACGGAGTATTCCGACGGATCATACCAGAAGATCTCTTCACTATGGCGGTCTACAAATTTTTCCGCGGACAGGGAGCATCCGTCCTCAATTATGAAACGGACGTCACCATGTACCCTGATCTTTCCCCACTGGTCCAGATTACTGTCCACCACATACCATCCGTCGGTCGCGACCAAAAGGAACTCGGTGGTCTCCAAAGCGCTGACCTGCTTCGCCATAACGGTGCGTTCGTTTCCGTATTCGTCGATATAGGTAGTTTCCTTTAAGGGAACATAGATCGCTTCTATGACCGGAGAAAGGGATTCGGGGATCAATTGTTCACCCGGCGCATGCAGGTAAAAGTGGCCTTCGCTGTAAGTGACCTTCCATGACAGGAAGCCATAGCCGTTCGGAACATTTTCACATTCAGGCAAGGCATAATAGTCCGATGCGTATACGGTATGGGTCGATCTGACCTCCTGACCGCTCTCGTTCTTCTCGACAAAAGTCAGTGTCATCTGCTGCTTTACAGCGCCGCAAACCGTGCATCTGTCTTTGTCATCCCATTCATGCGGAGCCGTGTCGGATAATCGCGCGCCGCAATCTGCGCAGTATTTTGTATGTTTATCCTTTGTCTGACCCCAAATGCGCCATTCGGTATTTTCATGCTCACATACGAAGAGCTTGGCGTATTTGTTGTCCCAAACGGCTGCGTACCTGCTTTTTTCCGTATAAACCGAGGTGGACCCGCTTGAGGAACCGGCTCTTACCTTCAGATTTTGTCCCAACGACACACTGACATAAGGACGCGAGTGGAAGAAGCTGTTATAGTCACCGTTGCCTATGGCAACGGAATTACCGTCGCTTCCGGCAATAGCAACCACATTACTTTTGTCTCCTGTTATTACTACGAGCTGAACGCCGCAGTCCTCGCCGCCGCCGATGCCTGCGCCGTATTCCTTTCCTTTGGCGTATACATCGGAATTGTATATTTTGATCGTGCCACCGCTTCCGCCTTCGCCGCCGCCGATGCCTGCCGCGTCCGTTCCGCCGTAAGCGCTGATGGACGAATCATCGATATTGATTGTGCCGGCGCTGCTGTCATCGCCGCCGCCGATGCCCGCGCCATAAGCGCCGCCCTCCGCGACAACGACAGAACCGTCGGTGATGTTGATAGTGCCGCAGCTGCCGCTCTCGCCGGAGCCGATGCCCGCGCCGTCGGTCACGCTGCGCGCATGGATATTACTGTTTTTGATATCTATCGTACCGAAGCCGCCGTCGATGCCGCCGCCGATACCCGCCGCGCAATCGCCGCCTGTTGCCGTTATGGTACTGTCCTCTATAAGGATCGAGGTTGCTGTTCCGTCGTGACCGCTGCCGATGCCCGCGCCCGTGCGGGTACCCTCGGCAAGGTTCGCTATCAGCATAGCTAAAAGCGATCCTGCGGAATAAAATGCCATTTGTTCGGTTGTGATCGGATTCTTTGCCAGATACAGCGCGATCTTATCGAAGTCTGCGCCGAATTGTTCGCAAAATCTTTTTTCCGCTGTGTTTATATCCGAGGCTGTTGTCGCAACTACGTAGCTGCGTCTGATGGTGATCGAATCGCAGCCTTTTTCGTCGCCGCCGCCGATACCCGCGCCGCCCAGTCCGCTGCAGGCAAAGATGTTGCTGTCGTTGATCTCTATCGTTCCGCCGCTGCCTTCGTCGCCGCCGCCGATGCCCGCGCCGTATTTTTCCGCGTATGCGTTGACAACGCTCTTATCGATCTTAATGTATGTACTGCTGCCGCTGTTGCCGCCGCCGATAGCCGCGGCTTCGTTGATCTTTCCGCTTCCCATAGAACGGATGTTGGCATTGACGACGCTGCTATCTATGATGATATCGCCGGCATTGCAATCCTCGCCGCTGCCGATAGCCGCGCCCATATCACCCTCCGCATCGATAACTGCATTGCGGATGGTGACGGTGTCGCTGATGCCCTCCTGTCCCGCGCCGATACCTGCGCCTTCGCTGCCTTTGACAGTGATCTTGCCGCCCAGGATATTGACCGTAGGACATTTGGACTCCTCACCTCCGCCTATAGCCGCGGCAGTGGAATAACGGTAGCAGCTCGCCGTGACCTCGCCGCCGTATATATTGACAGAGCCGGTCGGGGCTTTGTTCTCCTCAAAACCGCCGGAGCCGATAGCCGCGCCGGTCGTGCAATTCATGTTCCCGCTTCCGATGTTTTTCGCATTTACCTTGCCGCCGTAAAAGCTGAGCTCGCCCGCGCCGCCCTTTTCGCCGCCGCCGATAGCCGCGCCGTACGTCCATACGCCTTCGTTTTCGGCATTCAGCGTACCGCCGTGGAAGTTGAGCGTGCCGCAGGACTCGTTCTCATTGCCGCCGATATTGGCATAGTCGTCACCCTTGATCTTTGCTGTCAGAGTGCCCGCGCCGCTGTTGCCGGGATAAATGTTCAGCGTATTTCCGCTTGACAGACGTATACCATCCTTACAAGTGAGAGTACCGCTGATCAGAATGATATTCGCCGTACCTGTGACCGTGACGCGATTATTTATCGCGGCGTCGCCGCTCACAACATACCAGCCGCCGTTCCCTATCGTCAGGTCGTTTTGACTGCCGATAGTGGAATAGCTTGAACAGGTCATGACTTCTTCTGATACCTTCTCGCCGTTCCACGAGCGGACGATATAGCTTACATCTCCGGCAGCACCCGCATTAAGCGGAATGAATGTGAGGATGCCGGAAAGCATTGCCGCGGACAGCGTCACGCTCACAGCTGATCTGCATGTTTTTTTCATGCGAAACACCTCCTGTAGTCGTATATTTATACTTTTTTATCTATTAAGAAATTAGTACCGATAAGTACTAATTTCTTAATAGCAAAAAAGTCTACCTATTGAAGTGGAGCGTTAGCGGAACGACCGTCCCGATAGGGACTTTTTTATAATTATACTACTCCGGATTGAAATTGTCAAGAGCTGTGCAGTCGCGCTCATACTACATATCGACAGCATTTTCATACAACTACGTGAAGATAAAAAGCACATCGACAGGCTCGGTTATTTGTGCTTCAGGTTTTTCTACCGACACAGCATCCACATTGACCGCTTTTGCGATTGCCTCCGCAACCGCTTTTGTGTTTCCTGATCTTGAGTAATATCTAACCGCTATATTCATAAATGCCTCCTTCTTTGTTAATACAAAAGGGGCTGTTGCATTTTTTTGCTACAGCCTCCAATTACTTATTTATTTGCACGCTCCTATTTGCAGCAGATTGCGATTATTATACCGCCTTCAGACTATTTATATACTTGACCGCTTCTGTTGCCGCCACTGCACCGTCACCTGTAGCTGTAACCAACTGACGGAGCATTTTTGTTCTGTTATCTCCTGCAACAAAAACCCCATCTATGTTTGTATGACAATCTTCTCCCGCTATCACATAGCCTGCATCATCCAGTTTGATAAGATCGGCAAAGTTCTGATTTTCCGGTATGCGGCCTACCGCGATAAACAAACCGTTCAATTCGATAGTACGCACATTGCCGTTCAGTTTATCTGTAACTTCAATGGCTTTCAGCCGTTTTTCTGAAATCAGCTTGGTAACATTGGCGTTATATATAATCTCGACATTGTCCTTCTCTTTCAGACGAGCTGCACCGGTTTCTTCACCACGAAAACTATCTCTGCGGTGAATGAGATAAACCTGTTTAGCCAAATCTGACAGATAAAGAGCATCTTCCAATGCGGTATTGCCCCCGCCAACCACAGCAACGATTTTATTGCGGTAAAAATTCCCGTCACAGGTAGCGCAGTAGGAAACGCCTCTGCCGACCAGCTTGTCCTCATCCTCCAAACCCAGCTTTCTGTTTTCAGAGCCGGTTGCAAGTATCACAGCCCTCGCCGTATAAGTGTTCTTTGTAGTAACAACGGTCTTTGCAGCATCTTCCGAACGAATTTCTACCGCCTTTTCAAAAACAAACTCCGCTCCCAGTCCTTTAGCCTGCTCATAAACCTTCGTGGAGAAATCGAACCCTGAAATATGCGCTTCTACAGGATAATTTTCAATGTCGAGGGTATTCAAGATCTGTCCGCCATAGTTTACCGCCTCTAACACAAGCACAGACCTTGCGGCGCGGCGTGCATAAATCGCAGCGGTCATACCCGCCGGACCCGCCCCGACAACTATAATATCATACATTGCTCAGCCCTCCATAAGCTCGGCAATGGCATCCCTTGAAATAAGACCTACACTGCGGTTGACTTCTTCGCCGTCTCTGAATACCACAAGACACGGAATAGAGGAAACCTCGTAATCCTCAGCCAATTCATCTTGATCGTCAATATCGATTGATACTATTTTATAGCCGGGATCTGACTTCGCTATTTCTTCCAGCATAGGTTTCATCGCGCGGCACGGCCCGCACCACTCTGCATTAAAATCAGCCAATACGGGAACATTGGACTTTAATACCTCATCTTCAAAATTATCCTTATTTACTTCAATAATAGCCATAGCTCATAACTCCATTTCTTTCTTTAATTTTCTTTAAAATGTTTCAGATAAGCGCGGCAATATCTGCTTCAAAGCTCATAGGATCACTGGTTGGACCAAAGCGCTTCACAACATTACCGTTACGGTCCACCAAAAACTTTGTAAAGTTCCATATTATATCACCGGACTTTTTACAGGTTGTGCTTATACTTTTGATTTTTTCCATAAGAGCCTTGTTTTCTTCACCGCAAGACTCATCATCAGACTGTTGAGCTTTCAGGAAAGCAAACAACGGTTCTTGTGCATCTCCGTTCACATCGATCTTAGCGAGCTGATCGAACTGTGTCTTGTACTTGGCAGTACAGAATTCATGAATTTCGCCCTCATCTCCCGGCGCTTGGTGTCCAAACTGATTGCAGGGGAAGTCCAGAACTTCAAAACCTTGGTCGTGATATTTCTCATACAATTTTTCTATCGCTTCATATTGCGGAGTAAAGCCGCAGCCTGTGGCAGTATTGACTATAAGCAATACCTTTCCCTTCATATCTGCCATGTTTAGTGTAGCGCCCTTGCGCGCCTTAACAGTGTAATCGTAAATACTCATATTATAATTCTCCTTCATTATTGATTTATTGAACCTTATTGAATTTTACAGCTTTAATAATTATTTTTCCCACTCTCCTTTCAATAATTTGTAAAGTAATGCTTTGTACGTTCTGAATTCCTCATCTGTCAACCAGTGCTCTTCGGCAAGCGTTTTCGGAACATCAACAGCGGCTTCTTTCAGCTTACGCCCCTCATCGGTAAGACGAATAACAATGTTTCTTTTGTCTTTTTCGTCCCTGCTGATTTCGACGTAACCTTTTTTCTTTAGCTTCCGCAATAGTTCCGTAAGCGTGTTTGCCTTTAAATACAGCGCATTTACCAAATCTTTTTCGTTGACAACTTCCTTTTCCCACATAACCATCATCGTGACATATTGTGTGTAGGTAAGGTTGATCTTTTTCAAAAGCGGTTGATAGCGTCTGAGTATTTTATTAGCAACTGCATAAGTTGGAAAGCAGACTTGATTTTCAAGTAATAAAAGCTCGTATTCTTTATCCACTTTATCACCTCTTTAATATTATATCGCGTCCGATATAATTTGTCAAGAGTTTTTTTAATCAATCTGTTTTGTACACCATTTTCGCTATCTGTATAATTGAATATAAAGTGCACATATCCCCCATGCTTCTGTATAATAAGACTTGTTTAGGTTCAACGGTTTTCCTAAAAAAATTCTTTTATGTTCAGAAACATAGTTGTCAAGAGAACCGTCCGAGACCACTGAAAAAGTCAGAAAAATTGATCTTTTTGAATATAGCTTGACTTTACGTTTTGATGTGGTAAAATCAAATCAGTTACGAAACTTAAAAATTTTTATATTTTTGAAAGTGGTGTGGGTATGAAGCTGATTGAAAGAACCGATTATCTGAACAGGCTTATCGATCTGAAGGGCACGCCTGATATAAAGATCATAACAGGAATAAGACGCTGCGGCAAATCACAGCTTATGGCGGCTTACCTTGAGCATATCAAAAGGACTGATGACAAAGCAAATATAATTTCTGTTGATTTTATGGATCTTGAGTTTGAGGAGCTCAAGGAATACCACGCTCTGCATAATTATATCAAAGCGCGGTATGATGCGAATAAGAATAACTATGTATTTATAGATGAGGTACAACGGGACAGTTTTTTTACAAAAAACCGCCCCGTCCCCGATCTGTTCTCAATCTTCTATCGAACCAGCGCACACGCGTCTTGTTACCTTTGACACATTTCCTGTTACTTCATCGCAATAATCATAAACTGATAATATAAACTCCGCATCATCTGACGTATACATCGGCAAACAGTTTTTAGTTCTTATGTCATACTCACCATCTTGAAATGAATCTCTGTATGTCCATTCTCCGTGCGTTGTGACAGTTAACCCGAATGGTTTACCCTGATCAGAAAGAACACGGCTGTAAAATTCTTCAAAGCTTTCGCCATGATCATCCTCACCGAAACTCACATCAGACAGATCATAGTTCATAATAATATCTTCTGATCCATCATCGTAAACACGGTTCTCTTCATCATCAGATGAATATATTGAAAAACCGTCTGTATATCCCGGATCATACAGGCACAATTCCCTGAAAAGCCGCTCACCGTCATAAGTATAAAATGAATTGCTTGTCACCAGTGCCAAATTTATAACCGCATAACATTCAGTACAGCAAATGCCCGGTTTCCCATTGTATTCATGGAGGAACACAACGCTTCTCCCAAAAAATGTATAGCCATCGTTGCCGTAATCACGTTCATCCTGAAGCCTCACGCCTGAAGCATCGACCTCATATATCTGCAAAAGATTATTCTTTATATAGCTCTCGTATTCATATAGTTCCCTGCTGAATACCACAAGCATTTCTTCCTGTCCGTCCTTATCGAAATCCGCTATATAGTGAGTATATATCGAATCACCGCGCTTTGTAGTTAAAGCGTCACCTTGGTACTCGCCTTCTTCTATAAGCTCATATTTGCTTAAAAGGTCATTGTTAAAATAATTTTCAAGCTGCGCTCCCGCATCAGTGATCACTTCTGCCGCAGCTTGTGTCTCTGTCTCCGGTCTGATATCTGTTTCATGCTTTTCTGTACAGGCAGTGATACCAAGCGCTGCTGTAACCATAAAAATAATACTTAATCTGCTCTTCATAGCGCAACCATCCTTTTTAATGCTTTGATAGTATCTATTAAAAAAGTGCGTTCTTGACGAAATTGAAGTTTATGATATAATGATAGCAAAAAGCAGGCAGAAAGTCAAGTCTGCTTTTTTAAAATATTTTTTTGGACCCCTACAGAGAATTACCAAACCCCCTACAGAGAATTGCTAAAAACCCCTACAGAGAATTGCTAAAATTTGTACTTGACAAAAATCCGCAGAGGTCCTATAATGACAATAGGGATACGGAACAGCTTTAGTTGTTTCCGCGCAATTAAACGGTTTTTTGATTTACCGCTTGCTTTGGCAGAAGCAGGCGGTTATTTCTTTTCTATACTGCCCCTTGCTTTATTTTACCTCTAATCAAAAGCAACACCGCACGTATTTTATCGTGCGGTGCGCTTTGGCAAAGCCGAATAGTTTTGATACAATGCACAACTCCAAGACAAAAATGCACAAGTCGATTTCAAAATGCACAAATGGCAAATCCAAAATGCACAATTCAAAATCACTTGTTCAAATTTGTGCATTTCAGGTCGAGTTATCCCCTTGAACGGTGTCAAGGGTTTTGTGCTTGTTTGTTTTTACATTCTAATTGACGAATATACAAGCTTAGGTGCAGGCGGTTCTATACATTTAACCAATTCCATATTTGGAACAACTTCTTTTTGGGGGTTAGCTCCTTTGGGGAAACTCAAACGGTAACATATATCATTTTCAATGATGTAATATCCACTCCTTATATCCCTAAGTGACATAACTTCTCTTTTATCGCTTGCAAGACTGCGTTCAAATCTTGTCAGGAATACTATTCCTGACGGAGCAAACGACGCATTGGAATTGTATATGTTGCGCAATATATCTATCGGCTTGCAGTCTTTTCTGATTGTAATATCAGCAACGGGGTATCCGTCTTTTGTTCCGTCTGCTTTAGGAAGAATAACAGGCTGAACCTCCATAACGCCGTCTATATTCAGTAGTGCATCACGCATATCAAATAAAAAGTCGCCTGCCGTAAAATCTGTATCTACAACTCGCCCTTCGGACATATTGATACCTTGATAGTAAGTTTGTTTATTTTCGGTTAAAACAAAATCCGTTGCACGACCTAGCATACTGTAAATCGGCTTTCCGTTATGTTCACCGACAATCTCAACAATGTCATTGTTTGTGCCGTATTTTACACCATTCTTTGTAATGTTGAAAAACTCATCTGTTGCCTTTTTATCATTCAAATAGCCTTCCATCTGCCATGGCGCATTTGCGTACAAAATACCTCGTTTCCCAACTTCTGTAATTTCCTTGCCCGTTTTGGAGTCAAGTAAAAATCCGCTTGCATAGGGGAAGAAACAACCGCTTTCATTTATACGATCCTCAATTCCGTAGGTTGCCATAACGCCCGAACCGAATTCTGTACTGCCTGTTCCGATAATAAGGGAAGCAGAACCAGCTTTATGAAAACACTCATTAACACTTTTTGTAGGCATATACGGTGTTGGCTCTCCGCCGCAAAGTGGTGTGAGAATCTGAAGTTCATCTTTACCAAATGGCTTACGTGTTATTGCATAATACAAACCAAACGGCAAAGTTACATCATCTATTTTTTCTTTGATTAAAATTTCTCTCAGTACAGCGGGATCAAAAGAAAACGGATTGTATATTATATTAGCGCCATAAGCGCGTCTTATGAGTAGTGCATAAAACTGACTTGTTATATGTGATATAGGTATAACAAGAAGGGAACGGGAGTGTTCCTTCATATTAAATTCTTTATATGTATTCCGGTCATGCGACAGGAGAATTGAAACAATAGCTTTATGCGTGTGCATGGCGCATTTTGGTGCGCCTGTTGTTCCACCTGTATTTGAATATGTTGCAATTTCATCAAGCAAATTACAAGAAGGCAGATTTATCTTCGGTTTACTTTGCGCCATTTTGTATAATTCGCCGGGATATGTAACCTCTATGTTTTTGGGAAGACTTATTGCTGAAATTAAGGCTTTATAATCTGCGATTGTCATTTTGCTTTTTTGTTCATACGGCATATAATCCGTACAAGTTGTAAAAATAATTCTTTCAAGCTTTATATCACCGCAATTATTACCTAATTGAGCAAACGCGCCGTGCTTAATTAGTTCTTCAACAAATTCTATGCTTATAATTAGAACTTTTGCGTTTCGTTCAATCGTCTGCCTTTTAAAATCGGCGTTAATAAATGACTTGCTGACCGTGCTTGCAACAGAGCCATTTTCAAGAAGCGCGGAAAAAACAAATTCATATTCGGGACTGTTGAGCATACATACAGTAACAACATCGCCTTTGCCAATACCTAACGACAAAAATGTAGCTCTATATTTATCAATTGTCGCCCAATAGTCCTTTCTTGATATTTTGTTTCCAAAGTATTCAAGCGCGGTCGAATTCTGGTCGTTTGCTTTATCAAGATTTCTGATAAAACCTATTGCCGAGAAACAATTTTTGCCGATTGTTGGATAAGTAGTTTTAATTTGCATATCGGTAGTCTCCTTTAAGACAAAAAAATGCGCCTACCGAAGCAGACGCAAAAAAACGCAAACTCCGATAGTCGCCAAACCAATCAATATAGAATCAAGCATTTTGAATATTCCACTTGATAGGAATTTGCGTTTTTATCAAATTCGCAAGTGGATAAACAAAACAAATAAAATATGCATAAAAAAATGCAGAATTCTATATATTTAATTGATTTGGCATATAAAGTATAGCACATAAAATGCAAAAAGTCAAGATGTTTTCAGCATTCTTTCGTTTGTCGCGGGGACGGTTAGTGTGAATGCCGATAAAAACTAAATAGTTGATGGCAAAAAAAAATAATGTCTGACGGCATATCAACTCCCCCTGCCCCCAGCTACGCCCTTGCTTTATTTTACCTCTAACCAAAAGCAACACCGCACGTATTTTATCGTGCGGTGCGCTTTGGAGCTGGTAATGGGACTCGAACCTCACCGTCCCTTACTTTATTTTTCCTCTTATGTAAAGCAACACCGCACAAAAATCGTGCGGTGCGCTTGGAGCTGGTAATGGGACTCGAACCCGCGACCTGCTCATTACGAATGAGCTGCTCTACCGACTGAGCTATACCAGCATATATCGCGGAATGCGGCATAAGCCGCATTCCGCGTAGTTTACTTTATTATCAATACCATCAATCCATACCGTTCGAAGCATATTCCGTAACCGGAAGCAGTTGATCCTGCTTGAAATTACGTAAAATTTTTACTTACTTATCTCGCCGAAGCTGTTTTATCAATACTTTCTCTTTCTTGCAGCCTCTGACTTCTTCTTACGCTTAACGCTGGGCTTTTCGTAATGCTCGCGCTTTCTTACTTCAGCCATGACACCAGACTTTGCGCACTGACGCTTAAATCTTCTGAGCGCACTGTCAAGCGATTCATTTTCTTTGATTCTAATCTCAGACATCCCGTATTCCCTCCTCCCGGTAAGCCAATTACTGAACGGACTTGATGGAATTTATGCTGCACTGCTCGTACAACACAAAACATTATACTACAAAATGCATGGATTTGTCAAGCATTTCTTTAATTTTTTTGATAATTTTTCTATTCAACTATAAAATCAACCTTTATCTCTGTTTCGATAACCGTTCTTCCTTTATGTATATTGTATTTTATTGCAGGAATAACCGTTTTCGGGCTCAAGATATTGGTGTTGACCGCCGCGCCAAAGCTAAGACCCTCTCCGCTGACTGAGCTGACCTCGCATCTGGCAGTGTTATTTTCCACCCACGCAAGTGTTCTGTCCGCGCCTGCCCGGCAATGATCCTTGTCTGCTGCCGCAAGCGCATAACCGCAATCGTATGCAACACAATCAAATTCGGACCGTACCTCATGCCGCCTTATGTGTGATGCGCCGCTAAGCTCTATCTCCGTCCTTACCTCGATCCCGTCCATGGGCGACCAGTCTACAACAAGTCCGTTCTCACTGATCTCAAACGAATAGTTTTTACGGCGCACAACGTATACGCCGCCCACGTCAAACGCAAGCATACTGTCCGGCGCTGCCTCAGGCAGCGAATCCGAGCTGTATCGCACGTTAAACCCAAACGCGGTCGAATATACAAACTTCAGATACTTCTCCGGTATATGTCCGCAGCCAAGCTCATTGTGCGTGCCTGCCGGATATGCGAATACCTCTCCCGCCTCACGGCACACAAGCATATCCGCCTCACGCATAAGTCTGCGGCCATGCAGCTTTGGCATATCCGCCGCCGGCGCTGTCCAGAACTCGTCATCATCAAGCGCAAGCATAGCAAAAAACTTAAGTCCCCAGTACGGCGAACCGGGCGCGTTATAATGCTCTGCCATGATCAGATCCTGATACCTGTAGCCAACTGTCAGCACACCGCCGTTATCGAGTATATGCGCCGATGCCCAATCATTGAGATGTCGCGAGATAAGTCCTTTTATTACCGCAGTCTCAAACGGTTTTATTCCTGCCATAAGGCAGGCGCTCCAGAATGCGCCCTGAGCAAAACGATATGTCAGCGAACGACCATAAGGCAGCGCTGCTCCGCTGCGGCTGAACCAATAGATATACTCGCGTGCAAACTTCTCCGCCCTCTCGCGAAATCGTTTCGCATGATTATCCTTCTCAAAGCATGAATATATGAGTCCGTAGAAATGGAACGCCATCGGAATATAATAATCCTTCTGGTTCTGCATACCATCCTTATACCAGCCGCCGCCTACATAAAATTCATCAAGACGCGTAAGATCCTCGCTGAGTCTCTCTTCGCTGTACGCCTCACCAACAGCCTTTAGCGCAATATTTACAAGAACGCGGAAAAAACGCCAGTTGCTGTCGCATACACTGTGCGCGTTTATTTGCCGCAGCCATGAAGCAAGATCGGTCCTTTGCTTTTCGTTCATCGGCTCCCATAGCACATCCGGCGCAAAAAGCAAACCATAAGCTATGGATGCCATCTCCACATAACGCTGATCATTTTCGCCCGTTTCACCCCAATACTGCATAGATCCCGGGTCTGTTCCGCTTATAAGCCCCTCACGATACAGCGTTTTAAGCTCCTCATCGCCATATCCGCCATGCCACAGCGGAACAAGCGCCCACAGCGGACGGGCAAAGCTCTCGCAATACACCGAAATATCGTCATACCACGCCGACGCGCTGCCGTAAACCGGTCTTGCTCCACCCTGCCTAAGAGCGCGGCGCACCGGTTCCATGATAATATTAACGGCATTTATATAATCCTCTTTAGTTATAAAATCCATCACAACTATCCCTTTCGCATTACCAGAACAACAGCTTATTGCCCTTCAGCTTATATACCGCCTCGGCAAGGAAGTAATCACCGTAGATCAGCGGTATCTCCCGCGTCGCCTCACGATGATACGCTTCGGTTCCCTTTTGCAGTATCGATTGCTCCTTATCTCCCCAGTCACAGAAACCGGTATCAAGCGTCTTAACAATATTGATTGCCGCGCTCAGATACAACCGCTTTTCATGCTCCGGGACCACCCTCGCGATCTCAAGCAGTCCGCACGCCGCGCACGCCGCAGCGGTAGTATCATAAATAACAGGCTCCTCCGGACTGCGGAAATCCACTCGCGACACCCACTCGCCGCAGATATTAGCTATAAAATAATGCGCGACTCGCTTTGATATATCAAGATATTTAACATCGCCTGTGTGGATATAGCTCAGCACATAACCATAGAGCGCCCACGCCTGTCCGCGAGTCCATGACGAGCCTTCGCCGTAGCCCTGACCGCCAAAGCTTTGCTCAAACGCGCCGGTCTCCGGATCGAGATGCACGATATGATTTACAGAGCCATCCGAGCGTATGTGAGCGGTCATCAGCTTGTCCGCGTGCGCTACCGCGATATGGCGGAACCTGTCGTCGCCTGTTTCACGGCTTGCCCAGTACAAAAGCGGAATATTCATCATGCTGTCGATTATCACGCGTCCCGGAAATTCATCATTCCACGAGCGGATAAAGCCGCCCTTTATATTGAACCTCGACGCAAGTATATCCGCTGCGATGGATGCGCGGACATAAGACTTCCTCGCACCCGTTACACGATAGTTGACGCCCGCGGTTATATGCCACATAAAGCCCACATCATGATGCAGCTTATCATATTCATCAAACGCGGCATCCAGAAGCTCCTCCGAGCGTTCGGCAACATCGCGGTACATCTCGTTTCCTGTACCGAGATACATGAGCCACATCATTCCGCCCCAAAAGCCGTTTGTCCACCAGCTCACATCATCCTCAGCCATATTATTGTACACGCCGTTGATAGTCGTGTACGGCAGCTTGTCCTTCGTCGCCGGCGCTACCCACTGCAGCTTTTTGTCTATGCGCTCCCATAATCCGTCAATATATTCCTTATCATTCTCGTTTAGTTTATACATCCAGTTCACCTCTGAATTTTAAATATACATCTCCGAGCGGCACGCTGTATTCGCGCAGCCTGTTCTTTATCCGCTCTGCCGCTTCACCTTCGGCAGGTGTGGGCTGATAATCATTAAAGCCTGCCGAATTCGAGATCCGGCACGGGATTATTTCAAAATGATCGTCATCGACAAGTCCGTTCTCATCCAGGATGAAGGTCTGCCGCCAGATCATGCTGTCCATATCCGAAGGCGCGTTATTGCCGCCAAAGCAGAAGTTACCCATGCTATAGAGTATATATCTGCCGTTATACTTCTCAATACCTTGCAGCACGTGCGGATGCGCTCCGAGAACAAGATCCGCGCCGCAGTCAACAGCGCGGTGCGCCGCCTCCATCTGCTCCTCTGTAGGCGAGGTCATTTTCTCCACTCCCCAGTGTATGGACAGGATAATAAATTCCGCGCCCATGCTCTTTGCGCTCAATATAGCATCCTCAAGCTCGGTTTTCATCACATCATTAAGGTAATTTATACCTACCAGACCGACCTTTATCCCGTTTATATCCGTAACACATACGTTATCCTTACCGCGGCAGTTGAGTATCCCCGCCCGATCGAGGTACAGCTTTGTATCCTCGAGGCTGACAGCGCCGTAGTCGGAGCTATGGTTATTGGCAAGGTTTGCCGCCTCAACGCTCGATGATGTCAGCACGTTTACGAACGACGGATCACCGCGGAACGCGAATTGCTTGTTCTCGCGTGTGCCTCTGTCAGATAACGTGCCCTCAAAATTAACTATGGTCAGATCATCCTCTCCAAAAATGCCGCGCACATTTGCAAGGAAGTAGTCTGTACCGTATTTTTCAGCGTATGCGTCAAAGCCGAGCGACCATACTGCGTTTGCATCAGTGGCAAAGGTACAGTCGCCTACAGCCGTTATAGTAAGACTGCGCGGCATTGTCTGCGCCGTCTCCTCATTTGTTGTCACAGTCTCCGCCAACGGCTCCTCCGGCGGCTTCTTTGCCGGACGCAGACTGAGTATAGTAGCTGTGACAACAAGAACTACTCCGGTGATCGCGAGTATGTTTTTTATAGTCATGGTCTTCTCCTGTATGATAAGTTTTGGTTTATCGGGGAGTGTCAACTCCCCCCGGCGCGATCGCGCCGACCCCCTCCAGAGGGGGTCAAGTATCGGCAACCACAATTCTTGCCTCCCTCTTGAGGGAGGTGGCAGCCCGTAAGGGCTGACGGAGGGAGTCCGACAAACTGAAATTTGTTTTTTTCAGTATACCATACAATATGCCGTTTTTCAACACTTTTTTTGAAATGCATTGCTTTTTAACAGTATTTGTGCTATAATACTTTAGATTGGGGATGATATGATTGACAAAAAAAGAGCGAACCGGCTATGCTCAGGTGTTTGCCGGCGGAGTGATATGGGGTTTTATCGGTATGTTCGTATTAGAGCTTAATAAGCTCGGCGCAACCTCTGCTATGACTGTTTTTTTGAGAATGTCATTCGCCTTCATTATAATGGCGGTGGTTACAGCCGCAAAATACGGAGTATCGGTATTCAGGACTGACCGGCGCACTTTGATTATCTGTATTATGCTCGGGCTTATCTGCCACGGGATCTATAATGTATTCTATAACATCGCTGTGGTAAAGACAGGAATCACGCTCGGCGCAGTCATGCTCAACATAGCCCCTGTTTTCACCGCGGCGGCAAGCCGGATACTTTTCCGTGAAAAGATAACGCCAAAAAAAGCTGCCGCGCTTGCTCTTAATATAGCCGGCTGTTTCCTTGCGGTAACAGGCGGCAGCCTGTCTCTTGAAGGTCTTTCTGTTGTAGGTATTCTTTTCGGGATAGGCGCCGGCTTTTGCTACTCTATGACAGCCATTATCGGCAGAATAGCCGGTGACAGCACAAACGCGTATGTTATGAGCGTCTACAGCTATCTTGCCGCGGCAATTTTTATCGTGCTGTTCATGCACCCATGGAGCGGCGGCGCATTCAATATGAAAATACTCGTATGGGGCTTTCTCTACGCGCTGATCCCAACGGCTCTTGCGTATATACTCTATTACAACGGTGTCCGGAAGATAACGGAAAGCAGCAAGGTGCCGGTGTTTGCCTCATCCGAAACGGTGGTCGCGGCGCTGCTTGGAATATTCCTCTACCATGAGGCTCTCGGCGTCATGAATATTATCGGCATAGCGCTTGTGCTGCTGAGTGTTGTGATGATGAATAAAAATAATGCCTGACGGCATATCAGCTCCCCCTGCCCCCTCAATCTTGAGGGGGATTCGGTTGGGGGTTGATTTTTGTTTTGATTTGTAGTATGATTTCTTTATGAATGTATTACAACAAATTTTCCGTGATAATTT
>JAFRDB010000131.1 GCA_017404065.1 Clostridia bacterium
ATTACATCGAGTAATCGCCGTTGCTGTGCGCTTTTGACGAAAACAAACTCTAACGTACCAACGTACGCCGACGAGCTTGTTTTCGTCAAATCCAACCTAATTTTTCGACGTCTGCCAGCGTGTAGACAGGTTTGTCTACACACTGGGGGATGTAAAAAAGTTTACATCCCTGTTTTTTTGTATTAAAATGCTTTAAAGCAACAGCTCGTTTGTGGGATAAAGACCTGTAGCAAAATGCAACAGCCGACAAAGGGGCTGATTGGCTTTTGATGCAGAATGGACGAAACGAAGTGTCAGGCGGCAAAGCCGCATGATACCTTGCCCGAAGGCGTACGATGGTACGTCGTTGTCAGTAGATTTGCTTTGCAAATCCGGCGCAAGCGCCGCCTGACTTCTTTCGGGTACACGGTGAGTTTCGTTCATAGCTTAACGGCATTCAATGAAAAGAGATTTGCTCAAATGAGCAAATCTCTACCGTAATTGTGTTCATTTGTTAATTATTATTTTCATAAACAGGGGGGTTAAGCCGTTAAGCGGTCTGCGCAAAATGCAACAGCCCCTTTTTATTCTGATTTTTCTTCGCCTTGTTTATCAAGCCCCTGAATGTACTCGTCTATCGCGTCGGCAACCTTCTTTGAGTATGCCACCGCTTCAACGACTGTTCTCGCGCCGCTTACAACGTCGCCGGAGGCAAATATTCCGTCGCGTGTTGTTTCACCAAAGGTATTGGTGATTAAAAGACCGCGGTCGTTGGTGTCAAGTCCTCCGGTCTTGGCGACAAGAGCGTTATCCGCGCCCTGGCTTATTGCGATAATAACGCTGTCGGCCTTCTCTAAGCGCTCTGAACCGGGTCTGCGCGTAAGCGTTCCGTGGCCGTCACAGTCAAGGTCGGCAAAGATACAGCCATTATCAACTATTTCTACCGGCTCAACATGCACCTTGAACTCAACACCCTCAAGCTTTGCGTAGTTTATCTCGTGATCGCTTGCCGCAAAGAAATCATGACGTGAATATACAGTTACCTCACGCACTCTGTGACGTAGCGCGGTGCGGGCAACGTCCATTGCAGAATTGCCGGCACCGATAATAGCGAGCTTTTCTCCAAGACGGTACACGTCAGGATTTGTGAGATAGTTTATCGCGTAATGGACGTGGCCGAGGGATTCTCCCTTAATACGGAGTGTGTTCGGTCTCCATACACCAATGCCTATAAATACCGCTTTGTAGCCGTCGCGGAACAGATCATCTATGGTAATGCCGCTGCCGACCATTGTGTTCGGACGTATCTTTACTCCTAAAGAATACAGCTTTTCCTTGTACTTATCGAGTATCGATTTCGGCAGGCGGAACTCCGGTATACCGTAACGCAGCACTCCGCCTATTCGCTCTCTGCCCTCGAATATGGTTATGTCATAGCCGCGCTGCGCAAGTATCAGTGCAATAGCGATGCCGGCGGGACCGGAACCGATTATAGCTACCTTTTTACCGTTCTTTTCTATATGTCCGAATTTTAGTCTGTCAAAATAGTATGTGGATATGTAGTTTTCTATGACAGAGGCATGAACGGGAGCGCCTTTGCGGTTCAGCACACAGTGACCCTCACACTGATTTTCGTGGTTGCATACCAGTGAACATATCATTGAAAGCGGGTTGTTTTCAAACAGCATTTTACCTGCCTTATCTATATCGCCATCAAGAAGCGTGTGGATCATGTCCGAAATGGGAGTATTTATGGGGCAGCCCTGTCGGCACATGGGTTTTTTACAATTCAAACATCTTTTAGCTTCGGTCAGTACGTGATATGCCATGATAAATCCCTCCGATATATTGTTAATTATACATATTTTATCATAATGACTGATACAATTCAAGAGGATTTTTGTGTTTTTTATTGATTTTTATTTGTATATATGATAAAATAAACATAATATGCGAATAAAGGAGGTGCGCACAGGTGCAGAGGCTTGAGATCTCCGCCGGAGCGGAGCGGGTGCTTGAAAAGCTGAATAATGCCGGATTTTCTGCTTATGTAGTCGGGGGAGCTGTGCGTGACCTCATAATGGGCAAGACACCTCACGATTATGACATTGCAACCTCCGCAAAGCCGGAGCAGGTAAAGCATGTATTCAGGCGCACTATAGATACCGGTATTAAACACGGAACCGTTACAGTGGTCGAGGACAGGATCGCTTATGAGATAACCACATTTCGTTGTGACGGGGCATACACTGACGGCAGACATCCTGCAAGTGTGGATTTTGTAAATGACGCAAGGAAGGATTGCGCGAGACGCGACTTCACGGTAAATGCCATGATGTATAGCCATGCATCAGGTGTTTTGGACTATTTCGGCGGAATATCGGATATACAAAACCGTGTGATACGCTGCGTGGGTGAGCCGGAGAAAAGATTTAACGAGGACGCGCTCAGAATGCTCAGAGCGGTGCGTTTTCGCGCAGAGTTGGATTTTGTGATAGACATGAAAACCGAGCAGGCGATACGAAAATGTGCCGCGGGGATAAAAAGAGTAAGTTCGGAACGGATATTAGAGGAGTTGAATAAAATACTTCTCTCGCCTCATCCGGAGTATATAAGGGAGCTGCGCAGACTGGGGCTAATGAGATTTATCATACCCGAGCTTGACAGATGCTTCGGAGAGCCGCAGAAGAACAAGTATCATATCTATGATGTCGGTGAACATATAATTCGTGCAGTGGGCTACACGCCAAGGGATCTGGAGCTGAGGTGGTCTGCGCTGCTGCATGATATAGGCAAGCCATGTTGCCCGTCAAAGGATCAGAGGGGGATAATCCATTTTTACGGGCATCACCGCGAGAGCCGCAGGATAGCAGTTGATCTTTTGCACAGACTTCACATGGATTCGGACACGATAAAGAATATATCCGTGCTTGTTGAAAACCATGATTATCGTGTCGAACCCAGTCAGACGCAAGTAAAGCGCATGATGTCCAAAACCGGTCCGGAGCTGTTTGAAAAGCTGCTGCTTTTGCAAAAGGCAGATAACAAGGCAAAAAACCCAAAATATTATCCGGAAAAGGAACGGCACATTGAGCAGACGCTTGAGATTTACAAAGAAGTGCTGGCAACACATCAGCCGTATCGTGTCTCTGATCTTGTTGTGAACGGGCGCGATCTTATGAGCATAGGTTATAAGCAGGGCAGAGATATAGGCGATACGTTAAAGCGATTACAGGATGAGGTCATTATAAAGCCTGAGCTTAACAACAGAAAATATCTCATGCAGAGAGCAAAGGAATTGAAGCGCAGATGAGCAAGTATATTGATCTTACAAAAATTCTCACGCGTATGCCTGACTATGCGTTTGACTATATAGAGGTGGCATACGACGGCGAGAGCATAAACACTCAGATCGGGTACAGTCTGGATATAAAGATATTTCTGGAATATCTCAAAAAATTCAAATTCCGCGATGTGAATGAGATAGATGAGATAACACCTGAGATGCTCAATGAAGTGACTTTGCGGGATCTTAACGGCTTCAAGGCTTATCTTACCGAATATGAGAGTGAATATACATCCGCAAGCGGAAAAAAAATAAAAAGGATAAGGCGCAACAGTGAGCACGGCATAAACCGCAAGCTGTCAGGCATACGCGGATTGTTCCTTTACTTGTATAAAAATGACTATATCGATCATAACGTGACGGATAAGCTTGATTTTAAGCGCCTGCATCAGAAAATGAAGCGGCCGCTTACGACACAGGATGTGCTCAACCTTATAGAGGTGCTTTATGATGGCGAGAACTATTTTGACGGCAGGACCCGCGCGGCGTATCTTAACCGTAAGCAGCGCGATATAGCATTGTTTACCGCATATCTCGGCACAGGTTGCCGTGTAAGCGAGCTGGTAAATCTTAATATAAATGATGTGGATTTCGAATCCTCATCGTTTGTAGTCACTCGTAAGGGCGGCGATCAGCAGGAGATATTTATGCCGCTCCAGGTCGAAAACGAGATGCTTAAATACGTTGAGGAGCGGCTTGCTGACGATGGAGTAAAGGACACAGATCCTCTGTTTATAAGCCGTAACGGAAAGCGGATGCTGCCGCAGACTGTAGAGAAGAATCTCAAAAATTACTGCCGTGCAGCAGGAATAACCGATCCGGACAAGATGCATCCGCACGCTTTGCGTCGCACGTTTGCGTGCAACATGATAGCGGATGGTGTGGACATAAAGATGGTTGCGGAGCTTATGGGACATAAAAACATAGAGGTAACGCACAGATACTATACACAGTATGCAACTGAAAAGCGCAGACAGGTCATGCGCAGCTATGAAATAGCAGAGCGTAAGGACGATGGGGAGGACAAGAGCTGATGATGGGCAGTGTAACCATTGCCGATAGCGTCATAACCGACGCTGTCCGGCACATTGTGCTGAATATAGAAGGTGTTGTCGCGCTAACAGATAAGGCGGGAAGATGGCGGCGTGGCAGAGTTGCTATCACGAGGGACAGAAAACTTGTGATATATCTCCTGTGCCGATACGGAGCGAACACTAACTGCATATATAACAAGGCGGCAGACGAAATCAGACGTTTTTTCGGTGATACGGGAAATATTCACGGGATAGTCATGTATGTTGTCGGGATAGGTGATTGAATGGGGCTTGAAAAATCAATAAGGTATTTAAAGGGAGTGGGCGAAAAACGTGCCGCTCTTTTTGAAAAGAAGGGAATAAAAACTGTTGGCGATATGCTGTATTTTTTTCCGCGTTCACATGAAGACAGGTCAAAGGTAAAGCCGATAGCGGAATGCGATGAAGGCGAAACGGTATGCATAGCGGCAAATGTTTATCAGCTCCCTGTCGACCGGTATGTAAGGCGGAATATGCTCATCACTACAATGCTTGTCACAGACAGCAGCGGAGTTATGACGCTTGTATGGTATAACAACAGATATATAAAAAACAACTTTAGTGATAATGAGAAGTATGTTTTTTTCGGGCGTGTGTCACGCAGCAAACAGGGACGGATACAGATGGTTGCGCCTGTATTTGAGAAATTCGGAAATGAGCGCTATACCGGCAAAATAATACCGATATATCCGCTTACAGCTCAACTTTCACAAAAGATCGTACAGAGCACGATGGAGGCGGCGCTTGCCGAGGCAGGAGAGCTTGCGGAATACCTTCCGGAAAGTATCCGTGAAGAATACAAGATAGCCGAGATAAACTTTTCTATGCGTAATGTGCACTTTCCGGCAGATTTTGAAAGCTACAATATTGCAAGAGAGAGGTTTGTGTTTGAGGAGCTGCTTGTGCTGCAGCTTGCGCTTGCCTTGCGAAAGGGCAGTAATGCGGTAAAGGAAGGACGAATATTTGAAGACATAAAATGCGTCAGAGAGTTTACAGACGGACTACCGTTTGAGCTCACAGGCGCGCAAAAGCGGACCATAAATGAGATATGCAAGGATGTTAAAAGCGGAAAGCAGATGAACAGACTTGTGCAGGGCGATGTTGGTTCGGGCAAAACGGCGGTAGCCGCTGCGGCGATATATACGGCAGTCAAAAACGGCTGTCAGGCAGCGATGATGGCGCCAACCGAGATACTTGCCGCTCAGCACGCAGAGGGACTGTCGGAGATGTTTGAAAAGCATGGTATACGCACCGTGCTGCTGACCGGCAGTATGAAGGCAAAAGAGCGTCGCGCGGTGTTGGAGGAAATAGAGCTTGGTATTGCGCATGTCGTGATAGGCACGCACGCGCTCATACAGGGGACAGTAAATTTCCGAGATCTCGGGTTAGTTGTGGCTGATGAGCAGCATCGTTTTGGTGTGGAGCAAAGAGCAAAGCTTATGGCGAAGGGCAGTGATCCTCACATGCTCATTATGTCGGCAACGCCAATTCCCAGAACGCTTGCGCTCATTCTGTACGGTGATCTTGATATTTCCGTTATAGATGAGCTTCCGCCGGGCAGAAAGCCGGTACAAACATACGCTGTAGGTGACGAGATGCGAAAACGCGTATACGGGTTTGTGGAAAAAAACATAGCTGCCGGTATGCAGGCGTATGTTGTGTGTCCCCTTGTTGCGGATACCGAAAACAGCGACCTGAAAAACGCCGAGGAGCTGCGGGATAAGCTTGCCGCTGCATATCCGGAAATAAGAATAGGTCTAATGCATGGCAAGATGAAGGCTAAGGATAAGGATACAGTGATGGAGGAGTTTGCCGCGGGTAAAATAAAGATACTTGTTGCGACTACTGTTATTGAGGTTGGTGTGAATGTACCGAACGCTAATATCATGGTGATCGAAAATGCCGAGCGCTTCGGTCTGTCGCAGCTGCATCAGCTGCGCGGCAGAGTAGGGCGCGGGGGAGATCAGGCATATTGCATTATGATAACAGATGCCGATAATGAAGTAACAAAAAAACGAATGGAGACGATGTGCGCTTCAAATGACGGCTTTTATATAAGCGAGCAGGATCTCAAGCTGCGCGGACCGGGAGATTTTTTTGGTACGAGGCAGCATGGTCTGCCGGAGATGCGCATTGCCAATTTATTTGAAGACAGAGATATTTTACGTCTTTCGCAAAAGGCTGTAAAATCGATAATCGATAAGGGACTTCAGAATTATCCTCTTCTTATAAAGCGTTGCGAAGCGCTGCTTTCGGATGAGGTAATAATGAACTGATTAACCATAATGTTCTTGTTATATAATCTCCTCGATTGCACATGATAATCTCGGAAAGTGAATTTCCGATTTTTTATGGACAAGGAGGGGATCAAAAATGTCAAAGAGATCCAACAAGCAGGCTCTTGAGCAGTTCAAGATGGAAGCGGCGCGTGATGTAGGTGTTGACCTCAGCCAGAACTACAACGGCGACCTTACCTCAAAGCAGGCGGGCTCGATCGGCGGCCAGATGGTTAAGAAGATGGTCGAGGATTATGAGAACAAAATGAAGGAGAACTAAATAGACGCGAGTCTGATAAGTTCATTGTAAGATAGTTTTCATCTATAGTTAAGGGTATATATAGGGTGACGGTTACTCTATATATGCCCTTTTCTTTTCTGCTTGACAAAACATTCGTTTTGGGTTATTATAGTTAAAACACAGATGAAAGGACAAATTAATGAAAACATCGGATTTTTACTATGACTTGCCGGAGGAGCTTATAGCGCAAGAGCCGCTTGAGAGACGTGACAGCTCAAGACTGATGGTGCTTGATAAAACTACGGGCAGCATAGAGCACAGACATTTTTATGATATAGTGGATATGCTCAGTGAAGGTGACGCGCTCATTTTAAATGATACGCGGGTCATACCGGCGCGTTTATATGGAGTTAAAGAGGATACCGGAGGAGCAATAGAATTTTTGCTCTTGAACAAGCATTCGCTGGACACATGGGAGGTCATCTTAAAGCCGGGCAGACGAGCGAAGCCGGGTGCAAGATTTGTGTTTGGTAACGGGAAGCTTAAGGCGGAGATATTGGATATAATCAATGACGGAAACAGGCTTGTGAAATTTGAATATGAGGGCGTATTCGAAAACGTACTTGACGAGTTAGGAGAGATGCCCCTTCCACCGTACATAACAAAAAAGCTTAAGGATAAGGACAGATATCAGACGGTATACGCTAAGCATAACGGCTCTGCTGCCGCGCCTACGGCGGGACTGCATTTCACGCCTGAGCTTATGGATAAGATAAGGGCAAAGGGTGTAAATATCGGATGGGTAACTCTGCACGTTGGGCTCGGCACATTCAGGCCGGTCAAGAGTGAGAATGTCGAGGGACATAAAATGCACTCAGAATTCTATGTTTTGCCACAGGAGACGGCAGAGCTTCTAAACAGAACAAAAGAGCATGGGGGACGAGTCATATCTGTTGGTACAACCGCCACAAGAACGCTTGAGACAGCGGGAATGTCGGGTTTTCCGCTTCGGGCCGGGACGGGCTGGACGGATATATTTATCTATCCCGGCAAGGAGTTTCATGTTATAGATGCGCTCATAACAAACTTCCACTTGCCGGAGTCTACACTCATAATGCTTGTTTCCGCTCTTGCCGGACGCGAGAATGTACTTAATGCCTATAAGGAAGCTGTCAGAGAAAGATATAGATTTTTCAGCTTCGGAGATGCGATGATAATTATAGATAAAAAGAATCAGTAAATATACAGATGCAATACCATACACTGTTACTATTGGCCGCAACGGGAAAATACAGTGATTTGATAGAAGCAGCTATGTAAAAGTGAATAGCAGGGGGGCAGTTCATGTCTGATCAAAACAGTCAGAAGAGCTGCCCCTCGTTTTTTTTGTGTGTTATCATTATTGGTGTAGGGACTGTGAACATTTTAAAACTGTCAAAACGGGTAATAATTATCTTTTTATATTTGTTGATGGTGGAATGCGCTGAAGCCAATCAGTCAATTTCCGTCAACAGCTTTGTTGAAATCCTATAGTTTTTGATGATAAAGAACGAATAAAAATGGTGTTTATGCAATATATACAAAAAAGATGGTGACTTTTTGTGAATGAAATTGATTGACTTTGATGATTTGCTGTGATATTATTATAACAGATGATGAAGTTATATTCGTGTGCCGGTTTGTCCGGCAAGTCGGGGGTGAAGCATTATGCTTGCGGAAGAACGCTTTAGTCGTATAAAGGAAAGACTGGACGAGAGAGGTAGCGTTACTGTAGCGGAGCTTATGGAATATCTTTCTGCTTCTGAGTCTACAATACGAAGAGACCTCAACACTCTTGATGCTATGGGGGAGATAATAAAGGTGCATGGGGGAGCGTTGTCAAATAAAACTTCGTTCAGGCTTCGGGATGATGAGATCAATGAACGACGCGTTATAAACATGGAGCAGAAACGGCTTATCGCCGAATACGCTGCAAAGCTTATAAGAAAAGATGATTTTGTCTATATAGATGCCGGCACGACAACAGAGTATATGCCGGAATATCTGACGGAGAAAAACGCAGTCTATGTTACAAATGCAGTGACTCACGCGCAGAGGCTTGCGAGCTGCGGATGCAAGGTCTATCTCATAGGCGGGAGACTTAAGCCGTCGACGGAAGCGGTTGTTGGTGCGGATGCTACAGAAGCTCTTTCAAGGTATAATTTCACGATTGGTTTTTGGGGCACGAATGGTATCCATAAAAAGGTAGGGTTCACAACACCGGATCGGGAGGAGGCTGATGTAAAGCAGGTATCTGTAAGAAACTGCAAAAAGCCGTATATTCTTGCAGATTCGACCAAGTTCGGCGCAATAAGTCCTGTTAAGTTCGCGGATTTTGATGATGCGGCGGTCATAACCGAAGCTATGCCGAAGGGTTATGAAAATTGTAAAAATATAATTGTTGCAGAGAGGAGAGATGCGAAATGATTTATACAGTAACCTTTAACCCGGCGATCGATTATGCGATAGGAGTTAAGCATCTTGAACCCGGTATGACAAACCGATCGTATTTTGAGCAGCTTTTGCCGGGCGGCAAGGGATTGAACGTATCGACAATACTCACAAATCTCGGCATACCAAATGTTGCGCTCGGTTTCATTGCCGGCTTCACAGGCGAGGAGATAAAACGCGCGTTTGAGGCGCAGGGTTGTAAGGGAGACTTTACTGTGCTCAGAGATGGCGTATCGCGTATAAACGTCAAGATAAAATCCGATACCGAAACAGAGATAAATGCTAAGGGACCGGATATAGATGAGACGTCATTAAAGGAGCTTATGGATAAGATAAACAGCCTCAGCTCCGGCGATACACTTGTGCTGGCAGGCAGTATACCGTCATCGCTGCCAAATTCGCTATACAGCGACATTATGCAGATGCTTTCAGACAGAGATATAATGATAGCGGTAGATGCTACAAATGATCTGCTTCTTAATGTGCTTGTGCACAGGCCGTTTCTTGTTAAGCCGAATAATCATGAGCTTGGTGAGATATTCGGTGTAACATTAAAAACGCGCGATGAGGTCGTTCCGTATGCAAAGAAGCTGCGTGAGCGCGGCGCGAGAAATGTAATTGTGTCAATGGCAGGCGAGGGTGCTGTGCTTGCTGCGGAAAACGGTGAAATATTTATGAGCGAGGCTCCAAAGGGCAAGGTCATAAATTCGGTTGGCGCAGGAGATTCAATGGTAGCGGGTTTTATTGCCGGCTGGTGCGAAAAACACGATTACGCGCATGCATTTAAAATGGGACTTTCTTCAGGAAGCGCGAGCGCATTCTCTGAACTTCTTGCTACAAAGTCAGAGATAATAAACGTATATAACTCGTTTGAGTTAATATAAATCCAATAGGTCGAAAGGACCATAATTATTTAAAATAAGGAGGGAACGCTATGAGAATAACAGAATTGCTCGATAGAAGATCCATTAATGTTAATGGTGCTGCATCGTCTAAGGAGGATGCTATCAATAAGATGGTGGAGCTTATGTGCGCAAGCGGAAAGATCAGCGACAAGGACGCATATAAGAAGAAGGTATTTGCAAGAGAGGAAGAGGGTTCAACTGGTATTGGTGAGGGTATCGCGATACCTCATGCCAAGTGTGACGCGGTAAACAAACCCGGTCTTGCGGCAATGGTCATAAAGGACGGAGTTGATTTTGACGCGCTTGACGGCGAGCCGGTATCGCTCATTTTCCTTATCGCGGCGCCGAACACAAAGGACAATGTGCATCTTGATGTTTTAGGTAAGCTGTCCGTAATGATGATGGATGAGGATTTTTCAAACAAGCTTCGTAATGCGAAGGATGTTGATGAATTCCTGAAGATCATCGATGATGCCGATGAGGAGAGCAAAGGCATAGACAGCTACGGCGCAGAGGTAGAGGGCGCAAAGTGCAGCCTTATCGCGGTAACGGCGTGTCCGACCGGTATAGCTCATACCTATATGGCGGCAGAAGCGCTTGAGAAAGCGGCGGTAGCGAACAACTGCTCTATAAAGGTGGAAACGCGCGGCTCATCAGGAGCTAAAAATGTGGTTACGGACGACGAAATAAAGGCAGCGGATTGCATTATAGTTGCAGCGGACACAAAGGTGCCGGTCGATCGTTTTGCCGGCAAAAAGGTCATTCAGGTACAGGTATCTGACGGCATCAGTAAAGCGGATGAGCTTGTAAAGAGAGCGATGTCCGGCAATGTTCCGGTATTTGAGGCAACCGGCAGTGATGATGCTGCTCCGGCATCGGGTGGGGGCATCGGACACTCGTTCTATAAGCATCTTATGAGCGGTGTATCGCACATGCTTCCGTTTGTAATCGGCGGCGGTATCCTTATAGCTCTGGCATTTTTGTTTGATGATTTCAGTATAAACCCCGGTAATTTTGGTAAAAACCTGCCTATAGCAGCGTTCTTCAAGACGATCGGTGAGGCGGCGTTCGGACTTATGCTTCCGGTTCTTGCGGGATATATAGCATACTCGATAGCTGACCGTCCGGGACTCGCAGTCGGTTTTGTCGGCGGCGTATTTGCGGCAAATGGCAATGCTGTGCTCTCTTGGGTAAATGAGGCGGAGCAGAATCTGACATACACAGGCTTTAACGGATTTTTGCAGAATACGATATTTGGCGCATCCGGCAACACTGTATCCGGATTCCTTGGCGCTTTGGTAGCAGGTTTTGTAGCAGGATATGTAGTGCTCGGACTTAAAGCGGCATTTGCGAAGCTCCCGCAGAGTATGGACGGTATAAAGCCGATACTCCTTTATCCGCTGTTTGGTATCTTCATCATAGGCACACTTATGATGTTTATCTTCAACCCGCTTATAGGTGTAGTTAATACCGGTCTTGCGAATATGCTTAATGCAATGGGCGGTACCTCAAAGGCTGTTCTCGGTATCGTGCTTGGCGCAATGATGGCAATAGATATGGGCGGTCCGATCAATAAGGCGGCGTATGTATTCGGCACAATGGCTATCGCTAACGGCAACTATGACATCATGGCGGCTGTTATGATAGGCGGTATGGCTCCGCCGATAGGTATAGCTCTTGCGACGACCTTCTTCAAGAACCGCTTTACAAAGGCAGAGAGAAGCTCAACGATATCCAACTATATTATGGGTCTGTGCTTCATAACTGAGGGAGCCATCCCGTTTGCGGCATCAGATCCGCTTCATGTAATACCGGCAACGGCTGTCGGCTCAGCGGTAGCAGGTGCTTTATCTATGGTATTCGGTTGCACACTTATGGCGCCTCATGGCGGAATATTCGTATTCCCGGTAGTAGGCAACTGGCCGATGTATCTTGTGGCATTAGCTATAGGATCAGTTATAACGATGTTTATGCTCGCGCTTCTTAAGAAGCCGATAGAGGAATAATTAAAAATCAATAACGAATTATAGGAGGAACAATATTATGAAAGAATTCAGTTATGTGATCACAGACCCGGAGGGTATCCATGCAAGACCGGCAGGTGAGTTTGTAAAGGCCGCAAAATCGTTTGAGTCAAGTGTTAAGATAGCAAAGGACGGCAAACAGGTAGACGCGAAGCGCATATTCGGTGTAATGGGTCTTGCAGCAAAGCAGGGACATGAAATTGTTATCACGGTTGAGGGCGCGGACGAGGATAAGGCTGCGGCGGAGCTTGAGGCATTCTTAAAGGCTAATCTCTAAAAGATATGAAATCGGATTTACGGCTGTCCTTCTGGGCAGCCGTAAGGTGTAGATACAAGGAGGATAGATGCACATGATCACCTGTAATGGTAAAAGCGTATATGGCGGCATAGCAATAGGCAAGATCCATGTATTCGCAAAAGAAAAGCAGCGTATAACACGCCGCACTATAAGCGATACAGCAAAGGAGCAGCATCGTTTTGATGAGGCACGCGCAGAGGCGCGGGCACAGCTCGCAGGGCTCTATGATAAAGCTCTTAAGGAGGTCGGCGAGGCAAACGCGGCTATATTTGAGATACATCAGATGATGCTTGATGATGAGGATTATCTTGACTCGGTAAACAATATGATAGCTGATCAGTCAGTAAATGCCGAGTATGCAGTGAGTATAACGGCAGATAACTTTGCTGAGATGTTCTCGTCGATGGATGATGCTTACATGAAGGAGAGAGCAGCGGATGTCAAGGACATTTCCGAACGTGTAGTAAGGATCCTCATGAACACAGATTCATCCGGAATGTCAGCAAACGAGCCGGTCATCATACTTGCCGATGACCTTGCGCCCAGCGAAACGGTTCAGCTTGATAAGGAGCTTGTACTCTCATTTGTAACGGTACACGGTTCAACTAATTCTCATACGGCAATTCTTGCAAGGACAATGAATATCCCTGCGATTATCGGAACGAATGTTGAGCTTTCGTCTGAATTAGAGGGAAGAACAGCTATAGTTGACGGTTTTAACGCTGTAGTATATATAGATCCTGATGAGGATACGCTTGCAAAAATGCAGAAGCGCCGCGATGAGGATCTTGAAAAGCGCAGATTGCTTCAAGAGCTTAAGGGCAAGGATAATGTGACAAAGGATGGGCACAAGGTGCTCGTATATGCGAATATCGGTAATACAAAGGATATCCCCTATGTGCTGCAGAACGATGCGGGCGGCATTGGTCTGTTCAGAAGCGAGTTTATTTATCTTGAAAATGACACGTATCCGACCGAGGATCAGCAGTTTGCTATCTATAAGGAGGTAGCCGAAAAGATGTCCGGCAAGCGTGTTATAATAAGAACGCTTGATATAGGCGCAGACAAACAGGCGGAATATTTTGAGCTTGACAAGGAAGAAAATCCGGCAATGGGTCTTAGAGCGATAAGAATATGCCTTACGCGCCCGGAGATATTTAAAACACAGCTTCGTGCTCTTTACAGAGCATCGAAGTACGGAAGGATCGCGATAATGTATCCTATGATAACCTCACTTAGCGAGATAAAAAAGATAAAGGCTATCTCAAAAGAGGTAAAGGCAGAGCTGACAGCCGAGGGTATACCCTATAATGATGTTGAGGAGGGTATAATGATAGAAACTCCGGCTGCAGTAATGATAAGTGACCTGCTGGCAAAAGAAGTGGATTTCTTCAGTATAGGAACAAACGATCTGTCACAGTATACAATGGCTATAGACCGTCAGAATCCGAAGATTGATGAGTTCTTTGATCCTCATCATGAGGCAGTGCTTAGAATGATCGGCATGGTCGTGAAAAACGCGCATGACAACGGCATTTGGGCAGGTATCTGCGGTGAGCTGGGCGCGGATATGGAGCTTACAGAACGCTTCCTGAGGATGGGTGTTGACGAGCTATCCGTATCACCATCGTTCGTTCTTCCGCTTAGAAATACGATCCGAAATCTGGATCTGAGCAAATAATAGAAAAAAATATTAATGGGCAGTATCGAAACTGAAATTCAGTATTGATACTGCCCATTAATAATGTTTCAGACTTTGTTTCATATATCATAAGATAAAGGCGGCTTTGTTATAACGCATTTTTAGCGCTTTTCTTCAAAATTCGTTGACATTTATTCAGCCGGATGTTATAATAACTAATATTGATAAGAGGGCCGCGCAATACTTGTATCGCTGCGCGATTATTTTATATAAGAGAAAAAAACAATGTTGACAGGTGAAGCATAAAAGATTCATCAGCCATAGCAAGCTGTGCCGGCTGAGGCAACCGGTTAGTTTGGCAATATTTAAATAAATGAGGTAAACATGTTCAAGATATTACACACAAACGGTAAGGCACGGCGCGGCGAATTCCGTACAGTACACGGGGTTGTTCAAACTCCCGTATTTCAGAATGTTGGCACGCTTGCCGCAATAAAGGGCGCAGTTTCGACGAATGATCTTAAGGAGGTCGGCTGCCAGATAGAGCTTTCAAACACATATCATCTGCACCTTCGTCCGGGTGATGAGATCGTTCATAAGATGGGCGGTCTGCACAGGTTTATGAACTGGGACAGACCAATACTTACAGACAGCGGCGGATTTCAGGTGTTTTCCCTTGCCGGACTGCGTAAGATAACCGAAGAGGGTGTCAGCTTCAGCTCGCATATTGATGGACATAGAATCTTTATGGGGCCGGAGGAAAGTATGCAGATACAGTCTAACCTTGCCTCAACGATAGCAATGGCGTTTGACGAATGTGTGGAAAATCCGTCTCCGTATGAATATGTAAAAAACAGCGCGGAGCGCACGTACCGGTGGCTTGTTCGTTGCAAGGAAGAGATGACAAGGCTTAATAAGCTCGACAGAACCATAAATAAGAAGCAGCTTTTGTTCGGCATTAACCAGGGAGGGGTTTTTGACGATGTGCGCATAGATAATATGAAGAAGATAGCCAAGCTTGATCTTCCCGGTTACGCGATCGGCGGACTTGCCGTCGGTGAAACACATGAGGAAATGTATCACATTCTTGATATCGTTCTTCCTTATGCGCCGGAGGACAGACCAAGGTATTTGATGGGGGTTGGCACACCGTCCAATATCATCGAATCCGTGGCACGCGGAATAGATTTTTTCGACTGTGTAATGGCATCGCGTAACGCGCGGCATGGCTTCATATTCACACGTAACGGGACAATGAACATGATGAATCAGAAATATGAAACAGACTCACTGCCGATAGATCCTGAGTGTGGTTGCCCGACATGTCGGAGCTATTCGAGAGCATATATACGGCATTTATTCAAGGCAAAGGAAATGCTTGCGATGCGGCTGTGTGTTCTGCATAATTTATATTTCTTCAATCATCTTATGGAGGATATACGCGCCGCGATCGAGGAGGATCGATTTGAACGGTTCAGAGCAGATAATGTTATAAAATTAGCAAAGAGAATATGAAAAAGGTTTTAAAAATATTAGAGTTTGATAAGATACTTCAGAAGCTTGCAGGCTATACAGAGTCCGAACCTGTAAAAAAGCGCATAATGCGGCTTGAGCCTTATCCGACAGTGCGTCAGGCGCAGGCAGCTCAGAAGGAGACGACCGAAGCTATGGCAACACTGTTAAAGCTCGGCACTCCGCCGGTGCGTATGTCGGTTTCGGATGTGCGCGGAAGCGTAAAGCGCGCAGAGCAGGGCGGAGCATTGCGTCCGCGCGAGCTAATTGAGGTATCGCGCGTGCTGTACACAGCGCGGCGGATGAAGGCATATCTTGGCGAGGCGGCTGATGACTGCGCGGTGCTGCACGATCTGGAGCAGCAGCTTCTGACTGCAAGAGCGCTTGAGGATAGGATAAACTCTGCCATCCTCTCAGAGGAGGAGGTTGCAGATGACGCGTCATCAGAGCTTTCCGCGATACGCCGACGGATGAAAAATCTCAATGGCAAGATACGCGAAACGTTGAACGGCATGATACACAGTGCGCATTATAAAAAATATCTGCAGGATACGATAGTGACGATGAGATCGGACAGATATGTTGTGCCTGTCCGTGCCGAGTACAAGTCGGAGGTGCCCGGTATCGTGCATGACACATCCGCAACGGGGCAGACTGTGTTTATAGAGCCTATGAGTGTTGTAAATGCTAATAACGAGATACGAGAGCTTCGGTATCAGGAGGAGCGGGAGATAGAGCGGATACTTGCTGAGTTATCCGCGCTTACAGCAGATAACGCAAATGAACTTGTGGTAGATTTCACTTGTCTTGCCGAGCTTGATTTTATTTTTGCCAAGGGCAGGCTCTCGCTTGATATGAACGCGACAGAGCCGCGTCTGAACGGCAAGGGTATAATTAACTTCAAGCGCGCTCGGCATCCCCTGATAGATCGTGATAAAGTAGTAGCAAATGATATAAGCTTCGGAAAAGAAACGGACACGCTTGTAGTTACAGGTCCTAATACCGGCGGTAAAACGGTAACGCTAAAGACTGTCGGCTTGCTCTCGCTTATGGCGGCGGCGGGCTTGCATATAACAGCATCCGACAACAGTGATGCGGCAGTATTTTCAAAAGTATATGCCGATATAGGCGATGAGCAATCAATAGAGCAAAGCCTGTCGACATTTTCATCACACATGGTAAATATTGTAAAAATACTCAAAAATGTGGATAGAAACACGCTTGCTTTGTTTGACGAGCTGGGCGCGGGCACAGACCCGACAGAGGGTGCCGCGCTTGCTATAGCGATACTTGAACAGCTTCGTGCATTGGGTGTAAAAACGCTTGCGACAACGCATTACAGTGAGCTGAAAATTTTTGCTCTTACGACCGATGGGGTCGAGAACGCATCCTGCGAATTTGATGTAAACACATTGCAGCCTACTTACAAGCTGCTTATAGGAGTGCCGGGCAAGTCAAATGCGTTTGCCATATCGCGTCGGCTCGGATTGCCGGAGACGGTCATAGACCGTGCGAATGATATTCTTTCGGATGAGGACGTAAAATTTGAGGATGTTATAACCGACCTTGAACAGGCGCGCGCAGTTGCGCGTCGTGATGCGGATGAGAACGAGCGGCTCATGCGTGAGCTTAAGGAGCTGCGCAGAGGCGTAGAGGCAGACAGGATAAAGCTTAAGGATAATAAGTCAAGGATACTTGAGGATGCGCGGCGCGAGGCTAAGATAATAATTATGGATGCCAAGACCGAAGCGAATGAGATCATACGCGAGCTTGAAGCTATGCGTCAGCGCGGCGTAGCGGCTGAGGAGGATCTGAACAGCAAGACCGGACAGGCGCGTGCGCGTCTTAAAAAGCGTGAGGACAGCATAGACGCAAAGATGAAAAATACCGTTAATCCAAAGCGCAGCTTTGCCGAACCGCCAAAGGATCTGAAGCCCGGCGAGCTTGTAAAGCTGCTTGATATCGACCAGGAGGCAGTAGTACTGAAGACACCGGATAAGTCCGGCAAGGTACGTGTTGAGGCGGGCATAATAAAGATGGATACGCATATATCCAATCTGCGGCGGATAGATAAGGATAAAGCACGGCAGCAGGCTATGACGGAAAAGTTTGTTCCGAAGCGGTCAATAGAGTCAAAGACACAAAACGCGACAACGGAGCTTGATGTGCGCGGGCAATATCCTGACGAGGCATGGACTAATACTGAAAAATTCCTTGATGACTGCTATCTTGCCGGCATATCGCCGGCGCGTATAGTTCACGGCAAGGGTACAGGTGTATTAAAGAAGCAGATACGCGAGCGACTCAGAAAGCACAAATTTGTAAAAAGCTTCCGCCCCGGCGCTTTTGGCGAGGGTGATGACGGAGTTACTGTAGTAGAACTAAAATAAAGGGGACATACAAATGAATATATTCAGAACGGCGGATATACTTCTGCCGCAAAATACGGACTTGTCAAAATGGAGTGTGGTCGCGTGTGATCAGTATTCTTCAGAACCTGAGTACTGGCAGAGCGTAGCGGAATATGTCGGAGATTGTCCGTCGACTCTTAAGGTTATTTTTCCGGAAGCATATTTAAATGACGGGGAAAGCTATAAGCGGATAAAAATGATAAATGCGCAGATGCGTCGATACTTAAAGGACGGACTTTTCCGTGAATATAAGGACAGTCTTATATATGTCGAAAGAACACAGCGTGACGGCAAAGTGCGACACGGACTTATTGGCGCGATAGATCTTGAATACTATGAGTATTTCAAGGGCTCGCAATCGCTCATCCGCGCCACTGAGGGGACGATATTGGAGCGCATTCCGCCGCGGAAAAGAATAAGAAGCGGCGCGGCGTTGGAGCTTCCGCATATAATCATGCTGATCGATGATCGGCACCGCAGAGTCGTGGAGGGAGTTACAGCTCGCAAGGACGAGCTTCTACAGATATATGATTTTGACCTTATGCAGAACGGCGGACATATAGAGGGTCGTCTGCTTGATGAAAATGCAAAGGAAAAGGTGTTCGAGGGGCTAAAAGCGCTTACAAATGCGGCAGAGCTCAGAGAAAAGTACGGCTTTGCAAAGGCTGAGCCGCTTATATATGCCGTGGGTGACGGTAACCATTCTCTTGCAACGGCAAAGGCGTGCTGGGTGGATATAAAAAAGACGCTTACCCCGGAAGAAAGAGAGACGCATCCGGCCAGATTTGCGCTGGTGGAGCTTATGAATCTGCATGATGAGGCGCTGGAATTTGAGCCGATATACAGAGTGATGTTCGGTGTTGACCCGGATGATGTAGTCAGCGAACTGTTTGAATATTATCCGCAGGCATCAGTTATACCGGATGACGAGGGACAGAAAATAATAATTGTACGAAATGGAGAGGAAACCCCTGTGTACATAAAGGATGCGCCAAGCTATCTTGCGGTGGGGACACTACAAGCGTTTCTTGATGATTATATTGAAAAACGTGGCGGTGAGATAGATTACATACATGGTGCGGACGTTGTACGGAATTTAAGCAAAAAAAATAACGCCGTTGGTTTTATATATGACGGCTTAAAGAAAAACGATCTGTTCCAGACAGTTATTAAGGACGGTGCGCTGCCGCGCAAGACCTTCTCAATGGGCGAGGCGCACGATAAGCGGTACTATTTAGAAGCGAAAAGGATATGAAAATAAGGGGAAGCACCTCACGAAGAAAAAAGAGTTCTTCGTGAGGTGTTTCTTGCTTTTTTTGTTTTGTTATAAATCGGTTTTAAGCTTTTTTTTGCTTATTCTGCTATCGGTGCGGTTATCGGTGCAAGCTTGCTTGACGCATCATCCGTCCAGATGAAAAACTTTTGATCGCCCGTTTGCTTGTCAACGACTGCGGTGTATGTATCGCCGCTCTCTGTGAAGTCAGATCTGCCAATGCTCGTAACGCTGTCTGTGTTCCTCGCTTATTTGATACAAAGCCATATTTCAAAAGTGCCGAAAAATCAGTATAACAGCGGACTTTTCGGCACTTTTCTTTTTGGTTGAAAGGCTAAGCTTTTACGATTGATAGCGGAGCGCAGAGGGATTTGCAAAATGCACCCATTAAGCGAAAATGCACCCGCTTTTTGTGAATAATCAAATTGTATTCAATTATGGAATTAGCTACAATAAAAGCAAATGCAATTGTTCTATCAGTTTTGGTATTTCCTCGAAAACAACATCCGATATTATGCTCCAGTTTGTACCATCATAGTCATGGACGAGCCTGTGCCGCAGACTCGCTATCATATTCCACGGAATATCACTATGTTCCTTCTTAAATTCTTTGGAAAGGGAGTACGCATTTTCGCCGATATTGTACAGCGGTGTTGTAACTGCCCATTGAATTTTATAGTCGGTAAGCAGCTGGTGTTCATCTATATGCATTTCTTCGATGTACTCCATAAGCTGTTCGCTATATTTCAAGATCTTACCGACACGCTGTTCATCCGTATATTTCATATAATTTTTACCCTTTCGTTCATAAGTGTATGATAGAAATCCGATCCTTTATTGATCTCGCATATTTCATAAGCGTCTACATCCTTATCTAAAGCCTCGCGCAGATCTTCGCCAAAGGTGAGAACATTTACTCTTTTAAAATCCTTTCCGCCGAACACTAAGAAATCAATATCGCTGGATGGAGATGCCTGGTTTCGTGCATATGAACCGAAAAGATATACCTCTCCTATATGATATTTTTCGGCAAGCGGCTTCACTGCTCGCCGAATATCGGTCAGTGTTAAAACTTTGTCTGACATATTTATCATCTCCCTATATTAGTAATTGTCTTGATATATTCTTCCTATACAGCATTGTATCATAAATCGTCCTGTTTTGCAATCAATATTTTAAATATAGATGCGGTTATCAATTAAATCACAATAAAACCGTAAGAAAATCGGCAAAAATACTGTGGAATATAACGCAAAATAATTACTTGACAGCAGAGGGAATGCTATGGTAAAATATTATTAAAAATTTATGCGAAAGGGACTTGACAAGATGGCAGTGCGCATGATAACATCAATCAATCAATCAATCAATCACTCAATCAATCACTCACTCAATCAATCACTCAGAGCATAACTGCGCCCTTTTGCGGAAAATTGTAGACTATGAAAGCGCATCTCACGGGATAGGCTTATCCTGTGATATGTGCTTTTTGTGTTATAAAAATAATTTTTTACAAGGAGGACTTTACTATGAACAGTAAACTCAAAAAAGTAAGTGTCGCTCTTGCAGGTGTGCTGGCAGCTCTCTGTGTAGCGAGTTATGTGCCTGTAAACGTGGAGACAGGAGGAATATTTAGTGATACGTCTATTACGGCGAGCGCTGAAGATGTGCAGATCACGAGCAACGATCTTAACGAAGGCTTAGTTATAGACGCGGGTACGACAATAAAGTTCTTGATAAGGACGTTTTCCGGTTATTATCAGCCTTTTGTATTAAACATCTATTTGGATGGTGAACCTGACAAGGAAGTAGATAGTATCGAGCCTGTAGTGGATGAACCTGACCGATATTATACGACTACAAAGAAATGTAAAGTATATTCGTATGAAAACATAGGAAATACTCAGCATACTTTATATTTAAAATCCCTGCACACCGTCACATGGAAGAACGAGGACGGTACTGTTCTCAAAACAGAAGAAGCTGCGAAGGGCGACACCCCGTCTTACGGTTCGGAGCCTACCAAAGCAGAGGACGATCAGTACACCTACACCTTTGCAGGCTGGACAGACGGCACAAATACTTACGGCGTGAATGATACACTCCCCGGGGTTACTGCCGATGTGTCTTACACTGCGCAGTTTACCGCGACCAAGAAGGTCACACCAGCGACCGTTAAAGGAGAGGTAACAAGAGTTGCAGCTAATAACGAGGGCTATAACAGTGACGGTACAAAGGACAACGGCGCAACAGCGTTCATCACAAAGCTCACAAAGAGCGGCGACGGCGAAATTACTGTCGGAAGCGTTACATGGGATATAACATCAAACGGTGTCAACAAGGTATTCACAAAATCTATTGAGCTGCCGACTATGACATTCAGCGGTGACAGCACAGAGGTCACATTGGCATTTGTTGTAGACGGTCTGTATGATACGGATGCAACAGTGAATGTAACGGTACAATAAGGAGGTAGATTGAAATGAGAAAATATACAAGACCTGAATTAGTATGCAAGGTGTTCGAGAGTGAAAATATCCTTACCGCATCAGGAACGCAGACCTATGAAAGCTCCATGACAAAGTTGACAAAAGACCTTACGGATAATTACCATATATCGTCAGATTATATCGTCAGTGATCTTTGGTAATAAATAATAAATAAGGTTTAAAAGCGGCAACTCCGCCCGAGTTAAGAAACGCTTGATCGTATCGATCAAGCGTTTCTTGCTTTTTATTTATTCAAAAATTCTGTCAGTCTCTCTGTTTCGATACCCGCAAGCATTACTATGCCTGTGCCGTGGGTGTCGTTGAGGTTCCAGCCAAGCTCGTATTTGTAGTAGTCGGGGATGAAGGAGAACTCAGAGCCGCGGCATACGCCGTATACGTTGCCGTTGCGGTCAACACTTGTCTTTGTGAGTGCTTCCCATCCCTTATAAACCGCCTTTATATACTTGTCTGTATCCTTCAGCCAGCCATAGCGCACGCCGCGTGAGAATGCATACATGAACATGGATGTGCAAGAGGTCTCGGGGTATGACTCCCAGTCGGTTATTACCTGATGCCACATACCGTCAGGATCCTGAAGCTTAACGTATGCCGCGCAAAGCTCATTGAGAAAATCAACAAGATCCTGATACCGCGGATGATCCTCCGGCAGCTCTGCCAAAAGCTCTGTCATTGAGAATACCACCCAGCCGTTGCCGCGTCCCCATGGAACACCGGTCATGGAATCATACTTGAAGTCGTAAACGTGCGACATGATATGCTGATCCTCCATAAACAGCATCTTCTTGAAGCCGAAGAACTGCTCGGCAGCGTCGTTTGCATATTTAATATCGCCGGAGAACTTATAGTATCTTGTAAGGAACGGAACGCTCATGTAGAGATCGTCCGCCCAAAGCGTGTCATTATGGAAGGAATGCATAAGCTCCTTACGGAAAAATGTTCCGTCCGGCAGTCTTGACATCTCGTTTGAGATGAAGTCCGCAACATAGTCCGCAACGTATTTTACGTTGTCTATCGGCATGAACTTGTTCACCTCAAGCATGGTAGAAGCGAACGAGCCGCAGTCGTCAAGCGAATCTATACTTGTCAGAAGATTATGTATAGCAGTCGCGCCGCCGTACTGCTCCTTATCCCAGAGAGCATATTCAAGAGTGTCACAGCAAAGCTGAACATGATCCTTGAGGTACCTCTTAAGATCGTTCGAGTCGATAATATATGCCGCATGCAGCATTCCGTAGAGAGTAACTCCGAGAGGATAGTTCCATCGTCCAAACAGTGAATTCTCATTGTACGGACGTACGAATGTATCTTTAAGATTCAGTCTCCAATATGTTTTTGGTTCACCTATAACATGGTTCATATCACATGCCTTCTCGAACGGAAATTCAAAATCAGCATCGAACGGACCTATATACATCCATGCGTCTGATGCGCCCTTTACATTTGCCGCACTCTTGAAGCTTATTCGGTCTATTGAAAGATCAAAGCCCCAGTCACCGCCGCATACGGACTTTACGAATATATCGTGGTCACCGAGCTTAACATCAGCCGTAAACTCCGCGTCGCCGCCGTCTGTTTCGAATACCTTTTCGCCGTCTATAAAGACAAAGGCTTTGCCCTTTGCCGAGAATCTGAACTTATACGGCTTTGTGCCCGGCTCGTCAAAGAAAGCCTTTGTCCATGCTATCGCATACTTGCCCTCCGGCGTGCCGTATATATGTGTTAACTGTCCCTTGCCGTCATTGGCGAAGGTGATCTCCGGATAGAGCTTGCCGTCAAAATCCGCCTCGCTCATGCCTACTTCAAACTCAGGTACATATTGATCGTCAACTATATCTGTAAAGACAAAGCCTTCCTGACCGTCGCGTTCTTTTGTGGGCATCAGAGTATAGAGATCCCACTTGCCGAGCCATGTTCCGAATTGACCTCCGAAGCCTGCCTTTGTTTTTTTCCAGCGGAGGCGGATGTCGTTCCAGCCGGGTTTCAGGTCAAACGAAACCCTTGAAGCCTTTTCCGAATATCTCTCTTTAAAAATATCCGATTTATAAACAAGCTCACCATTGCAGTATAACTCCATGGGACCAAAACAGTTTATGTCCCATGTATATGTAGCGCCGTTGTCTGTCCAGGCCTTTGTGAAAGCCCATACGCAGTCCTTCTGTTTGCTTTCGGGATAGATCTTGTTCAAATCTATAATATAGCGGTAATCCGTCGTGCGGACAATTCCCGCGTTAGTGTATGCGCGATAGTATAAGCCATGCTTCAGATTTTGTCCCATAAATCTGTAAGCAAGCGCAGAGAGGACGGATTTAACATCTGTACCCTCATAAGCGTTTATGCTGTACGCGTCATCAAAATAGTAACCCATAATTATAAAGCTCCCTTCAGTATTTTTTATTTACTATAATTATACAACAAATTGCACAGAATTGTCAATATAAACAAATAAGAAAAAAAACATTACTAATTACACAAAATATGGAGATAGAGACAAACTCGTTTTTACATCCCAATCTTTTTTCATATTTTTTGCTGCTCATATATCTCCTCTGTAATGGTATCGTGTGAATAGCCTTTGAATTCATAGCGGCTTATAAGCTTCATACCGCTTATATCAAGATCAAAATATGTGTCTGAGGGGTATTCGCGGTTCCAGTGATATATTATGATTTGTTCGATGCTGTCTGTCGGTATAGGCGTGTTTTCTATAAAGCAGTAATCGCCTGTGCCTGCCTCTGCAATGAAATCGTCCGCAACAAATACATCGTCACCGAAAAGTCTTGCCGAATACGCGTTCATCCATAGCCTGTGTCCCTCAGTGAGTTCTTTAATGCGCAATATAAGCTCTCTGTCTCGGCTTTGCCGCCGCTTATTAAAGAGCATACCGTTATTGTTATCAAGACATACTATAATATTCATTTTAATTACTCGCTTTCCCAATTATCACCCGTAGCATAATCTATTTCTATGTGCGGCTGCACGTTATAGCAGAATACGTTATAGCATATACCGTCGCCCTCATCTTCGACAGAATATGCCTCCATTTGCACGCCCCTCGCAACAAGCTCATTATCTTTAAAATACGGTGTAACTCGGTACATAACATGGTTGTCAGTCTCCTTTATATAGTCAGATACCATATTTTCAAAGGGAAGCATAAGCGTAGCGTTCATATATCTTGTTCCGGTTATGAGATTTCGCTCGTTCGCATCCTCGCCGGAAAGCTGGTGTCCTATAAGATGGCTGCGGTTATAAAGACTGCCGCCTTCAACAAAATCATAGTGTGATGAATGCCAGCCGGTAGGCTTTATGTGGTGGATATTCCCGCGTTTTTTGGTCGGCATAAGCTCGCGGCACAGACAGGCATAAGCCGCGCCGCAGCGTCCGAGCCGGTCAAGGTCACTGTAGTATTCAAAGCCGTCTGTAGTTAGCTCTGACGGCTTAAAATCCGGTTCGTTATTATTCAGATATATAGTTGCTTCGCCGGAATAATCAGGGATATCCGAAAGGTCTTGGACGGTATAGCTTACATTTTTCTGTTCGTATAAGGACTCCGGCAGATCAAATGATATTTCTATATCACATGCCGAAAGGGTCAGTGCTGCTGCGATTGCGGCAAGTAGTAGTCTTAATTTCTTCATAATCAAACTCCGTTGGTTATTCCGGTCTGCATAGAGGACATAAGGTTATGCCGTGTTTAACAAATTCCCATACCGCTCCTTCTGCAATTGCAATATTGGTTTCGTTTTTGCCGTCATAGCCCAAACAGCCGGTTTTGTGCAAAATGTTTTTATCTTGTTCTAAGATGAACTCGCCGTATGCGCCGCTGTTTCCGTCGGTATAGTCGATCACAACTCCCGGTTGGACGTTATAGCAGTACACGTTAAAGCAGATATCGCCGCCGTGATCCTCAAGCGACATTGCCTCCATTTCCACACCTCTTGCCACAAGCTCATTATTTTTAAAATCAGGAGTTACCCGATAGAGAACATGATTATTTGTTTCCTTCACATAATCAGCGATCATATTTTCAAACGGCAGCATTCCCGTTATGTTCATGTATCTTGTTCCGGTTATGAGATTTAGCGTATTTGCGTCCTCGCCTGCCAGCTGATACCCTATAAGGTGGCAGCGGTTATACAGATATTTGCCGCTTACAAAGTCATATTTAACGCTGTGCCATCCGGTGGGGATGACGCTGCTTATATCGCCGCGTTCGTCCGTCGGCATAAGCTCCGTGCATATATTGGCAGTTGCTGCGTTGCAGCGTCCGAGCTCGTCAAGCGGGCTGTAATCCTCAAATACCTCATATATCACATCACCTTCCGAAACATACGGAACAGCGAAGAAGGGGATGTTATCATTTATTACAGAATACGGTTCGCCGGAATATTCCGGCGCATCCACCGCCGCTGCCGATATTGAAAAGAGCAGTAGCAGAAGCAGTGTAATGGTATACCTTATGTTGTATCTCATATATTTTAATTTGTTTTCTTCGGTTTATTGTACTGTTTTTTCATACGTTTTTACCCTTTGTATTATACTATACGGAAATAGTCATGTCAAGCAATCGCTAAAAATTCTTGCTTTATAAGAAATTGCTGCAAACAGTGGGGTTCGGGGCGGCAGCCCCGAGCAGGCACGGGCGCAGCCCGCACACGAATCCCCCTCAAGATTGGGTGAACGACACGCTTCGCGTGTCGTAGCCCTGTTTGCTAAAAGCAAACAAGGGCGTAGCTGAGGTTAGGGGGTTAACGTGCTATTTATGGGACAATAGAATGTTGTCCGGGTAATTTCAGCATCATTGTGGTAAAATATAAGTACCAAATGTGAAATGAGGTGCCACAATGACGATTTCCATAGAGAAAATAGAAGAATTTAAGAGAAAGCTTATTTCTGATGAAAAATCAAAGGCAACAGCGGAGCAGTATGCCCGCCGGATAGCCGCGATGCGAAACGCTCTGGACGGACAGGAGCTGACGCGGGAAAGCGTGCTTGAATACAAGGAACTATTGAAGCAAAAATACGCGCCGGCATCCGTTAATGCTGCAATAGCCGCGATAAACAGCTTTCTTGATTATATCGGTATGCATGAGCATAAGCTTAAAAATGTAAAAATACAGAGGAAGGTATATGCTGACAGCGGGCGGGAGCTGAAAAAGGAGGAATACAAGTCCCTGCTTGCCGCGGCAGGGGGTAAGCCAAGACTGAGTATGATACTGCAAACACTCGTTTCAACGGGTATAAGGATTTCCGAACTGAAATTTATAACGACAGAAGCGATAGAGCGCGGAATAGCTGAGATAGACTGCAAGGGCAAGCATAGGACAGTGTTTATACCGCAAAAGCTGTGCAGGATGCTCAAAAAGTATGCCAATAAGCTGAAAATAAAGATGGGGAGTATATTTATCACCAAAAACGGCAATCCGGTAGACCGATCAAATTTGGCAAAGGAGCTGAAAAAGCTTGCCGAAGCGGCAAAGGTGGCAAAGGAAAAGGTATTCCCTCATAATTTCCGCCACCTGTTCGCAAGGATATTCTACAGCGCATATAAGGATATAGTAAGACTTTCGGATATACTCGGACATTCAAGCATAAACACAACAAGGATATACACGCGCGAAAGCGGCGAGGTGCATCGTAGGCAGATAGATGATCTGATGCGCAAGCTGGCGGTGTGAGGTAAAATTTTATGATGAAAATGCGGAATTGAAGAAATACCCTATAATTCATATTATGTGGTAATATTTTATTTTCACAATATATATTTTACATAAAAAACAAGTAGTTGTCAATAGAAAAAATGTAAAATTAATAAAAAAACAAATTTATGCATACACTCAAGACCTATGAATGGGATAATTTTCTTAGGTCTGTTTATTGTGTTTTAATTTTTTACAATTCAAGATTAGATTTCATATATCGGCGCATATCATGCTCTGATATATACCACATAATATGAATTATAGGGTAAAGAAGGAGGACAAAAATGTTTAACAAAACAAAAGCAAAACTGAGTGCGATGCTGTCGACAGTGATGCTGCTGACAATGGCTGCCCCTTTGGCAATGCCTACGGCAGTAAGCGCGGAGAGCGTAAAGGAGGGCTGTCTGACATTTGATACGGACACCGGAATGATAACCCGTTGTGATACAAGCGCAAGCGGCGAGCTTGTGATACCAAGCGTGATAGAGGGAGTGACAGTAAAATCTATAGGAAATTATGCATTTCGAGATTGCAAAAATATAACAAGTGTTAGTGTTCCGGATAGTGTTACATCTATCGGTGATTATGCATTTGGGTCTTGCAACAGCTTAACAAGCATAAATATTCCGGATGGAGTTACATCTATCAGTATGGGAGTATTTAGCGATTGCGGGAGTTTAACCAATATTATAGTTCCAAAAGGTGTAACATCTATTATGGGTTGGGCATTTCATAAATGTAGCTGCTTAACAAGCATAAATATTCCGCATGGTGTTACATCCATTAATAAGTGCGCATTTAGTAAATGCGGCAGCTTAGCCAATGTGAATATTCCGAGTAGCGTAACAACTATCGGAGATATGGCATTTATGGATTGTGGCAGCTTAACAAATATAAATATTCCCAATAGCGTTACGTCTATCGGAGAATATGCATTTAATGGCTGCAGCAGTTTAGCCAGTGTTAATATTCCAAACAATGTTACATTTATCAGCAATTCCGCATTTGGGTCGTGTAGCAGCTTAACAAGCATAAATCTTCCGAATAGTGTTACATCTATCGGAAGTAGCGCATTTTTAGGTTGTAGCAATTTAACAAGCATAAATATTCCGAGTAGTGTAACAACTATCGGAAGCGGCGCATTTAATAACTGCAGCAGCTTAGCCAGTGTTAATATTCCGAGTAGCGTAACAACTATCGGCACTTATGTATTCGGGTATTGCAACAGCTTAACAGAGATAACAATTCCCAATAGCGTTACGTCTATCGGAGAATATGCATTTTTGGAGTGTAGTAGCTTAACCAGAATTAATGTATCAAGTGCTAACAAAGAGTATGCCACTAAAGATGGTGTTTTATTTTCTAAAGATATGACTATACTGGTTTGTTATCCTGCAGGTAAGATAGGCGCATATATAATTCCGAACAGTGTAACCGCTATAGGATATGGGGCATTTCGGCGCTGCAATAATTTAACAAGCATAACTATACCCGGCAGTATTACTCGGATAGGAGAAAAGGCACTTATCAGCTGTAGCAGGTTAACAAGCATAAAATATGCCGGTACGAGAGAGCAGTGGTCAAATGTCACAAAGGGCAGCAGCTGGAACTCTAACTGTCCGGCTACGGTATATGTATTAGACACAACCGAGGTTTCAACACCTTCAACCGCGACCTATGCCGACAATTCCGCAAAGGACGGCGGCGCAACGGGCTTTAAGGTTGAGCTTGCGGCGGATGATGAAGCGCTGGAGCTTGGCGATATTGTATGGACAGTTACAAGCGGCGGCGAAACACGCAAAACTGAAGGGCTTTCATATAATGTAGGCGTTATATCAGGACCTGTTTTAATAGGACTTGTTATAACCGGACTATATGATGAAAATGCCACAGCAGCAGCGACGTATGGAAAAACAGGATATGTTGAATATATAGAATAAGGAGGAGATCGAACATGAACAAATACAGCACACCGGAAATGCTTTGCCGCAAATTCAAGGCGGAGGATGTTATAACCGCATCCGGCACACAGACAAGTGCAGAAACTGTCAAGAATATAATGAAAAGTGATGGTGTAAATAATGTAAAAACCACCGCATGGGACGAAATGACCGAACTTTTCTGACGATACAAACAGCAAGACCCTTTATATACATGTCCTATGTGTAAGATGTGATCACTAAGTAAACATTATCAAAATATCACAAAAGGGGATGTATTAAAATGAAGGTGCATAACAACCGGTTTTCAGCCGATTGCTATGCGCCTTTTTTGATATGCTTATGTTGGAGATATAAACTTCAGTTAAATGAGAAGGATGATATTTGCTGCAACATTATCCGATAGCATATATCCGCGATATGTTGCGGTGGATGATACTAAGATTGATTTAGAAGATGTTGTTCAATTATGAGAACGTAATAAGTGATCAGCAACCATAAAATCTGATCGGATTTACTTAGCGAGCGGTAATTCTATTGAAAATAAGATCAAAAGCGATTGACAATAAAAATAGGATATGTTAGAATAAGCTTTAAGGAGGGGTGCCGCTATGATAAATAATTATGAAAGTGATTATGCTGTTGTATGTGTAAATTCATTTGCAAAAAGAAAAGGCTTGAATTATAAAGAGGCGTATTTATATTTATATAATCATAAAGGCTTGGATTTCCTGAAAGAATTCTATGATATAGAACATACATTATCGATAGATGACGCGATTCATGATTTAACAGCAATATGCAGAAATAACGGTGGTGAAATAACATGATATTGTTTCATGGTTCAAATACTGATATTAATGATATAGATTTAAATATGTGCAGACCATTTAAGGATTTCGGTCGAGGCTTTTATCTAACAACTATAAAGGAACAAGCTGTAAATATGGCTAAGAGGGTGTCACGGATTTATGGCGGTGATCCTATGGTAAATATTTTTGAGTTTAATATAGAGTCAGCATATGGTATGAATATAAAAGAATTCAGTCAAACGTCTGCTGAATGGGCGATATTCGTTATGAACAACAGGAGCAGGGGTTTTACCGATAATGACAGCGATGCTTGTAACAATGATTCAAAGTATGATATAGTAATAGGACCTGTAGCGGATGATGGACTTACTGCTTTAATTGAGACATATGCTCATGGTTTAGCTGATATTGAAAAAATCGTCAGTAAAATGAGATATAAAAATGTTTCCGATCAATATTCATTTCATACGGAAAGAGCAGTAAGGTTATTAAAAAAGGTGGGTGTTGAAAATGTCTGAAAGTCAGCAAATGCTTATGGAGCTCGCTATTCAAGATATCATAAAATACATTATGAATGATCACAATGTTGACTGGACTGAGGCTATGCGCAGGTTTTATGTTTCGGACACTATGGAAAAGCTTTCTGATGCAGACACGGGTTTGTATAGAGAATCCTCTGCTTATGTATATGATTTATATAAAAATGAAGCCCATAATGGCAGAATAATTCAAAACGAAATTTAAACTTAAGAATAAATACCGCTCGCCATGCAAAGTGAGCGGTATTTTATAATTTCGTTTACCTTATCACAAGCTCCACCGGACAGTGGTCGGAGCCGAGTATTTCATGGTGTATATCCGCGCTCACAAGTCTGTCATTGAGCGCTTTGGATACTATAAAGTAGTCGATACGCCAGCCTGCGTTCTTTTCTCTTGCGCGGAACCGGTACGACCACCATGAATACCTCTCTGTTACATCGGGGTAGAAGTAGCGAAAGGTGTCGGTGAAGCCGCTTCCGAGCAGCTCTGTCATCTTACCTCGCTCCTCGTCGGTAAACCCTGCGTTCTTGCGGTTGGCCTTGGGATTTTTCAAATCTATTTCCTTATGCGCCACGTTCAGATCGCCGCAGAGGATCACGGGCTTGTTTTCTTCAAGCTTTTTCAGATATGCTCTGAACGCGTCCTCCCAGGTCATTCTATAGTCGAGACGCTGCAGCTCGTTTTGCGAGTTAGGCGTGTAGCAGGTGATAACATAAAAATCCGGGAACTCTGCTGTTATAACGCGCCCCTCATGGTCATGCTCCTCTATGCCTATGCCGTATGTAACCGAGATCGGTTCGATCTTTGTGAACATAGCTGTGCCGGAATAACCCTTTTTCTCGGCATAATTCCAGTAGCAGTGATAGCCCTCCGGCGCGAAATCGATCTGCCCCGCCTGTAGCTTGCTTTCCTGTATGCAGAACACATCAGCATCTATTTCATTAAAAAAGTCTGTAAATCCTTTCTGCACACAGGCGCGCAGTCCGTTCACGTTCCATGAGATCAGCTTCATAGAAATCCCTCCTTGTCTAATGTTGTCAAGCTAACGATGTTTACGGCAACTCGTCAGACGCCGCTCGCGGTGGCTGACGAGTCTTATGCGCTTAACTTTACAACATTACCTCCCTGTCGGATGTTTCAAAGTATGGCGGAAAGTCATGTTCTTTATCTGAGGTATATTCCAAAAGTATTTTATTATCAGGATAGAACAGCATACCGACCCATTAAATATTTTAGCATAGGCATAATAAAAAGTCAATACGTTTGACAGGCGGAGATTTTTGTGGTATACTGTCTGAAGTTTGATCTTATACATAGAAAAGGGGAGGGAGTATATGAAAAGGATATTTGTGTTAGAGGCTGTGATATTATCCGCAGTACAGATCACTGCTTCGGCGGCGATATATAACATAGGCTACTACGATGAATCCGGAAAGCTTACCGCAACAAAAACTATAGAACGCAGCGATGATGCTGACATATATGAATATGCAGATCACTATGCGCCGAAAAATGTAAAATCAAGCCGGATACATAAATATAGCAACGGCGTATGGGAGAACAGCTCATACGAGATCGAAAAGCGTCGGGAGAGTGTCTCATATACTTTAAAGGCAGCGAACGTAACGGACGAAATGTGCGATCCGCAGTATTGGCTAAAAGACGGCACTGACGATCTGATACTATCCGGAGCGGAGATAGATGCACTAAACAGACGTATCCTTGATGATGAAGATACAATGATGTCTGATCTTGAAGCACTTGATGAAAGGTATAACGGCATGGAGCTGAAGGAAGCGCTGGCGAGCTTTGCATCGCCTGAGGAGATGTATATAGACGGTGAGCCGGTGGACGAAAGCTTTTATGAGTCAATAAGAAGGAATATAAAAGATACGACTGTTACGGAGCATGAAAAGGTGCGCTACGGTATATGCACAACGCGCACATTGCTAAAGGGTTATCCGTATAGTGAATGGCTCTCAGACAGCGAATGGGACAAGGAATGGGATAATTTCGTAAATACCGCAGTGCTTGTCGGTGAGCCGCTCGCGCTTTATAATACAACGGCAGACGGGAGGTTTATTTATGCGCGGTCGGCATGCTGTAATGGTTGGATCCCGACAGAGGATGTCGCAGTATGCAAGGACAAAGCCGAGTGGATAAAGGCAAAGACGCATACGAACTTTCTTGTAGTAACAGGCGAGCGCGTATGGCTTGAAGCAAGTTATGATGCGGATATATCGCAAAAGCAGCTAAATATGGGCACCATACTGGAGCTTGCGGATAATGTTTCGTTTAAGGAGACAAACCGGCTTGCATGGAATAACTATGCCGTAAAGCTGCCGGTTAGAAGCGATGACGGGAGCTATACCGAAAAGACGGCGTTGATATCAGCTAACAGAGATGTGAACATAGGTTACCTGCCCTATACCTTTTCAAATGTAACAAAACAGGCATTTAAACTCCTAGGCAACCGTTACGGTTGGGGTGGAATGCTGGATTCGCAGGACTGCTCATCCTTTGCGCGGGAGATATATTTTTGTTTCGGACTTGTCCTGCCGAGGAACACAACATGGCAAGCGGCAATGCCTGTGGATGTAACCGATCTTGGAAGTATGACCGATGCTGAGAAGATGACCGCGCTTGATACCGCGCCGCCGGGGGCAATACTTATATTCCCGGGACACGAGATGATCTATTTAGGCTCTGATAATGGAAAGTATTATACTATCAATGATGTAAGCTCGCTTGTGGATATCCGCGATCCGGACAGCGGTGTTGTCCGTCCGCGCAGCGTTATAGTAAACGATCTGTCAACACAGAGAGGGAACGGAACAACCTGGCTGAGCAACCTCACGCATCTTATAATAGTAAAATAAAGATATCTCAGGACTCGTCATTACTGTCGGTGTATAGGAAAAGGTACTGTTCAAAGCTAAATTTCAGTTTATCGGGGGGATTACTGGGAGGCGCAGCCTGTCCTTGCCCGAGGGCAAGGTGGGCTTTGCGAACTCGTTCGCAAAGGTCGGATTGGGGTTTACGGCACTATCGAACGAGATAAATTAGTGGTTTTAAACATAATCTGCGGCTACCGTAGCCCCCAACCCGTCACGGCTTCTATCGTCGCCGCGCCACCCTGCCCCAAGGCAGGGACAGCAGAGCTACACCGCAAACATCTCCCCGATAAACTGAAATTTATATCTCCAATATAGGTATATCAAAAAGGCGCATAGCAATCGACTGAAAGCCGGTTATTATGCGCCTTTATTTTCATCCAACGTATTCTGCTGTGATCCATGCGTATCCGTTGCCCCAGTGTATCTGAACTCTGCCGTTGTCGATTTTGCCTGTGGGGGAAACAGCGGTACCGTTTGATATTGTAGTGTAGTGTTCATCGCCGTATGAATATTTCCAAACATAAACGCTGCCTGATGACGCACCCTGAATGTGGTATTGGGATGTATATGTACTTGCATCACCTATGTTTACATATTTTGATGTTACCCATCCATATCTTCCATTCCATTTCACTAATGTACGTCCGTTTGATCTTTGCGATGTTGTATATATTGTAGTACCATTTGGTATTGCCGTCGATTGGGCATTTCCTGTCGGACCGTCCCAAAAATAAACATATCCCGATTCTGCTCCCATTATATAAGCCTTTGACAAAGATGAATCGTATTGAGAATAATTGATGTTAGGCTGGCTGTGTGCCGGTGATGGTACACTGTTTACGTGCTGCGTTGATTTATTGTTGATTTTCTCCTGAAGAGTGTCGTATCTTGACTTTTGATCGTCACTCATATTGTATTCGTCTAACTCCAGCATCTTTTCATGTGCTATATCGTATTTTTCATTATTATACAGATCTTCGATCTCATCTAATGAGTTGTCGATTTTTTCGGAGTTTTCCAGAGCATCGTTGATGGAGTCTTTGAGTTTATCAATATCAGAAGCTATTTTGTAGTCTGAATAATCTGATATTTCAGCCAGTTTGCTTTGTGCTTTTTCAGTATCGCCGCTGTTATACAGATCCAAAGCAGAATTATATGCTTTAAGAATATCATACATGTGGACAAAATCTTTATCTGTTACACCGTTGCCAACAGCGATAGCGCATTGTTTTTCGGCATCTTCATAGTGACCGCTTTCCATTAATTCTTCAGCAACAGACTTCGCGACCTTTCCGTCATGAGAAGCGCAGCCGGATAGTATTACTAATATCAGTGCAACTAAGGTAATAGCTGTTATTCTTTTATGAATTTTTGAAAAAAGTGTGTTCATGGTATTTCCTCCTCATTATTTATAACTGTCAGATGCTTTTGATATATAAACAGGTAACACTATCAATGCTCTTATTTCATATAATTTTACCATATATATTTTTTAATGTCAAGACTGAGAAGATATAGCGCCACGGTTTTTGAATGAGTGAACAAACCGTTAGTAATCGTTTAAATTTCAGTTTATCGGACTCCCTCCGTCAGCCCTTACGGGCTGCCACCTCCCTCAAGAGGGAGGCAAGAATTGCGGTGAGGCTCTGCTGTCCCTGCCTTGGGGCAGGGTGCCGAGCTTGCGAGGCGGGTTGGGGTACGGCAGAGATAGATTTCATCTAAAACCGTTAATTTATCTTATTTTTTAGCGTCGTTAACCCCAATCCGACCTTTTCAAGCAAAGCTTGAAAAGCCCACCTTGCCCCGGGGC
>JAFRDB010000132.1 GCA_017404065.1 Clostridia bacterium
ATCTGAGTGTAGAATATTGTTTTTCATATTTATATTTTACACCAGAGACAGCTTTCTGTAAAGAGGCTGTTTCTGTTTTTTTGTATAAAAAAAGGGTGTATCAAAACCATCATGGTAATGATTGGTTTTGATACAGCCCCTTTTGGCATTCTGTGTTTTCTTTGAATTTGTTATCTCTTTGAGAACTGCGGCGCACGACGGGCTGCCTTGAGACCGTACTGCTCTTTCCTTCAATTCCTGAAAGTATTGATATTGTTGGGTTTTTGAGGTGTTACCTAAACATTTCACCCTTTTATAAACCCCGACTTCGTTTACATTGTTTTCGTAGTTTACAGTTCATTTGAAAGCCTTATTTACAATACCAATTAATTCATTAGGTTTATTATACTTCACTTTTGCGTAAATGTCAATAGTTATTTTACTATTTTCGTGTCCGGCAAGGTATTGAACCGTTTTCGGATCAACTCCCAAGTATATTAAATTTGTGATATATGTGTGTCGAAGCTGATGTGGTGTTACATCAAAATCTAACGAATATATAAGTTTTGGATTATTCTTCTGATGTGAACCAAGCTCCGGATAGATAGTACATACCACTTTTTGCCCGTTGACATATTTATAATATTTTCGTTCTTTCGCTGTACGCACCTCAATATATTTCCAAACTCTCTGAAATTGAGAATATGAAAGTGGTTCACCCTTGCTGTCAGAAATCACAAAATCAGAAATTGATTTTTCTTTTGCCTCTTTCAGAATATCTATCAAGCATTTGGGTATCGGAATATCACGTTTCGCAGCAGGTGATTTCAGTTCTGAGCTAATAACCGGTCGGTTTTTTACAGAACGCCACGCTCTGCGAACAGCTATATACGGAGTTGCACAATCAAGAAATACGCAGTCCCATTGCAGACCGAGTATTTCCTCTCGCCTAAGACCTGAATATAATCCTATCATTACAAATAAATATGGAGGCAGATTTTTTACTGTATTAAGCAAAGTATTTACTTGTTCATCGCTTAAAGCTTCTTTTTTGTTTTGTGCTTTTCCGCCTTTTGCAGATAAAGTGGCAGAAGGATTATTCTCAATTAACTGATTGGCTTCAGCAGAATAAAAAATACATTTTACCAACATATTAACCTTACTATATACTCCGGATGACATTTTTGATACAGGAACCATTAAAAGTTTTAGATCATCCAATGTCACTTCATCCATGTACATATCGCCAATGGGTTCTATAATGTATTTTCGCATTGTGCGTTCATATCCTTGTAAAGTTTGAGGCTTAATAGTTGCCGACTTCATTAACAACCATTTTTCGCAATATTCTTTTACTGTAGGATTTTCTCTGCAAAAAGTAATATTATCAATTTCTTTTTGAACAGCCTTAACCTTTTTATGCAGCTCCTCACGGGTAGAACCATAAACTGCAACTCTTTTTCCATCAGCATCTTTTATTCTTGTTCTGTAGTATTCACTTCCATTATGTATTACCGTTTTATATTCCGGCAGAACCTCTTTTTTTCTCGCCATTCAAAGCACCTCTTTTATTGTGTTATTTGTTATTTGCCTATCGTAGTTTTCGTTCCATAATGAGAACGCTCCGTCTAATATTCCGGCAAGTTCATCAGGCTTGTTATACTTAACCTTTGCATATATATCCATTGTGATCTTGCTACTTTCGTGTCCGGCAAGGTATTGAACCGTTTTCGGATCAACAGACGCATGAATCAAATTAGTAATGTAAGTGTGCCTGAGCTGATGCGGTGTTACCTGAAAATCTAAACTATACACAACCTTACCATTATGAGCCGCCTTTTCGCCAAGCACAGGCGTTACAGTATGTTTTATACGCTTCCCGTTTTCATAGCGGTAATAGTGGCGTTCTTTTGTCGTTCGGGTTACAATATATGTCCACAGGCGTTTAAATTGTGTATATGATAACGGATTACCTTCACGATTAGCCACTACATATTCAGATGTTGCATTTGCTTTTGCCTCTCGTAAACACTCAACTAAGCAGTCGGGCAACGGAATATCTCTGTGCGCTGCCGGAGTTTTTAACTCTGTCATAATAACAGGTCTGTTGTTTTCGGTGTGCCAAGCTCGGCGCACGGTTAAATACGGGGCATCTGTATCTAAATATACTGAATCCCATTTAAGCCCCAAAATTTCCTCACGCCTAAGCCCAGCATACAATCCAATCATAACAAACACATAAGGCGGCAAGCCCTTTATCGCATCAAGTAATCTTTCAACCTGTTCATCTGTAAGTGGTATCTTGTCCTCTTGAGGAATACCACCTGTTTTTGACGAAAGATTTGTTGTTGGATTGTTTTTAATAACTTTACTTTCTTTTGCGGCTGTAAAGATACATTTGTATAGTACATTCACCGATTTATATACTGACGATGATTTCTTTTAAGCTGGGACAAGTGCCAAACGAATATCATCAAGAGTTACATCTGCCATGTGTTTATCACCAAGCGGTTTAATGATATAATTTTTTATTTTTGATGTGTAATCGGTCAAAGTTGTCTGTCTTATATTTGCTGATTGCATTAACAGCCACTTTTCACAGTATTCTTTAACTGTTGGAGTAGTTCTGCAAAATGTTTTGTTTTCAATCTGCTCTTGTACTTCATGAAGTTTATCACAGAGTTCATCAATCGTCTTAGCGTACATTGCAATACGCCTTCCATCCTGATCCCTGATTCTTGTTCTGTAATACTCCTCACCGTTCATAATAACAGTTCCAAATTGTTTTGTCTGTTTCTTTCTCATATAAAAAATACCTCCTATAAACTTTAATAACGCTATAGCTTTTGCATAAGTGTTGATTTCATTATATGAATCACAAATAAAATAAACCAGGCGCTTGACAAGCTAATCAACGAACTTTTTGTTTACGGTAGGTATCTCTTTTTTCAGGAGGCAATGCACGATGCGTACATTTTGCTATATATTCTTGTAACGCTTCGCTTGTAAAATATACGCATCCGTTCGGAACATACTGAACAAACGATATTGCTCCGGCGGTTCGTGCCGTATCAAGCGTTGCAATACTAATTCCAAGAAAATTTGCTGCTTCTTTTCGTGTAAATATTTTTTGCATTATTTTCACCTCTTTGTGTTTAATATAAAAACGCCATCTATATTTTTGTGATGGCGTTTGTTCTTTGAATTTTATTATGGTGCTTCCATTTCTTCCGGAATGTAAAGCCCAAGGCTTTTTTCGATACATTCTCTTATTTCTTCCATCTGTAAGCGATCAACTTTTCCCATATACTTTTTAACCTGTCGCTTGTCGATTGTAGTTATTTGTTCAAGCAATACAAGCGAAGGATACAGGACTGCATCACCGTCAAGATAATAATGAGTAGGTAACTCACGCTTTTTATGTATATTTGATGATAACGGTGCTACAATCAATGTTGGTGCAAAAAAGTTACCGCAATTATTTTGAAGCACAATTACAGGTCTTGTCCCGCTTTGAACAAATCCAAAATGTGGTTCAAGCCCTGCCAAATATATATCGCCTCTGCGAAAAATCCAATTTTCATTTAACATTATAAAAAACCTCTTTTCGTTTTTTTCGTTTAATATGTATTACCTGAATTTGTCCTCGACACCCCCAGGCAGGGAAGTCATCAAGCGGCAGTTTGCTGAACTGCTCCATAGGAATTTCACCTCTCCGCCTTCATTATGACCGAGCTGCGAGTTACAGAAGTATCATTGTCCCCGTATATCGTCATCGCCAGCTTCGGTTGCAATCCGAATTTCGCAAAATGATTTATCGCTCACTTATTTATATAAGGTCATGGCGCTCATTGTTGCCGTAGCTCTTATATACGGTAATGTACCTGATGAATGGTTATTCAGTTGTAAAGGTTCATTTATAAGATGAAAGGATTACAATTTCATTTTGGAAGCCTGTTCAGGTTTCGGAAAATTGTCCTTTCACTTATATGGAATAAAAAGGGCGTTTTGTCTGGGTATTTTCAAAAATTTATTAAATATTTTTTTAATTTTCTTTTTGCGCTGACAATACTTTCGTGTACAGAAGCACGATGACTACCTTCAATTCTTGCAATTTCTCGTATTGTAAGCCCCCTAAAACAATTCATATATAGTCTTTTTTTCTGAACAGGAGTAAGAAGTGTATCAATAGCATTTTGAAGTTTTTCCTCGTACTCGCTTCGTTCTACCTGTTCGAGATATTCATCTTCCGCACTCGGTAATGTGCATTTGCATCGCTCATCATTTTCATCAAAAATTGACTGAACAAAATGTGATTCCAAATCATCGGCTTTAAATTCTTCGTGATAAAGTTCATCAGACAATTCTTTCAGCTTTTCAAAATCTTCTTTTGTAAACTCCGGATTTTCCACAGCAATCTTCTCAAATGTGATTTCAAGCGTACTGCCATCCGCATTTCGATATACGATGCCTTTTCTTACCTTGTTGATTGCATAATTTGATTTTTTATAATCTTTCATTTTTAGTAATCCTTTCAATTCAAAATTTGTTTGGTAAATTTCAAATTGAGGATTACGGATATTCAGCTATGTAGCACAGCCACTTTTCATACATAAAAAAGCACCTCCCCGGCAAGGGGGAGGTAGAGGGTAGAACCTTTAACACTGTACAAAGTTAATCGAGCAAACAAAAAAGCGCCGCACAAGTAAAAGTAAAATAGAAAAATTCTAAATTACCTTAAACTTTGTACGGCGCTTGGCAGTCTCCTTTGAGAAATCTCAAATTCTCTCCGCTTGCACGATTAAAAGCATAATATTAAATTTTTATCATTGTTTACCGGATTGGCTTTTTCGATTTATCCGGGAACTTAATCACACAATATTTTAATTTCTTCTGCCTGCGAAAATATCCTAAATTGATAAGATACTCCTGCTTGCATTTTTTGCAGTATATTTGTTTATGCCCTGAAATATCGGAGCAGACTTTATCTACTAAATACCCACAGTACGGACAATGTATATCACGCATGGTTAATAATTCTGCTTCCTGCTTTGATTTCAAAAGTTTTTCCATAACTTCCGGCGTTAAAACCTTTAATTGTCTGAATGTTTGAGCATTGCTCAATTTACATCATCCTTCCCAAATCCCAATTCGGCGATATATTCATTCATAGGCTTACTGATATATAGCCCTAAATGCTTAATGCGTATTTGTAAAGCTGTTAAAGACGAACCCATATCAGACGCCATTTTTTGCAGGAAGTAAGTATCTTCAGGTCTGATAAAGCGGTCATCATAAATGGCAATACCGTTTGATCTTTTGTTTTTATTCAAATAATTACGCACCATAAACGAAGGTAGCAATAAAGCTCCAGCAAGTCGATCAACATTTGTTTCGTTAATATTGAATAAGCACTTTAACTCATCGGCGGTATATGACATTTCTCTGTCAAATTCTCTGTGAAAACTTGCAGTTGAAAGACTTTTATCAACAATATAATGTGCTGCCTCGTGAGCAATCGTAAATCTGCGTCTGCCTGTTTCGTTTCTACCGCAAAGGCATTTTTCTATAACTATTGTCCCTTTGGGATAAATCCGTGTTTGCTTTTTCCCGTTGCAGCAAATAGTTAATGGTGTTTTGCCGTCTGATATAAAACCTAATTTTGATAAATCCTTTTCTGCAATAGTGTGATAGAGAATTGGTAACTTCAAATACTCCGTCACAAAACCCTCAATGTCAACTTTGAAATTGTTAGTCGCTTGTTTTTTCATATAATCTTTAATCAATGTATTCCCAAGCTCATCAATAGAAGCACTTGTCAGCCACTTCATTTCTCTATCCTCACTTTCTATGTGTATTTTTGATACTGTTACAGTTTCTTTATAATGTGCTGTGCAACACCTTGAATAGAAAGCCCTGCAACATATATATCATCGTAGTTTTCGTTTTCAGGGTGTAGATAATAACACTTTTTATCTTTATCAAAAGCAAGCGTTTTCAGCGTATTACAGTTATTATCGTCTAACGCAACTACAATTTGTCCCACATTGGAATAATCCTGTTTTTTTATAACAACCAAATCGCCGTCATTTATTCCTACATCTATCATTGAATCGCCGTCAGCGTGAAGTATATACAAATTACCTTTGCCGAAAATGGATACGGGCAACTGCATATAATCTTCGACCAATGCCTCTCGCTCATCAGGTGTACCGCATGGAATAGAACCTACCAAAGCGGCATTGTTTGTCCTCAAATCCATTTTATCAATCTTATCGGTTGACATTTTCCCGTTTACATAGGATATGATTTCTCTGTCAGCCATTTCAACAAGATACCTATGCGCACAGGAAACAGCAATGTTCATTTCTTTTGCTATTTCACGAACCGTTGGCATACGGTGATTGTTTTCAAAACAATCCTCAATATAGGTTTTTATTTTGTTCATCAATTCAGTATTTTTGCTTCTCATAATAAAATCTCCTATAAGGAACATTTGTTCTTGATAGATAAGAGTATAACACCATAAGAAAAGTTGTCAATAGGCAAAAGTTAAGGTGGGTATTTATTTACCCACCTTAAAGCGTTTTTTGTTTTTTGTCGATTTTTTGTATTGATTATTGTTGCTTGGCACTATTATATTCATACATACGCTGACCGCAAGAGAGAATAATGGTCGTAATTCCTTTATATCATGTAATGTATCGTGAACATAAATTCATGATCCTAATCTTTCAAATATGTCTCTTTATAGTTGTTTCCCCAATCCTGCATCGCATTTAAGATTGGGCGCATAGATTCCCCAAGCGGAGAAAGTGCATATTCCACTCTCGGCGGTACCTCCGGATATACGGTACGGGTAATAATGCCGTCATTTTCCATAGAACGCAGACTATCGGTCAAAACCTTTTGACTGATACCTTCAAGCGATTTATGTAATTCATTAAACCTCCAAGGACGAACAAGAAGATTACGCATAATAAGGAGCTTCCATTTGTTGCCTATCAGTTGTACGGTTGTTGCAACGGGGCAATCCGGCAATTCTGCTTTTGTTTTCATATAATCCCTCCAAAACTTCAAAATCGAATGTTACAGTACAATTATACTATAATATATTAAAAAAATCAATTATCTAAAAAAATTTTTTCATAAAAATCAGCGTTGTTACACAATTCTTACAAAAAGGTAAGTGGGTTATAAAAAAGTGCGTACTTGTGCATATTCAAGGCTTTGTATATAATTATAATCACAGAAAGCAAACCGCTTTTTGAATATTTACAGGAGGTTGTAACAATGGCTCTTTCCAATTTATTTAACTGGGGCAAAGAGAATGAGGCTCCCGCTTCTGCTTGCGGTGCATCTGATAAGCCTGCTGCTTGCGGTGCGTCCGATAAGCCGGAAGAAAAGCCCGCCGCCTGCGGTGCGGCTGATAAGCCCGAAGAAAAGCCTGCTGCCTGCGGTTCTGCTTGCGGCGCCGGAGATAAGTAAAAGGCTTATCTTTCCCAAACCATTCCCGACAATTCTTTGTCGGGAAAAATGTATATTACTTCGGTCAGCTCGAATTTATATATTACTATAATTGTGAGGTAAAACGGTATGAAACAGTATTTTTCTTTTCAATGGCATATAACAGACGAATGCGACCAAAGGTGCAAGCATTGCTACATATTTTCGGGTGATGTATGCAAAAAAATTGACTCTATGACTTGGGAGCAAATGCAGGACACTTTTTATAACTGTCTTGATTTTTGCAAAGTTTATGACCGCTTACCGTATTTCTATATTACGGGCGGCGATCCTATACTGCACCCTGATTTTTGGAAGCTGCTGGAGCTTTTTCACGAAAACAACATACCGTTTACCATTCTCGGCAATCCTTTCCACTTAAACGATCAGGTGTGCAGAGAACTGAAATTTTACGGCTGTGAAAAATATCAGTTGTCTTTGGACGGACTGAAAGAAACGCACGACTGGTTTCGTAAAGACGGCTCATACGAAAGCACCTTAAATGCGGTTGGCTGTATCAACCGCGCAGGAATTCGCTCCGTCATTATGACAACAGTTTCCAAAGCGAACTATATGGAGATTACAGGAATAATAGACGCTGCTGTAACGGCGGGAGCAAATGTGTTTTCTTTTTCACGCTATGTCCCCAGCGGCGGAGAGCTTGACGCTTCTATGACTCCGCAGGAGTACCGCAGACTGCTTGAAATGTGCGATAAGAAGTTTAAGGAGTATGAAGATAAAGGCTGTGATACATACTTCAACAAAAAGGACCACCTATGGACTTTGTATGAATACGAAACAGGTGCGTGGAAATTACCGCCCGATACTTGCAAGGGAATGATTTACGGCGGTTGCAACTGCGGAAACTGTCATTTGACAATCCTCCCGACAGGAGATATATATGCCTGCCGCAGAGTCAGCGGAAGCAAAGTCGGCAATGTTTTTGAGGACAGAATTGCGGATGTTTGGGTAACGAGTATGGAAAACTATCGAAACTATGCTAACTTTTATAAATGTTCACGATGCACACTCCTTGCGTTTTGTCGGGGCTGTCCTGCCGTAGCAAAAGGAACAAGCGGAGATTTTTACGGAGATGATCCGCAATGCTGGGCAAGCGAAGAAAACGGATTGCTCAAACCGCAAAAAAAGAGTAATGGAGGACGGTATAATGATGAAAGCAGTTGTACTTGATAAAATAACACAAGCAAAAGATATTTTTCTTTCTGACATTCCTATTCCCGAAGTTAAGCAAGGCTGGGTTCTTATAAAGGTTAAAGCCTTTGGTATGAACCATTCCGAACAGATTTTAAGACTGAATGAAATAGAAGCATACTATATAAAAAAGCCGATTATTCCGGGAATAGAATGTGTCGGTGAAATTGTTGACGGTTCTGATACCGATTTCAAAAAAGGACAAAAGGTTATCACTCTTATGGGCGGTATGGGACGGGGCTTTAACGGAAGCTATGCAGAATATGTGCTTGCTCCCGCACATCATACTTTTGCGGTAGAAAGCGGTCTTAAATGGGAACAGCTTGCCGCAATCCCCGAAACATTTTTTACGGCGTGGGGTTCCCTCTTTGAGTGCTTGCATTTAACACCGAAAGACACATTGCTTATCAGGGGTGCTACCTGTGCGTTGGGATATGCCTCCATACAGCTTGCGAAGGCTCTTGGTTGCAAAGTAATTGCAACTACACACCGTACTGATAAATTACCTTTAATCAGTAATGCAGATATGCAGATTGTTGATGACGGCATATTAAAAGATAAGATAAAGGGCATTACAAAGGCACTTGAACTCGTCGGACCGAAAACCATCAGGGACACGCTTGCCTTAATGGAAAAGGGCGGAATTGTCTGCAATACGGGTATTCTCGGCGGTGTATTTTCGTTAAACGGCTTTGATCCGATAAAGGATATACCAAACGGCGTATATCTTACGGGATTTTTCTCAAATTATCCGACAAAGCAGATTATTGATGATATGTTCCGTTTTTTGAACGAAAACAATATTGAACCACAAATAGGCAAAGTATTTGATTTTGCAGATATTTGTGAGGCTGTCATCGCACAGGACAGCGGAAAAGTAAATGGTAAAATAATTGTGAAAATGAGTGATTAAAAATGATTATAAACACAGGACAGAGAACTGATATACCGGCATTTTATGCAAAGTGGTTTATAAACCGTATCAAAGAGGGGTATGTGCTTGTAAGAAATCCATACAGGAAAGATTGGGTATCTCGGTATGAACTGAATCCCGATGTTGTGGACTGCATTGCTTTTTGTACAAAAAATCCTGCTCCTATGCTTCCGTATATGGATATATTAAAACCGTTCGGGCAGTTTTGGTTTGTGACGATTACTCCTTACGGGAAAGAAATCGAGCCGAATGTACCTGCAAAAGAAAAGGTAATTGCAGACTTTATCACTCTTTCTGAAACACTTGGTACAAACTGTGTCTGTTGGCGATATGATCCGATTTTTATTACACAAAAGTATAGCATAGAAAGGCACATTGCAGATTTTGAAAGTATGGCAGAAAAGCTATCCGGTTATACCAAAGTGTGTGTTATCAGCTTTATTGACTTATACGAAAAGGTAAAGCGTAATTTTCCGGAGGCACGAAGCGTTACATCTTCCGAAAGGGCCGAAATAGGTAGGGCTTTTGCAGATATAGGTAAAAAGTACGGTATTACAATAAAGGGCTGTGCGGAGGGAAAAGATTTGGCAGAGTTCGGTGTGGATTGCAGCGGTTGCCAGACTGTCGAAACCTTTGAAAACGCATTATGCTGTAACTTGTGCGTACCAAAGAATAAAAAACCGCCGAGAGCAGAATGCAACTGCCTTTTGGGAGCGGATATAGGTGCATACGATACCTGCGGACATTTGTGCCGATACTGTTATGCAAACACAAATAAAGAAAATGTAATATGGAATATGAAAATCCACAATCCCGACTCACCGCTTTTACTCGGCGAGCTTGCTCCGAATGAGGAAATACATACGGTTTTCCAAGAAAGCTGGGTGGATAATCAGCTTCGTTTGTAGGAGATGATGAAATGACGCAAAATGAAAGACTTTTATATTTGATAAATTACCTGAAATCAGAAAATACGGAGTATAAGGATATTGAAATTCCGAACGATACAGAAAACCAATTCAGACTGTACCGCAGTCTTGTAAATATACGCCCAGCCGGAATGGCTGACGATAGTTTTCTTGAAACAGAGGACGCTTTTTTGGAAGAGTTTACGGCTCAAAAGGGCATTACAGATATAGCTGACCTTACACCCATAGAGGAAAATATCTATTTATGGCAGGGCGATATTACAACGCTGAAATGCGGTGCAATCGTAAACGCCGCAAATTCGGGAATGACAGGCTGCTATCAGCCGTGCCATACCTGCATTGACAACTGCATACATACCTTTGCGGGTATAAGACTTCGCTATAAATGCAGCCTGATTATGACTGAGCAAGGATATGAAGAACCGACAGGCAGGGCAAAAATTACACCTGCATATAATCTTCCCTGTGATTATGTTATTCACACAGTCGGTCCGATTGTGTCGGGACGGCTTACTGATACCCACAAGGAACAACTGAAAAGCTGTTACCGTTCCTGCCTTGAACTTGCGTTTGAAAATGACATAAAAAATATAGTATTTTGCTGTATCTCAACGGGGGTATTCGGATTTCCGCAAAAAGAGGCGGCAGAAATTGCCGTAAATACCGTGAGGGAATTTCTTAAAACGAAAAAAATCGAGGTGATATTTAATGTATTCAAAGACGGTGATTACCAAACCTATAAGCACTTACTCGGAGGAAATCAAAAAACTGAAATCAGAAATTGAAAATGCTGACGCCGTACTAATCGGCGCAGGCGCAGGGCTTTCCACCGCCGCAGGATTTATATATGACGGCGAGAATTTCCGAAAGCATTTTGGAGATTTTGAGAATAAATACGGCTTTCACGATATGTATTCGGGTGGATTTTATCCATACAAATCACAAGAGGAATTTTGGGCGTATTGGTCGAGATATATTTATCTGAATCGCTATACCGATATGGATAACGGCACATATAAAATGCTGTATGAGCTTGTAAAGGATAAAGATTATTTTGTGCTTACAACGAATGTAGATCACCAATTTCAAAAAGCAGGGTTTGATAAGAAAAGGCTGTTATACACACAAGGCGATTACGGCCTTTTCCAATGCAGCGAGCCGTGTCACCAAAACACATACGACAACAAAAATACCATTATTGATATGATTGAATTTCAAGAGGATATGCGTATTCCGAGAAGGCTGATACCAAAGTGCCCGAAATGCGGCAAGCCTATGACAATGAACCTTAGAAGTGATGATAAATTTGTACAAGACGAGGGCTGGTATAAAGCGGCAGAAAGATATGAGAATTTTGTCCGCCGTCACGAAAATTTGCATATTCTTTATTTGGAGCTTGGCGTTGGCTACAATACACCTGTCATCATCAAATATCCTTTTTGGCAAATGACAGCAAAAAATCCGAAAGCCGTTTATGCCTGTGTGAATTTTGGTGAAGCGGCAATCCCCTGTGAAATTGAAATGCAGTCAATTTGTATTAACGGTGATGTTAAGGAAGTTCTTAGAGAAATTACGGATATATAAACAATATACGCAGGAGTCAACACCAATATTAGTATTTGTCCCCTGCGTTTTGTTTATTTATTTTATAAATCGTTGTATAACAGCGCTAAATCCCTCTACCGCTTTTTTCGGAGAAATGATTTTCATTCTTCCTGCCGATGCAAACACCCAACCATAAAATAAACTGCTCAAATCGACATCAACCGTAATCTTGAAATGTCCTTCATCGACAATTTCGGGTGATATATCTGTACCAAATCGGTCAACCATACTGTTCATAAGAGCATTTTCACATAACAGCGTAACTTTGCAGTCCTCTCCGTCAAACATAGAAAATTCTTGACTGAAAAATTCTGCAACAGAATAATCACTTGGTTTCTCTATTGCTATTTCATCTGAAATTTCTAAATTCTTTATTCTGTCAACTCTGAACTTTGCAACAATGCCTTTTTTCTCGTGAAGTCCTGCAAGATAATAGATGTCATTGCTCCATATTAAGTCATAAGGTGATACAATGTAATACTCGCCGTCATGACGGGGTATTTGATCGCCGTTTACATTGTAATCAAAATACTGAAAGGTAATTTTCTTGTTTTCGGTTATAGCCGTCTGAACGCTGTCGGCAACTATGTATATTGTTTCGTTTTGAGCTTTATTTCTCGAATCAACATATAAGTGTCGCTTTAAAACAGAAGTCTGATCGGGAGCAACAAAAGCAGACAGCTTTTCTATCAGCTCTTTGCTTTTCTTTGGTGTGATGAATTTAGCAGATTGAACAGCATCAATAAGCATTTTAACTTCCGGTGCTTCAAAGTGCCTTGTCGCAAGGAAATATTGATTTTGCGTTCTTCTTATTTTTACAATATCAACCCCAAAAGCGATTAGAGCATCAATATTTTTCCCTATTGTTTTACGGTCAGCAGATATGCCGTTTTCCGATAAATATTTCGACAAATCGGCAATAGATACCGTATGGGATTCATCAGACTGCTCCCACAGATATTTTAGTATTAAAAGTATTCTGCTGTTCATAGGCAATTCACTTCCGATATATAATTCTTACTCATTCACCTTAAATTTATCCCAATCCTTAACGGGACCGAACATCTCTATTCCGTTGTCGAGTGCCTTAAAATGCTCTTTACCGCAATGGATTTTGAGCTGTTCGGGTGTTTTCAAGTCAAACAGGCTTGTCGTACCCTTTGTTTCAAGAATGAAATACAGCTTTTGTTCACCGTTCTTTTCCCAAAGTACAGCCCAATCGGGATTGTATGTTCCGATAGGCGTATCAATCTTAAATCTGTCGGGTATCTTAAAGAACATCTTAACATCGGGATCATTATCGAGTGCCAATGCAAACGGTTTTTCAACAGTTGAGCTGTCATATATGATATGGTCATATACGCTGTGTCCCACCGCAACCGCATTTCTGTCAAGATTTGCGACAAGCTCTGCGGAATCGAATATTTCCTGTGCATAGTATTCCTTGCCGTCGAGCTTCACATATTTGATACCGTCAATCGCCAAAGCGTGTCTGTTATGCCTTATGATTTCAAGACATTGTTCCATAAATGCTTGCGGATTGTTAAGAAAGTCCTTTGCTCTGCCGCTTTCCTCAATTATTCTTGCAACAGTTGATTTCTTAATAAGCGTTTCCTCGCTTATAACACCCAATATAAAGGGCAGCGAATCATAAGTGTCGCTTAAATCCTCTGTTCTCATCTCGTTTTCACTATATGTAACGCCCGCATTTTTAATATCAAATACAGCAGTCTTTGAAATAAGTCTTGCCTTTGGGATTTCGGGCATTACAGAGATTTCTTTAACGCAATTCTCAACGAGTTTTTCCGTATCAATCTGAACACGGTACGCCGTCTTTTGTTTGATTTTGCCCCAAAGTTCCATAAATTCAGGGGATAACATCACCTGTTTGTTAAGTCTTACGATAACTTCTTTTGAATCATCACGGACAGGTACTTTGTTGTCTGCTTTGGAAACAACATCTTCAATCCTTGTTCTTGCGGCTTCATACTTTTTCGGCAAATCAAGCGTACCCGTAAGGAGTGCGTTTTTCATTGTGTCCTTGATTTTACCTTTTTTATCGACATAGCCCTTCTGCTCAAAGTGCATCATAAGCTCCTGAGCTTCATCATAGGAAACAGTCTTTTCCTCTTTGATTTCTTCTGTGTATGAGGTTCCTGCGATTTCCTCAACATCTATCTTTTCAGTCTGCTCGATTACCTTTATAACCTCTTGTTTAACCGTTTCAAGCTCCTGCGGAATATCGGGTATCTGAACAGCCTTTGTCTTATCAACTTTGCCCTCATCGGTAATAGCACCGCTTGTTTTAAGCAGCTCCACAACCTTTGTCGCTTCTTCTTTGGTAATGGTCTTTTCTACCGTTTTTGTTTCTGTATAAACCATTCCGCTGAACAGGCTGATTTGAAGCGTACCGAATTTAATACCTGTATCTTCCTCGATCTCTTTTTGAAGCGTGTCGGCAAATTCCGAAAAGCTCTCATTTGCCATTACATGAAGAATATTTATGTTCTTATCCTCAATCCGTTCTCCCGTTTGATCGACGCAAAGTCTTAAACCTCTGCCGACTTTCTGACGGCAAGTAAAGGTTGATTTTTGATCTATAAGCGTACAAATCTGAAATACATTCGGATTGTCCCAGCCCTCTTTCAAAGCAGAGTGGGAGAAGATAAAGCGCAAGGGACAGTCATAGCTTAAAAGCCACTCTTTATCACGCATTATCGTGTTATATGTATCGTAATCGGCTATTGTATCGCCTTTGGTGTCTTTATAAGCGCCCTTTTTGTCCTGTGAGAAATAGCCGTTATGTATCTTTTCGGCATCTTGCGAAAAATCATTTTTAAGACTTTCGTATTTCGGTTTGTTTATAAGCTCATTGTAGCAGCGTTCAAACATTTCGGCATAAATACCCTTTGCCCCATCGGGAAGACGGTATTTTTTAACCTCGTCAATAAAGAACAAAGACAAAACCTTTATGCCTTTATCCCTGTACCGAAGTTCCTTGTCAAGATGTGCCCTTATTGTCCGCTTAATCTGTGCTTCTTTGATGATATTTTCGTCTATTGCTCCTATTGCTTTGCCAAGTGCAACCGTTTCCGTGTTTGAAAATTCAATACTTTCAAAGCCTGGTGTGCAGTCTATCCCTGCAATCTGATACCCCTCATAGAGTTCTCTTTTGCCTGACAGTAAGAATAAATCGTCATTGGGCTTTACCGTTACAGTTTTTCTCGATACAGTACCGCCCTTTGCTTCTATATCCATTTCAATTCTTGCTTTAAAGCCGTTATCGTTTGAAACAGATATGAGCTTTATGTACGGCTTATTAAAATCGTTTGCAACCGCATTTGATGATACGCAAATCTGTTTTACAAGCCCCATTTGATATGCGTCCACCGGAGTAAGTCTGTAAATAAGGTTTACAACCGACCTGTGCGTTGCGGAGTATTTCAATATAAACAGGGGATTTAAGGAGCTTATTGCTTCCTTTGCTTTATCTGTATTGTCAACGCTTTGCGGCTCATCAATAATAACAACGGGATTGGTATTCTGTATATACTTCATAGCCGTTTCGCCGTTGAATTTTTCGCTTTCCTGATTTATAACAGTTTCTGCCCTCTTAAATGCGTCAATGTTTATAATCATTATTTCAATATTGCTGCTTGTCGCAAAGGTCTTTACATCCGACGGCTTTGCAGAATTATATATAAAATGTCTGAAAGGCACATTGTCATACTGATTTTCAAAATGTTCCTTTGTTATATCAAGGGATTTTGAAACCCCCTCACGGATAGCAATAGACGGCACAACGATTATAAACTTTGTAAGCCCGTACCGCTTGTTTAATTCAAAGATAGTCTTTGTATATACATAGGTTTTGCCCGTGCCCGTTTCCATTTCAATACAAAAAGACTTGTCAAATTCGCCGTCATCTGTCGTATCGCAGGTCAAAGGAAGATTGCTTCTTTTCTGTACTTCGTGCAGATTTTCGCATAAATCCTCCGTCTTTATATTCAGCGTATTGCCAATGCCAAACTCATTGCCAAATAAATTCATTTGGCTACTATCACTTATTTCAAAAGTGGACTGTAAGCGTTCCTGCCCCCTGAACAAATCGGCAACCGCATTTACCGCATCGGTCTGAAATTGTTGATTTTTAAATTTTAGCTTCATTTGCTTTCACCTGTTTTATTTTTTGCGTCTGCCTTTTCCTCAATAGTTTTAATTACTTCTAAATAGTCTTTTTCGACTTGACTGAGCGTTCTTTCCTGATATTTTTTATACTCTGATGTTGCCTTATCTATCGCTTGCTTATGCGAAATAATGCCGTTACCCTCAAGCAGCTTTTCACCACTCATTGTGAGTATTCTATCAAGATGCTGCGCCCAATCCTTCATTGTCATTACCTGTTCACGCTCTGCCTGACGCTCTGCAAAGTCTAAATATCCCGAAACAAGCTGACCGAGAGATCGAAGTTCTTTTTCATCAAGATAATTTTTAGCAATAACTGCATCCGAAAGATGCGGGCGTTCGCCCTTAAAACTCATAAGCCCCATAAATTCTTTTTCGCTGTCGACTCTTGTATAAATGACTTCTGCTGCCGTTTGTCCGTGAACAGCGTAATGAATTTTATTCTGTACTTTTTTAAAAAATTCGATTGATATATCAGCTTTTGGATCGTAGTCTATGCTTGTAGCATAAATATCAAGCACCTGTCTATAAAATACTTTTTCAGATGCACGAATATCACGAATACGCTCTAACAGCTCTTTCCAATATCCGCCACCACCCAAGTTTTTGAGCCTTTCATCGTCCATTGTAAAGCCTTTTCGGATATATTCATTCAGTCTTTTTGTCGCCCATTGTCTGAAACGAGTTGCAATAACAGATTTAATACGATAGCCAAGAGAAATAATCATATCAAGATTATAGAATTGTGTATTATAGTTTTTTCCGTCAGATGCAGTTGTTCGGAATTTCCGAACAACTGAATTTTCATCCAATTCGCCATCTTCAAATATATGTTTTATGTGTTCGCTTACATTTGACTTGCTGGTCTGATACAATTCTGCCATTTGTTGCTGTGTCAGCCATACGGTTTCATCTTCAAACTTTACATCTATATGCAATGAACCGTCATCACTTTGATATACGATCATCTTTGTATTATCCATAATCAAAACACCTCAATACTCTCAAATTATAAATTTAAACTCAATTTCTTTATCCTATGTCTAATGAGAAATTAGGCAGGTTCTGAAATTTCCGAAACACCGTTTCTGAAATTAAGTCCAAGGTATGTTCTTAGATTGGGGAAACACTGTTTCCCCAATGTCTTGCACAACAGTATCTTGTTCCTCAACTTGTTCCAAGAACGAACAAGTCGTTATACAAGTTTCAACTCTATCTCTTTATCTTTCAAAATATAATGTGCGTTTGAAAGTGCTGAATCGTCTGCAAAACCTGCTTCGGCGCAAACGATTTTTGCAGGGGCAAAGTCAGCCATTTTTTCTATATCCTCTGCTGTGATATTATCCGCAAGACAGATAAGAAGCAGCATATCGCCAACCACATACGCAATTTTGTCGTTAATCTCCGTATAAGTTACAGGCACATCAAGCGGCACGCCCATTTTGAGCATAACTTCATAGACAACATCCATATCGGTTCTGTCGTCTTTTATGCTATCAATCATATCATTCATTCTCTTGTAGAACAGGTCAATTTGCGTATCAGCAATCGGGGTGTTATCCCATATTTTAAGATTCGATGTGTCAAGCTTGAATACCTTAAAGCCTATATCAAGCGGTTTCTTTTCATCATCACCGAGCTTTACCTGTGTATTTTCTTCAAGTATTTTCTTTCCGGCACGGCGTATGCGTTCTTTGCCTATTTCACAAATGTTTTTATAGCCCGCCTTATATGCTTCCGATTTTTCATCGCATAATTCAGGCAACTGAACACATATAAATCTTCTGTTACCGCCATCCTCTGCGTTTAATTGCATTACTGCGTGTGCGGTTGTTGCTGAACCGGAGAAGAAATCAAGGATAATACATTCTTTATCGTCATTCATTTGCAAAAATGCCTTTATAAGATCTGTGGGTTTAGAAAAATCAAATACAGCTCGTTCTTTATTAAATAAATCTTTAATTTCTTCTGTGCCTTTAGCATTTAAGTAATCTTGTGAAAACCATGTGGTAAATTGTTTTACTTTTGGCGAATCATTTCTTAGTTTCTCATAAACTATATATGTACCATCTCCCCTTGGCTCAAATATTGCATTATCTTGACTAAGTAAATCAAACATTTTTGTCTTGCCTAAACGCCAACGACCTTCACTGCCGTCATTTCTGATAGGATATACATCTTCACCGTTGGGACCAGGAATAGGATAAAACATACTTGGCGAATCCTCACGTCTTGAGCCTGCACCCCATTTATTCAGTTCACGACCTTTAGCATATTTTCCGTGTTCGTCCTCTAAGTTCAATTGTATTCCTTCCACTTCAATTCCGCCAAAACTAATTTCTTCTATGTTCTTCGCATAGCAAAGAATATAATCATGGACATTCCTAAGATTTTTAGAAACAGAACCGCCTCTTATAGCTTCTCTTAAAATGTTAGCTACAAAATTTTCTTCTCCAAAAACCTCATCGCATATTTTTTTAAGATTGAATACTTCATTATCATCAATGCTAATAAATATAACACCGTCATCTGTTAAGAGGTTTGCAGCAAGTCTTAATCTCGGATACATCATATTAAGCCAATTAGTATGGAATCTGCCCATTGTTTCGGGATTGGATTTCGTTGTCTGCTCCGTAATTTCTTTATACCTTGCCATAGGATCGGCAAAATCGTCCTCATATACAAAGTCGTTGCCTGTGTTATACGGAGGATCAATATAAATCATTTTGATTTTGTTGTAGTATGCGGTCTGGAGGAGCTTTAACACTTCAAGATTATCGCCCTCTATGTAGATATTTTGTGTATCATCAAAGTTCACGCTTTCATCTTTGCAGGGGCGGAGCGTTCCCGTTGAGCGTTTTTGAGCAAGGCGCAAACTCTCACTTTTGCCTTTCCACTCAAATTTATATTTTTCAAAGTCATTGTCTATATACTCACCGCACAGCGACAGGAGCTTGTCAATATCAAGCTTACCCTCTGAAAAACATTCGGGAAATACCACCTTTAACTTTTCCATGTTCGCATTTTCCAAATTCATTGATAAGCCGTCTAATTTGTTTGTATCCATATTGTTTATCCTTTCAGTATTTTTATATTCGGTGTTATCTTTAACGATTTTGCTGACATAAGCAAAATCGGGTTCATTAGCTCCTTGTAAGTTGTATCAGTTATCTAAAAATTTCGGATAACTGAATTTAAAATCATTTCAACTTTTAAGTATTTCTTAATAGTTCGTTCTATACCGTCATTTTATCAGCATTTAACAACCCAATGTCCGTCTTTTCTTGCTCCGACTCTTTCAATTATCCCGTTATCTCTCAACTTTTTTATGTTTCGCTCTACGGTACTGTGGTTTATTTCAAGCGTTTCAGATAAATCCTTTATAGTGCAATAAGGGTTTTTCTTTAAAACTGCTATTATTTTAAGCTGTTTGTCAGACAATTTTATTCCCGCATTTATACCCTCATTTATTTCCGCATTTATATCCTCATCCTTTTTAATGATATTATCAATGTGTAAATAACGATTTTTTAGTTCGTTGTTCTCGCCCAACAAAAGGTTTCGTATAAATGCTTCAAGATACACGGTTGTTTCGTGAATATTTTTCTTCAAGTTAGTATAATTTGCTCTGACAAGTGCATTTCTGAAATACCACGCATTTTTTGCAAATATGTCATTTGTTGCATCGTAGCCAAGAGAACGCAAATATTTGATAAAGAAAACCGCAGTTGTTCGTGTGTTGCCCTCGCCAAATATATGAATTTGCCACAATCTTGAAATAAAGTATGCCAAATGATGTATTATCTCATCTGTCGAAAGTCCTTTATAACTGAATTTTCTTTCTTGTGCAAAATCATACTCCAAAGTTTCACGAAGCTCTGCCGCATTTCCGTATAAAATCGTTTCTCCGTTAAGCACCCATTCTTCTTTGGTAATATTATAATCTCTTATTTGTCCTGCGTGTTTGTATATACCCGAAAACAGTTTTTTGTGGATACCGATATACTCACTTGGAGCAAATGAAAACGATTTTTCCGACAGAATTTCAGCAATACGGGCAGATACATTGTCTGCTTCTTCTGTTCTGTTATCATCTGCTTTTTGGGGTTTTGCCGCATAATAGCTTTCAATTCTTTTTACAGCGTCTGCCATTGAAATATTGCCTTCAATATTATCAATAGCAGTCTTATAAAGCTGTTCGGAAGGTGTTAATCCATCAACCGCCTGCAAACCAATAGCCGTACTCCACGCATAAGCTTTATATTTTTTGTCCGGTTCTGTTTGCTTTATATAATCTTCAAAAGGATCGTAATTCATATAAATGCTCCTTTCATATTCCATTATCAGTTTATTTCCAAAACAAACTGTCTTTTTGCATTTACTGATATTTCTTCTCTGCCTAAAAAATCATTGATTTTCTTGTCTAATTCAACATCAATCTGCATTTCGTCAAAGAACAAGCCCTCTTTTTTCTTTAACATTTCATTTTTAAGTTGCGATACTTTTCGCTCTACCATAAGCAATTTAAGCCTATCGCTTTTAACCGCATCAAGCTCTTTTGTCAGTTCCTTCATTTGCAGTTCCAAATCGTCAAGAGCGTGGTTAAGACCATTCTTCTTAACCGTTGCCGCAAGTTTCATTCGCTCAATTTCTTCATGCTGTGCAGGCGTAAGCTTTTCATTCTCTTTTTCTTCGTACTCTTTGCAATTTACAAGAGAGTCCATTTTATGCGGACTGCTGCTTTTAAGCCAATATGCAGCTTTGTGTCCGTCTTCTGTATATGAATATATCGGATTTTCAAATATCCTTTCGCATTCGCTGTGGGAAAGCCTTCGTCCGTCCTCAGTAATACCCACAAAGACAGGGTAATTCTTTATCTCTCGCCGTCCTGCATATACTTTGATTAGATATAGGGCAATCGTACATTTTTCGCCGTCTGTCTGCATCGTCCCGAAGTCTGCGCATTCAAGATTGAACACAATGCCCTTTGCAAGAGGGGACAACAGAGAAATATTTTTAAACTCTTTTAAGCTCCTGTAAGGCTTATTTCCACTGTTTGACGGATAATAGAACAAGTGCGGCAACTCGTCATAGTTTGTTGCCTTGACTATCCGCTTTTCATTGTCAATTACAAAGGTACAATCAGTTTTATTTTTGTTGTAATCCTCAAAATAAAACTTTACAAGCTCCCACAGCTCGTCATTTATTTCTTTTGACTTTTCCTCAATATACTGCGGAGAGATTTTTATATTATCGTACAGTTCCTTTGTAAAAGTGGTAAACAGTATATTTTCAGCCGATTCAACAATCTGCCTGTTGTCCGTTTCATTCTTATCAAGTGTATCTTGATAGTCCTGTTCAACCTGTTTTTTCGTCCTTGCATTTAAGTCTTTTAATGCTTTATTAAAATTATCCGTAAAACCGCCGATTACGCTGTCTGAAACACCGAATACGCCGTCAGATAGGATATGTCTTTTTGAAACAAGTTCAAGTTTACGCACATCTGCAAAGTTGCCTTTATTGATAAACGAAACAACGATACAGTCGTTTTGCTGATTGATACGGTGTATTCTATCAATCCGCTGTTCCATTTTAAGCGTGTTATAGAGAAGGTCATAGTTTATAACGAGGGAGCTTTCCTCTAAATTATATCCCTTCGCACCGTTGTCGGTGGATATTAAGATTTCTCCGTCCGCTTTAAACTGCTTTATAACCTCATAATCGGTAGATGCCTGTCCGTTATATACAAGTGTTTTGTAGTTGTCTTTTAATATGCCGTACAAGTATTTTTGCGTTTCAACGCTTTCCGTAAATATAACGGCTTTTTGATTTGCTCCAATCTTTTTAAGATACGGAAACAGTTTATTAAGTGCATTTATGAGAAGCTCCGCTTTTGTATCGCTTTTTATGTTGTCCGCAACATCAAGCATTTTTTGGAACTCTGCAAGTTCTTCCGTATCGTCTGTTTTTTCAAGCCTTTTTATTATGTTTTTAATACTCTGCTTTATTGCCGCCGTTGATGAGGAAAGAAGTCCCAAAAGCATAAGTGCCAAATCGTACTGCTCCATTTGCGGAAACGCCGTCTTGTTCGGCTTTTCTATGTACGCAAATAACAAGTTATACAATTCTTTTTCTTCGTCTGAGCCTTCATATTCAAGCGTAATATGCAGTCTTTCGGGTATCTTTGCATACTGCTTTGCCTGACTTCTGAGAGTTCTGAAACAATACTTGCTGACCTTTTCCGCAAGCTCCGGATAATTTTCGGGCTTTCTTAAATACCTTTTCATATATGTATCGGGATCGGGCAACAGTTCATCATCAATGAAATATATAAGACCGTATAAGTCCATAATATTCTTTTCAATAGGCGTACCTGTAAGCAGTATTTTAAAGGTGTTTTTTGAAAACTCCTTTAAAAGTTTAGCCTGCTTGCTTCCGCTTGTTCCCATAAAGGTATTCTCATCCTGATACACAGATGAAAGTGCATTTGCCTCCTCAAATACGATAATGTCCCAATTTATCTTGTCTGCTTCCTCAATATTTTGCGTTAAATAGTCATAAGTTGTAAGCACAATGCCGTCATAATCGAAAGTCTTGCTGTCCGATGCAATACAGAAAGGGAGCGAATACTTTTCTGCAATCATTTCAGCCCATTGCATAAGCAAATCGGGGTTTGGTATAGCAATAAGGATTTTGGTTTTACCCTCATACCAAAGCTCTGATATTATGAGCATTGCTTCATGACTTTTACCCATACCCGCCTCATCGCAAAGTATAACACCCTTTTGGTAAGGATTACGCATTGCAAAAAGGGCAGCCGCAACCTGATAAGGATAAACATTTATATTACCCTCCGAAAACACAGGGAGCAGCTTATCCTCATCTTGCAAGCTATTCAGTTTTAAAGCGGTATAATATGCGTGGAATGGGGTTTGCATTTCTGTCATTTTATTCAATCCTTAAATTCCAAAACATCATGTATATCACATTGTAATGCCTTGCAAATTTTTTCAATGGTATCTACGGTCACATTTTCGCCTCGCTTCAATCTGCCCATAGTATATGTACTTATATCAGCAAGTTCGCAAAGTTCCTTTTTCTGCATATTTTTATCAATAAGTGTTTTCCAAAGATTATTATAACTTACAGACATATTTATCTCCCTCTAACATTGAATTTCTCAATAAACTACGCTGAATATTATATCACAAATTGCAGAAAAAATCAATATAAATAGATATAAAGCAACATTATTTTAAAAAAATTTCTCAAAAAATAAGGGTGCTGCAAAACACAGCACCCTAAAAAATAATCACTATTAACCTGCAATATACTTTGAGAGATTTTAAAATTGTCCTAACCAAACCTCCTTAATATCAGAAATCATTCTTTCTACCCTTATAAATCAATTCTTTTTTGCCCAAAAGTCTTCTGTTTTTTTCTGGGCTTTAGCATCGTGAACAGCCAAAAGCAAAGATAACAATGCAAATACCAAAAATGCTATTTTCTCTCCAAGAATGCAGTAGTTATATATAAACGGGTAATTTTTATAAATGGTGCAAAACCATGTAATTGCTATTAAAATATACGAAAGTGCAGGAAATTCAAAACGATCTTTGTATCCTAAAAAGTTAGCAACAAATCCAATAATTACCGAAACTCCCAATGGTGCAAGCCAAATCAGAAGTGATAATATAGAAGATGACACAAAGGATCTGTTGTTGACCATAATCATAACCATACCCGTAGCAAATATATAATACATCCACGCCCAAAGATAAGGATAGCCCTTTTTTAAATGTGTGCCTATCATACAAGCCAAAAGAACGCAATCAAAAATAAGTGTAGGCAAAAAGGCTCCCTCTCCTGCATACAACCAACATAACCACGATGAAATTATAACCCCTATTATAGTTGCAAAGGCAACAGAAAAATCAATTTTCTTATGTCTTAAATATGTTGATAAATATGAAAAGTTAGTATTTGTTTTAATACCTGTCAAATACAAATCTGATTCAGTCATATTCTCATAAGCATTTTTGCTGCCTTTGTCATGATATGTTGTATAACCATCGGAAAGTATATTTTTATGGGTTCTTGAAACGCTCCCGTCATCATGATAGGTGGTATAGTCGTCATCAAACAAGTTTTGATATGTTTTAGATGTGCTACCATCATCGTGATATGTAGTATGTCCGTCATCAAATAAATTTTTATATGTTTTAGATGTGCTACCATCATCGTGATGCGTAGTATATCCGTCGTCCAACAAATTCTTATATGTTTTTGATACGCTCCCGTCATCGTGATATGTGGTATAACCGTCATCAAATAGATTTTTCGTTGTCTTATCTCCCATACTGCCTCCTTGTTGTATATTATTTTGAGTTAATATATACAGTCTGTGTATTGCCGTCCCAATCAACATTGCACCCGAACGCTTCGGAAACAGCTCTGACAGGTACAAGGGTTCTGTTATTGACAATCTGTGCAGGAACATCAAGAACAGTTACATTATTATTCACATATAATTTATTATCGCCTATGGTTATTTTAATTACTTTGTTATCTCTTGTTGCTGTTACCGTTTGAGTGTTGCCGTCCCAATCAACCGTTGCTCCTAATGCTTCAAATATAGCACGGAGGGGGACAAGGGTTCTTCCGTCTATAATGATAGGCAGTTGGTCGAAAGAAAGTCTGTTATTATTTATAATAATTTTAATTTCATCATTATATCGCACAATGGTTTCCTTGCTGTTTGCATCCGCAAACACCGCATGGTCATTATATATTTCTTTTACATATCCATAGCAATAATCTGTCAGATTTGCAGTTGTGCCTGTTTGGGGATTGTACTTTCTTATCTGCATTGAATAATTGGAATAATCATTATTAGTGTTTAATGCTGAATAATAAACATTGTTATTATATACTCTTATATCCCGTGCCTCATTCGATATAATCTGCGGATTGCTGCCATCCGGATTATGCCGAGTCAGCGGCAAAGGATATAACATACCGCTATAAGGTAAGGTAAAAATATATCCTCCTGCAACTTCTATTTCAGCAACATCAGCTATATAGCATATCTCTTTATCTTCTGCAATATCGCATATAATCAAGTCCTGAAAAGAACCCGTAATATCGGCATATCGTTCGGAATAATAATATAAATATTTGTCCTCGTAATATTTTAACCCTCCGAGGTATATCCCGTAATCATCTTGAAAATGCCCGAAAATATGTGTAACCCTGCCTGAAAATTTATTTACCGCATACATATCTCCGGCATCACCGCCGAAAAGCACAAAAACATACCCCTCATCGGTTTCATCAACTATTTCAGTTACACTACCGTATTTTGCAATAAATTCCTTTCTGTTCCACCCAAAATCATTTACAAAAAAGTTTATGGTTTCGTCTGTTAAAGGATATTTGCTTTTGTAATACTCCGTTGCCAATCTCTTTGCTTCGTCAAGTGATATTTTTTCAGAAGCGGAATTATATGCGAAAGCAGTTGTTGATACCAAAGCAAACATCATTACTGCAATCATAAACAGGCTTAATAATCTCTTTTTCATTTTATCCTCCAACTTGTGCGTTATTCTCTGTAATATACTTGATCCGGATATCGTGTTTGCATTGTGATGGCTTCATCATTAAGTACAAGAGTATATTCCCAACCGTATAAATGGCTGCCGTCAATCTCCGACGCTATAGTCTTTTCGGGATTATCAAACACCATTTCAATATCAGAACTGATATAGGAGCCATCTTCAAGATAATGGTTAAATTTAACATTTAATCCTAACTCTGAAACAGAGTAAATATCCAAGCTTTCACCTGAATCAGCTACCCATTTACCCAGCCATTTTGATGAAACACTCTCGCTTGTTGGATATTTATTCGATGTTATATGAACTGTTCTTGTTTCACCGTCCCAATCGACATTACACCCGAACGCTTCGGAAACTGCTCTGACAGGTACAAGGGTTCTGTCGTTTATTATCTGTGCAGGAACATCAAGAACAGTTACATTATTATTCACATATAATTTATTATCGCCTATGGTTATTTTAATTACTGTGTTATCTCTTGTTGCTGTTACCGTTTGAGTGGTGCCGTCCCAATCAACCGTTGCTCCTAATGCTTCAAATATAGCACGGAGGGGGACAAGGGTTCTACCGTCTATAATGATAGGCGGTTGGTCAAAATTTATTGGTTGTCCGTTAAGTTCCACTAAAATGGGGGAACTTTCCGAAACACCTTGTTTTTTGTCTGTAAAATGTATTGTTGCTGACAAAATGGGATCATTGCCTTCGTCAATTTTTATTCTTTTCCACTCTTCTTCGCTGCCATTAAAATATACATTTTTTAATTTTTTGCATTTAGAAAAGACACCTGTTTTAATATTAGTTATGCTATTGCATAATTTTATATCTGTAAGATTTTCTGCCGACAGCAGCATCCAATCATCAATAGATGAGTAACCATTTCCTATTTCCAAGTATTTAAGATTACGGATTTCGCTGAAAGCATATCCTCCATCTCCTGTAACACCATCAGAAATGACAATAGAATAAATATCCTCATAGTACCCCGTCCACGGTACAAATGGCAACCTTACATAGTATTGAATACTTCCTTCACCAGTAATTGTTAGTGTCCCCTCATCGTCAAGCACCCAAACAACATTATCCCCACAGCTGCCCCTGTCAACTGTCTTTGCATTTGCATTTACATTTACAATTCCAATGATGATTAGTATTGGAATTATAGCCACCAGGCTTAATAATTTCTTTTTCATATTTTTTCCTTTCTGTTTTAGTGCGTTTTTGAGAACATAATGCGATTTTACAGCATTAGTGGTATGCACAAAAACGAATAAATTATTACTCAGTAATTAAAACGCATTTTCCATTTTCATTCCATTGTACATCTGCTCCAAATGCCTCCGCAATAACACGGACGGGAACCATTGTTCTGTCGTTTAAAAGCTGTGCGGGAACATCAACAGGAATGGATTTTCCGTCTTTGTAAATTTCATTTGCACCAATCTGAACTCTTATTTCAACTTTATTTCGTTTTGCAATAGCAGTGCTTGTTGTATTGTCCCAATCAACATCAGCGCCCATTGCTTCAAATATTGAACGCAAAGGGACAAGTGTACGGCTTGCAAGCAGTTCTGGATTTTGTCCATACGAATGGAATGAAATTCTTGTTCCGTTGTAATAAACGGTAATTCCGCTGTTTACAGAATTGTCGGTAAGATATGAAATACGCCAGTTTTTACACACTTCTGCTGTCTTTGAGTTTTCTCCGCAATATATTATACAGTTGTTTGAATTTTTTATAAGGTTTGATGGTATAGTTTGTACGGTGTCCGGAATATAAATGCTTTTTAAATTAGGGCAGTTTGAAAAAGGTGCGTCATCATTAGTTGAAGTGTGATAGCGTAACCATTTTTGTATGGTAGGCTATCACGCTTCTTTTTATGTTGCGATGCTTGTAACATCTGCGCCTATTTGACGAAAATATGATACGCTTTCACAAGGCTTTTCATTACTGTCAATTTTTCCGACAAAATTATAAAATATCTCAATCTTTCTTGTATTTGTTTCTTTATCCAATTCGTGAATTAAAATACGGTCAATAAATTCGTGAACAATCTCATAGGTTAATTCGCTTATTTCCGTATATTTCTTTACCAACTGAACGAATTTTCCCACATCGCATTTATGTTCCTCGGCGGTGGTCATTTTGTTTTCCAACTCTCTTATGTGGGAAGAAAGAGCTTCGTGTTCTTCCTCATATCCGGAGGTCATAGAAATAAACTGACGGTCTGTAATTTTACCCAACGCATTATCTTCATAAAGTTTACGAAAAATAGTGTCGAGTTCCTGTTCGCGTTTTTTCGCTGCTACTAATTCCTTTCGTTCCTTATCATAGATTTTTTGAGCTTCTTTATCACCGTATTCTGTTGCCTTTTGTATAAATTCCTTTTCTTTGGATTTAACATAAGACATCACACGCTGCAAATCCGATAACACAAGTTCGTTGATAACGGACTTTCTGATGTAATGAGTAGTGCAGCAGGTATTCTGTCTTGCCCTGTTACGATAATTTCCGCAGGTGTAAGCGTGCTTGCGTTCAAGCGTCTTTGCGCCGCGCACAACATACATTTTATATCCGCAGTCGGCACAAAACATAACTCCCGAATAAATATCAATTTCATCAACCTTTGTCGGTCTTGTTCTCGTAGCAATTCTCTTCTGTGCCAAGTCAAAGGTTTCCTGATCGATTAAAGGTTCATGCGTGTTTGCAAAGAAATATTGCTTTTCTTCGGGATTTTTCTTTGTCTTTTTTGACTTATAAGATACCTTGTAACTTTTTCCCGTAATTGTGTGTCCCAAATATTCTTTACGGGTAAGAATATCGTAAATTGTTTTATCAGGCCAGTTATAGATTAAGCCTAATTGCGGTCTGGGGTGTCTGGCGCTGCCCGTTCGTCTGTATCTCAACTCAGATACGGTAAGTACCTTGTTTTCGCGCAGCCAATCTTGAATTTCACACATACGCAAGCCTTTTGTATAAAGCTCATAAATCTTTTTTACAACATGTGCCGTTTCGGGATCGGGCATCAAATGGTTCCTGTCATCAGGGTCGGCTATATAGCCGTATGGGACTTCTCCGTTTACCCTTTCGCCTTTTTGTGCCTTTGCCTGTTTAACGGCACGGATTTTCTTGCTTGTATCTCTTGCGTAAAATTCATTAAACCAATTCCGCAGGGGCGTAAACTCATTATCTTCCTTTGCAGTATCAACACCGTCATTTATTGCTATATATCTGACCTCGTTTTCGGGGAAAACTATTTCAATCAATTCACCCGTTTTAAGATAGTTTCTGCCAAGCCTTGATAAATCCTTTGTAATTACAGTAGCTACATTTCCTTCTTCGACTTCGCGCAGCATTTCCTGCAAGCCTTCTCTTTCAAAGCTGACGCCCGAAAACCCATCGTCAACAAAAAATTTCGTGTTGATAAAGTGGTGTTCGTCCGCATATTTTTGTAATATCAATTTTTGATTTTGTATGCTTTCCGATTCGCCAGTCTGCAAATCCTCCTGACTTAATCTGCAATATAAAGCCGTTATTTTGTCTGACTGTTTCATAAAACAATGCTCCTTTCCTGACAGTCAAACAAACAACAATATGTACTTGTTATTATTATAACGTGCTTTATAATTGACCGTCAATGCTTATTATCTGAATTTATGATTTTCGGCGTTTTGCCCGACGTCTTTCATTATCATTTTTTCAACCTTTTTATCTATTGTGTCTTTTGCCGTGTCGCTTTGAGATGAACAGACAAAATATGTTACTTTTCCAATTTTCTTTTCCGTTTTAACAATATTGCTTGTCAAAGGGAAAACCTCCTTTTAACGATTTACTATAAAAAATATGTTTAACAGCAAGTCCGCTATTACAACACTTTTAATAACAATTCAACAGGTTTTAGCATACCTCACGGGAATCTCACCCCAGCTGCCGTTCTGACAGAGCCGCCCAATGCCGTGACGCGTTCAAGACGGGAGTACCATTATACCGTATATGTATTATCGCATACAGAGAGCCAATCTGTTTTTGCCGCACGGGTGTTTATCACTCATTTTAAATGATTTCAAAGGTCGTGGCGCACCTGCCGCCAAGCTCGCACATACGGGAAGTTTTTGAATTGTTTATACTGCGGAATATCCGCTTTCTTTGTCAAGGTTCGTAAAAAGTCTGTAAGACAATCTTCTATACAACAAATACTCTTGTTGTTCCGAAAAAGGAGTACCATGTTTCTCCAAACATCGTGCTGTTATTTCAATCTGCAACAAAATAACCTTAAAAACGGCATTTCGTTAATATGTCAAAAACACTTAAAAAAGGCTACGCTTACAGTAAAAATCAATGTTTTATACCATATATAATTTGTCGAAAAGTTTTTTGCTTTTTAACATTTTCCTGAAAGGTAAATATTTTTAGAATACTTGAGTAGCAAGCACAGCAAGTGTAGCCACACTTGTAAAATTTGATTTAATATTTTGGGGAAATTCCCAAACCCTTTTTGTCCGTTTTTGCTCTCATAATAAGGAAAAAATGAAAACCGAAAATTGCAACTAATTTCAAAAATTTTTTAAAGAAATTTATATTTTTTCAAAAAATAATTCTATGCAGAGTACATAGAATAAACTCAATCTTTCAATATCGTGATATGTATCTGCGCCCCGAATACTACACACAAGCAGCGGACAACTTATGTACCCTTAACGGCGGTACGCTTTATTGCCACTAAAGCATAAAAACAATTCCTTGCAGAAACAAAAACTGCAAGGAATTTTTATATACATATAAAAAATTCGTTTTTTGTCAATTGTAGGTTTGTCTCTGCAGTCAATTGTAGGTTTGTCTCTGCATACATATTGACATTATAGGTGACATTATGTTACAATATATTTTAGATTTTAGTATTCGTATAGTCGCATACTCTACGAAGCACACGACAATCCCAATTTATTATTTGCATATCTTAAATAATTATTTATTTCAAGGGGGTAATCAAAAAAGTGAGTGCAGATGAAAAATACAGTTTTAGGCAAGAATATATTACCAAGCTCACAGATAACTTAGCGATGCTGATGGCAAAAGCCAAAGTATCTCAAGCAGATGTAGCAGATATTATAGGTATCGCAAGGCAAACATATTCCAACTTGGAAACAGGCAAAAAATCAATGACATGGAATATGTTTTTGAGCTTGATTTTGTTTTTTAAAGAAAATGATGAAACTGCAAATGTGATAAGACTCCTTGATATTTACACAGATGAACTTGAAGCATATATTAAAAATTCTAAATGAGTGGAGGAGATAATGAGTGTCAAAACACATTTTAATTATGTTTGTGACATTGTTTTTTTACATGACGCCATTTAAAGTACAAGCCGATTCAGGAGGATATATTGTAAAATTTGTTCCGGATACTATACCTCCCGATATAAAGTTTGAAAGACTGTTTGATAATACATATTACACAAAGGATATAAATAATTTAAACGGTCTTGAAGGATATGTTGAGTATGTTGAACCGGATGATATGGTTGAATTGATAGAACCTGTCAATAGAAGAACAAAAACTCTACAACGAAATTCGGTTGGCATAAGCGAAACTCAGAGCTGGCAAAGCGAAATGGTAAAAGCCGACTTTGCGTGGGAATTGGCTACATACGGAAACGGTGTTAATGTTGCAATTATTGATTCGGGGTGCAATACGCATACTGATATTATTGGGAACCTTGCAGGCGGTCACAACTACATATTAAATACTGATGATTATTCTGACAATATAGGACACGGGACTCATGTGGCAGGAATAATCGCAGCGGAACATAACAACTTTGGAATTATGGGTGTTGCTCCAAAAGTTCAGATTTATGCTTTAAAATGCTTCGACAGTAATTATCAAACTACTGTTAGTATGCTTGCCAAAGCGATTAAATCTGCTGTTGATGATTATAACTGTAGGGTTATCAATATGAGTTTAGGTCTAAAAAGTGATAGGGAAACATTACATGAAGCAATACAATATGCTGCTGCAAAAGGAGCTATTATAATTGCTTCTGTGGGTAATGACGGTGATGATATAATATACTACCCTGCCGGATATGATGAAGTTATAGGGGTGGGTTCTGTAGGAAGCACAAAAGAAATATCATATTATTCACAGGTAAATGATTCGGTATTTGTCGTTGCTCCGGGAGAGTCGTATGAAAGTCTGCAAGGGGTAAATGATTACACTATAAAACAAGGCACATCACAGGCAGCGCCGCTTGTTTCCGCAGCGGCAGCAATACTTGTTTCGGCAGATAATAATATGTCATTGGAGAGTTTTAAAAATCTGATAATGAATTGTTCCGAGGATTTGGGTGATGCTGGATATGATACTGAATATGGATACGGGCTATTAAATATTCGGAAAATGCTTGATGACAGAATTGGAGATTATTATGTTTCGCAGATAAATGCTAACGAGCTGATTATATATAATAATACATCTGATGATTTTTCTGCTGTGGGAATATGGGGCGAATATAAAAATAATATGTATGTAAACGGGAAAACAGATGAAATATTTGTGCCGTCGAGGGATAAACTCAAGATAGAATTTTTATACAATAATGAAGCAAGATTTTTCTTATGGGATTCTTTAAATTCTATGAGGCCATTAACTGCAATGAGAAAAAGCGTAACAAATTAAAAAGAAATATATAGAAAGGAATCTGACAATGAAAAAAAGAAAAAGAATTTTGAGCGCAATACTTGCGTTTAGCATGATAATTTCACTGTTCCCGGCATTTTCTGTAAATGCTTATGCCGAGACAATTTATGCAGAGGAAAACGACGCTGTCTCCGATGAAATTAAAAATAGCGGAGAATTTTATGTTGCAACACCCAACATCAATATGACTGAGGGCGCCGGCGTGAAATATGCGGCGACTATTAAGCGCGGCGGCGACAATCTTGAGGCCGCAAGCGTAAGACTGACGCTATTGGACATAACAGCGCAATACGGCAAGGACTACACGATAGAGGTACCCGACAAGGGCTTTTTTGAAAAGGATGTGGAGAACACCGGACTGTTCAAAACTTCAAATTCAATCTACTCGTTAGCACAGGAGAACGACGGCAAGCTCGATGAGGTAAACGGGCTTGACGAGATTGCGGCTCTTGACAAGACCGACGAGGAAATCCAAGAGATGTATGACGAGAGCGTTCAATCTCTATCTGAGGACTTGTCGGGCGAAATACAGGAATATGTAGAGAAAAAATCGTCAGAAACAGGCAAAACAGGCGAGGAAATTCTGAGCGAAGCAGCCGAACAGCAAGGCAGCCTATCCGCTGCGTTTGAGGAAGCAACGGGACTAAAGGACGACAGCGCTCCTATGGACGGCGGCACAATGGATGGCCGAGCCATTATAGGTGATTACTCAAAAGATAAGCTGGAGGAGCTTGCAAAACAGCTTGACAGTCCGTACATAGTTCTTGACTTTGCGGAGGGCGAAACTGAAAAAGTCATTGAGATACTTCCCAAAGACAATAGCAATGCGGAGGGCAATAAAATGTTCCTCGCAAACCTGTTCCCTGAAAGCGATAATGCGGTTATAAGCGAGATAAAGGGCATAACTGCCGTTATTGAAGATGACGAGGAATGGGCGGAGCCGACAGTTGAATTTGCACAAAGCGTATATTATCCCGAAAACGGCTTTGCCGACATTACCATAAGGCGTGACGGCGTTCTTACCGATATAGCGGCTGTAAAGCTCACAAGCTCGGACGGTACGGCAATGGGCGGCAGAGATTACTCACAGGTTGACACGACTGTTGTATTCCCCTACGGAATAAGCGAGAGAACGATCAAGGTGCCTGTGCGGAGCGAATACATCGACACAGCCGTAAACTTTAATCTTACGCTTTCAGACGCGCAAAACTGTACGATAGGCGAAAATTCCGGTGCGCAGGGCATTGTGGAGAAAGGTAGTGAAAGCTACCGGGAGACAGAGGATTCGGATATTCGCTTGATGGAAAGTATGGGTGTGAGCGATGTCAATGCATCGAACACGGAAGCGCTGGATCATCAAACGCCCTATTCCTCAAGCGCGGCATCTAACGGCTATGCCAGAGCTGAGGGCGACGACTACATTCTTTATGCGAGCACAACCTGGGCTGATAAAGCATGGACACGCGCCAGCTGGGACACTAAGGACACCTATACCCATTATGATTATGACGGCTATCAGATAGACTGGACGAAGGAATCCGGGTCACCATGCTCGTCTGATAATGAAGTGCAAATATACTATGATCAAAACTGGCATACAGTTTGGGAAAACTCTGAGGAGAGATGGGACAGGACAACTACAGAAGTATATCCGCAGCAGATCGCATTTCGATATTTGCAAATTGCTGTTTCTCAAAATTTGGGTTATTTGAGTCGTGCCGCAAAGCTTAAAATTCATGCTATAAAGCCGATTCTGCGTCCGTTTGAGATCACACTGGCTACCAAGCCGCTTCAATATCTCAACGAAAACGGCGATTATGTGGATAATACCAATATTCCCGAACTGGAGGACGCCACGCAAGCAACTCTGAGAGGTGCAGACGAGGAGGGCAGCGGCACAGCCGTTAAATTCAGCGGCGAACAGGTAACCGTTACGACAAAGAGCAAGTACGCCTACATTTCGGGGCTGGAAATTATCAATCCGACCAATGGCAAATCAAAGGTGATCAAGAGCGGATTGTCATCGGGAACAACCTCTGTATCCTTTGATCTCAGCAATAGTTTTATCAGACAAAACCTTGACTATATCAATTTTGCCTCCAATGGCGGAAACCGCATAAAGGGGCAGTTTACGGTGCAGCCGATTTTTGATTATTACGATGCCACAGTGACACTGCATAATGACGAAAGAGCATCGCTTGCATTAAACTACGGGGACACTGCGTTGGATATGAGCGCAACCTATATGATTAAGATACCGGGTACATATAAATTTCTGACAGCAAAAGACAACTGGAATAAGACTACAAAGGCGGAAAATACGGACACAATGACCGAATGGCGCTTTGAGGTGGCAGACGACGGCTATTATGAAATAGTAAATGTAGGACTTGAGTCATTGCTTCATATCGGCTTGTATAGCGAGGACGGCTCTGATTTAATATATAACCAGAGTGATAACTGGAATCCGCTCTATCAGCGCTTTCGGCTTGAAAAAGCATCAGACGGGAACTATATGATTGTCAGCAAGCTTTCGGATGGTCAGCAGTGTATCCGCTGGAGCACCGATTCCAATGAATTGACGCATGGTGCAAAAGATGGCTCCGTCTTTTGCACATGGGAGCTGGTGGAAGTGGAAAAATACGCTCCGCGTTCCATGGGCATATACACGATCCAAGGCGCCAGAAAGCCCCAGTTATATATGAGCGCAACAAGAGAACTGCCACAGTCTTTGCGATGTTTGCCTACCTTTGATGAGGAATTATGCCGCTGGGAGTTTATTGATGTGGGCAACGGTTATTTTAAAATTAAAAGCGTATATAATGATCGTGTAGTGAACCTCTTGTTTCCTAATTCAAGCGGAAATTATGCGATTCTTGAATCCGAAAGCAGCGCTGATTCCCAACTTTTCAGCTTAGTGGAAGACGAAAATAATTGGGGAAATCAGCTTTACCGCATTATATCCAAACCGGCGGGGCTTGCTCTATCAAAAGACGGCGATCGTGTTTCTTCCTTATATGATTCAAACAACCACGACCTGCTCAAATGGAATGTTGTCCAAGTAGAAGCACCGAAAACAGATGAACCCACACAAGTTCCCTACAAGGAGACGGAAATAATATCTGTCCACAAAGGTGATACGCTGCGCTTCACGCAATCGATCAGGAGCCAATATCGGCGCACCTACGGCTCCAGCCGTATAAGACTTATTAAAACCGCTACCCGTGCGGGCGAAGAAGATGATGATAACAAGCCAAAATATAATGCAGGACAAAACAGCTATAAAATGATTTGTAACTCCTCAAGCGTTGACGCCTATGTCAATTATGAAAAATATGACAACGAGATTATCGTCCGCGTTGCTGAAAAAGATATAAGATATTTTTACACCGATAGGGGGATATTCACAAAACCATACAAAGTAAATGGCAGCTACAGAGATTACACCATCGTTCCTCGTGATGGGTTTTCTTTGAATGACTATATCGAAATGGAGGCGGAAACCTTCTACAGCGCATATGTCCCGGTATGGAAGCCGGCTAACGATCAGAAATACTATAGTCAGCCCACCTTCTATTTCGAGACAAAGGAGCAAAAGGAAGACAATATCATATATCTCACACCCCAAAAGTCCGATTCGAATCAATATGCCATCACGGGCACGGCACATTACAGTGAAATCTCGCTGGCAAGTCTGATAGAGGGCGCCTCATGGCGTCCGGCAAGCGGGCTGTATGTCTATCTCGATCAAAACCGCTATGGTATTTCGGGAGAAGACGGAACGTTCACCACGAACGTCTTTGACGGAATCCAAGGCGACTATGTGATCTATAAAATAGAGGATAGCGGGAATGTGAAATACAGAACGGTATGCCTTAAGAATTTTAAAACAGAAAAAATGGATATCGGAAAGGTCGGAATGAGAGATATAAGAATCGTCTCCATAGGTGATATAAAGGTCTCTGCGGTCGATTCGAGGGTGCCGCACGCCGGCGCGTTCGTAGCGACAAATGCAAACGGTGTGGAAAATGGCAATGTTGCGCTAATCAGCGACGATATTACAAGGATGAAGGCTACCATTATGAACAACGGCTCCACCTATACCGATTCAGACGGAAAGGAGAGAACGGAAACGGTTAAAAGGGTCGAGTTTGTCATTTATGATCCTGTCACAAATCGGGAACGCTCCGTTGTCGAGGGTGAAGTCAAGGAGACTTACAAAAAAAATAAAATGTCCGTATGGGAAATGTCAAAAACTTTCAAAAAGGATGAAAGTCATCTCTACACCTCAAGCGATAAAATATATATACGCGTTACAACAGACAGAGTTAAGGGCAACGGCAAGGCGTACAATGAGAAGGGCGAGCTTGTGGAGTTAGACTCGCTTAATCAAACGATATACCCCGATGTTTACACGGGCTATACCTTGGCAACGACCAATACCGAAAAGCCGGCGACACACGATTTTGATATATTTGACGGCAACCTTGATCAGTTCCTGACGCTTCCGGCGATTGGCTCCATGAACGCCACATTCCTAATTAAAGGTGTTACGCTTTCGATCTCCGAGCTTCCTGAGGGCGGCTTCAGACTTGGATTGGGATATGCAAAGGGAATTGAGGATCGCGGCACGGATGACGGCGGCACAGAGCATAAGGTGCCTTTTACACCCGATAGAATAGCGCATGAGTTTGACAAGGTCAAGACCTGGGGGCGCGTAGTAGGACCTAAGGATGTTGTCGGTTTCGCAAACGGCGGCGTATATCCGATGTTCGGCATATACCTTGATTTCGGCTTAAAAAGTGTTACACATCTTGACGATCAGCACTCGCAGGAAACCGAACTGATATTCATAGGCGGCGGAGCCATGCTCGGTGCGCTTGGTAATTTCCGTATTGTCATATATGGGGCAATAGGTCCGGTGCCTGTTTACTTCGGGGTTGACGGTCAGCTTGCAGCGTATATCAACATCGGAGCGAAGAGAAAGACGAAGGATACCTTGGGTGACGGCGCCATTGAATACGAGGATGTGACCTTCCAGGAGATCAAATCCGGGGATAAGAAAATACAGGATTCTGTCCTGTTTGATTTCCTTATTGAGGCAAATGGCATACTGAATGTATATGTCGGTGCGGGCATTGCGGGTACCTTTGGCATAAGAGGCGGTGCGTCTATAGGCGCAAGCTTCATCTATTACCCGACGATTACGCAAACATACGATATTAACCCTGTCGGTCTGCAGATCACTGTAGGGCTTAAAATATGGGTGGACTTGGTGTTGCTTTCCATTCCGTCTCCGACGCTGGAGCTTGCCAATAAGCGCTTTGGATACTATGAAGATATTGACAAGCTGAAAGACGATAATCCATCGCTGATGTCCCTGTTTGAATCGGAGGAGACATCCGACATACAGACAGACGAATACGGCGCATTTCTGAGAAAGGGCAGCGGCAAAGACGAGGTATGGCTGCCCGATAAGGACGCCGTACAGCTAATGAGTACCTTTGAAAAGGATAAGACAACAATACTCAGCGAGGGCGGCTATGAAAACGCTTCCCCTCAGCTGATGGATATAGGCAACGGCAGGATACTCCTTGTATATATTGCCAACGACACCGCAAAGGGCGGTTATGACAGAACATCGCTTGTTTACAATGTCTATGACAATGGACATTGGCGCGCGCAAGACTCCGTTAAAATCGATCCAAATTCAACAAAGGGCGACTTTGAGCCAAGCCTTTGCGATATAGGCGATAAGATACTTGTAAGCTGGACTTCAAGAAATAACGGTGATAACCGTACAGACTCAAAAGATTACCTCAAGGGCATGAATGTCTTTAGTACAACGATTGACAAGGACACGCTTGAAATCGGAGAGATTGAACAGCTTACAAACGATGAATTCTATAACGCAAACCCCGTAGGTCTGTATGATGAAGTTACAGGCGATTATGCAGTTTATTACTTAAAGTCAGAGGTTACAGATGTAAATACAGGGGACGCATATAAGGACAGCGTTGGAAGTGAAGCTGGTGCAAATCTTCTGACGATAGCGTCACCGACAACTAACGGCGCAAAACTGATGTGCAGACTTCACAATAATGCAGACGGCTGGGTAACCGAAAAGCTATCTGATAATGAAAGTGTTATGGCGACAGGGGAAAGATTTGTTGTTTCGAAGATAGCCGAGCTTTCGGGAACAACAAACAGCGACAGTCCGAGAATTATTGACTTTGACGCAGTAAGCTATGACGGCAAGGGCGTTTATACTTACACGATTGATATTGATAACAACATAGACACTATGGCTGACCGTGAGCTGTATATTCAGATTTATGACTTTGCGGCGCACAAGAATCATAAGCCGATAAGAATAACGAACGATAATCTTGCGGACAGCGAACCGCAGCTTGTCAGAAACGGAGAACAGACATATCTGTTCTGGCGTGAGAGCGAAAATACAATAAGATATATAAACATTGCAAACCTTGTTACAAACGGCTTGGAGGATAATGAAACATTAAAAGACCAAAATGCTGACAGTGACGGCGAAACGAGAGTTTACGAAATGGAACAGTCACGCGTATTCTCAACGATGGAAGACCCCGATATGACACCGAGCTATGCGAACTATAAAGTATTTGTCGATAAGGACAGCAATATGTTCATCGCGTGGACACAGGGCGAAGACGAACGTGATGAAAACGGAAATATCACAAAAACCGCGCTTGAAGTGTATGCGTCCGCATATATCAAGGAAACAGCAACTATTGACGGTGTAGAAACTGCGCTTGATTCAAGCTGGTCGGAGGGCATGAAGCTTACTGACACCGGCAGATATAACGACAGTATCGCCGTTTGGACAGATGCAAATGGTAACCTTATTACGGTAAATACACAGTATGATATTGATAATGCAAGTTCAGAAGCGACAAATATCAAGCTCGTTTCAACCGAGTATAAGACTGTGGGCTCGGCGGAGATAAAGGATGTCAGATATTATGATACAACCCCGTTAGCAGGCAGCAAAGACACGGTTACCATTGATGTAAAAAACAACGGCTTAAAGGCTATGAACGGCTTTACCTTAAAGGCTTATGAGGTTAAGAACGGCAATGTTTCTGATACACCTGTATTTGAAACAACATCAAACGAGAGAGTAACTCCATCCTCTATCGTTCCTATTGACTTTGATTGGCAGATGCCGGACAGTTTTGACGGTATAGATACCTTGTCGCTGCATATTTCCGTACAGGAGACAGGTTATGACGAGATAGCCGGGTATGACAGCGAAAGCATAGAGTTTAAGCCGGAATATGTGTTGCATGACGTTAGAGCTTTCCAGACAATGCTCGGTATAATGGTTAGGTATGATGTAGAAAACACCGGTAATGTTGACACGGTTATCAGCACGCAGGACGATATAAGCTCCACAGATGCAAGAGTTGTAATGGAATATGTTGATGCGTATGGTACAGGTGCAGAAGATAAGGTATTTCTTGACATTCCTGTTCCTCCCGTTAAAGTAGGCGAAACGGTTACAGACATAGACATACTTGACATACCGATTGAAGGTTATCTCAAATACGGCAGACTGAACTCCACTGTTGAGGTTAGAGATACCGACAATAATGTATTGTCGCAGTACCCGAATATACATATAGCGCTTGAACATCCGAGATTTGTTGGTATGGATAATGAGGATATTCCGCTTGACCTTGATGAGACAAGATTGACTATACCGATGAAAGAGGGCGAAAGCTACGAGCTGAACGGTTCATACACAGATACGGATTATTACGAGGGTGGAACAGTACAGTTTATATCAAGCGACCCGTCAGTTGCAAGCGTAGTAGACGGCACACTATATGCGGTAGGCGAAGGAACAACAAAGCTGACTGCTACGGTTTATCCGTTTGGCGGAGCAACGGATTATTATGTAACTGTTCAAGCGGCTGAACAACCTACACCGACAGGACATTCAGGCGGTGGCGGCAGTAGCGTAAGCAACAAGGTAAATATAGATAACGGTGGCGCAAGCGCAAATGGTAATGTAGCCGTATCAAAGACTAATCCGTCAAAGGGCGAAACGGTAACTGTTACCGTAACTCCCGATGAAGGCTATGAACTTGATAAACTCACCGTAACCGATAAGGACGGTAACGAATTTGAGGTTACAAAGAATGAGAACGGCACATATACCTTTATTATGCCTGACGGCAAGGTAACGATAACACCTGTATTTGTAAAAGAAGGCGGCGAGCCTACAACACCGCCGACTGACCCGGCAACACCGCCTGCGGATAATGACAATCCGTTTGTCGATGTAAAGAAAGGCGATTACTTCTATGACGCTGTTCTTTGGGCGGCAAAAGAAAATATTACAAGCGGAACGACTGATACCACATTCAGCCCGAATGAGTCTTGCACAAGAGGACAGACGGTTACATTCTTATGGCGTGAGGCAGGTTCGCCGGAGCCGACATCAACTGTAAATCCGTTTACAGATGTTAAAGAGGGCGACTACTTCTATAAGGCTGTTCTTTGGGCTTATGAAAACAGTATTACGTTCGGAACGGCAGACGATAAATTCAGCCCGCACGACACCGTAACACGCGGACAGACGGTTACATTCCTTTACCGTATGAAAGGCGAAAAGACAAACGGCGAAAATCCGTTTACAGATGTTAAGACAGTCGATTACTATTACGATTCTGTCCTTTGGGCGTATGAGAATGACATTACCAGCGGTACAAGTGATACCACCTTCAGCCCGAACGACAACTGTCTGCGCGGACAGATTGTAACATTCCTTTATCGCTGCAATAAGTAATCTAATTACATAAAGAGCTTAACTCTTTATAAATAAAAAAACGGCGCAGGAGCAAATACCCAATCGGTATTGCTCCTGCGTTTTGTTATGTGTTAAAAAAGTGTTGATTTTGCCCTGTTTACACTTGCATAAACGCCTTTATGCTTTCAGATGTGAAATCTATAAAGGCTATGTTGAAAACGGCTCTTACAAAGGAAATAAGAGCCGTTTTCCGACACTAAAACAGGCGTTTCCAACGGTTTTGTGCATGAACTTTGCAAATTCGGCAAATAATTATTTATAAACGATATTTTACAATCCATACATATCGTGGTTGACTTTTGATAAATAATAATTGTCAATAGTGGAAGGAGCATTAAACAGAGCGGCAAGCAAGTATTTTTTTATATTCCGGACAGCTGATGTATTTTCTTTCATACAGTCCAAAACATATTTGATATGCTCACTGTCCAACCTCAACAACTTTGCCTTTACCAATTCAGAGGGGTAATCATCACCTGCTACTGTCAAAGATTTTTTTGATGTGCATACTGTTTCAGCGAGTATTTCTACGATTTCATCAAGAAGCCGTTTGTCAACACCTTTATCAAGACTTATGATGTCATAATCAATATTGCCTTTAATTATTTTTTCGTATTTCTCTATCAATTCCATTCCGTTCATATTCTTTTTGTTTTTTTCGGGATTTGATTGGATAGGATTTGATTCGTAAGTAATTGATAAATCTTTATTTAATATATTAGTATTTAATTGGTCGTGCTTTTCCAAGATAGGCTTGTCCTGTACAGGTTTATCCAATATTGGATTTTCCTGTTTAGGTTTTTCCTGTTCAGGTAAAACAGATATAGGTTCCTCTAAAATTGTATATTCAGCAATAGTAAGCTGCCCTTTTTCGTTTCGGACTCTCTCTCGTACAACATATCCTGCCGCTTCAAGCTCTTTTATTGCACTTGTAATGCTGTCAACGCCGTCTTTACATATTACAGACAGACCTTTTGTTGTATAGTCCCATTCTTCGGGAAGTGAAAGCATAAGCGATAAAAGTCCCTTTGCCTTTAAAGACAAATTTGTGTTTCTTAAATGATGATTTGACATTACAGTATAATTTTTTGTTTTTTTTAATTCTAAATACAGCCATTTTTATAAATCCTTTCTCTTTTTTGACAAAATAAAAGGAATATGACATCAAATATCATATTCCAAAATTATAAAATATTTAATTTTTGTACATTGTTGTTTGTTTGCCCTCTAAAACCTTAATTTTATGTTGTTTCTAAAAGTATCTTTATCTAACCTCATTATTCCATGGACCGCGCTGTCCAATGCTTTCTGTACCGTATGGAATTATCACTTCCTTGATATTAACACATCCCTTTAAAATATTACAATTAATGCTTTTCAATGATGTAGGCAATATTATATTTTCGAGTGATGTACACCCTTCAAAAGATCCTTCTAAACAACCAGCATCAATCGGGATGTAACCAATATCAGTAACAGTATTTGGAATATCTATATATTTAAGTGAAGTGCAACCACAGAATGTCCCGCCTGGTATATATGTATTCATAGGAGCAATAATTGCTTTTTTCAACAATTTGCAATTTGAAAATGCACCATAAGAAAACCTGTTACTAATATAAGGAATATAAACCTCTGTTATATTTGTATTACTGAAAGCATAATCACCCAAAACTTCAAGACTGTCAGGAAGAACAAGTTTACCGCTTATCGAAGTGTTTTGGAATGTCCAGCTTTCAATGCTTTTCAGATTTGATGGTAAGTCAATTTTAGTCAAATTGCTACAACCGCCAAATGCGGTATATCCTATTTCTTGCAGACTTTCAGGAAAAACTACATTCTCCAAATTTACGCAACCACTGAAAGCCTTTGGCTCTATTTTTTCAATGCCATTTGGTATAACTAATTTTTTTAAGTTCTTAGAACCTTGTGCAACAGGATAAATTGTTTTTATGGTTGAAGGAAATGTTATTGATGTTGCACTGTCGAGCATATTCTTTCCCTTAATCTCTGTAACAGGCACCCCGTATATAGTTTCGGGAATAACCACATCTCCGCCTTTGCCTATGTACCCTGTTATTATAGCCTCGTTATCAAGTAATTGAAATTCCCAGTCACCGTCTGTCAATGCAAAGGCGTTTAAAGAGCAACATAGAATTGCTGCAATAACAAATGACAAAAATTGTTTGCTTATATACTTTTTCATTTAAAATTATCCTTTCTCTCTGATTAAATCTTGAATTATTGCATTTATCTCATCATATTCCTGATATGCGGTTGTAACTTTTACTACATTTCCGTTATGTGAATATACAACAACGGGGAAAGTAATTGAATCAGATATTCCCACATTACTCAGAATATCCCACATTTGCGAATATCCGCCTGAATATACCGTTAGCACATTGTTCATATTATTTTTTGCATATTGTTGCACATCTTTAATGCCTTGATCGACATCGTAAAATACAATATGTAGCTTATCTCCTAAATTTTCGGAAATATCCATTATATTGGAAATATAACTCATTGTGTTTCCACATATTACACGCCCATAAACAGTAACTGTATACTCGCTTTCTATATCATCTATGGGTATTCCGGCAATGTGTGTCCCATATGAATCCTCATATTCATATATGTATGAATTGTCGTCAGAATCTTCTCTTTCGGCAGAGCTTTTGTCTTTTATAGATAAAACTGCATTGTTTTGTTCTCTGCCATCTTGATAGGATTTTAAGCAAGCAGGATATTCATCTGTATTCCATTTATGATCGTTTTTGGATTTTAACTCTTTATCGGAGAGCATAAAATACTCATATCTCAAGCTTCCACCGGGAAAAGGATCGTCCCATGTGACATCAACATGATAATAATTATCTTCGATTCGAACAATATTCCAATCATGACCGAAACCCCATGATGGAGTATCTCCCGAATACAATATTCCTTTTGCATCGCCACTTACCGTTTCGCAATACAATCCCAATTCATTGCATAGATATTTGTATATATCTGCGTATATGTAACATATTCCTTTGCCTTTTACTAATCCGATGTACAGCGTGTTAGGAGTTGTTTTGGATCTGATATTAGTAACCTCATCATAGTCATAATCAATGCTATTAATAATGTAATCATGCAGTGCCTTGTATTTATCATATTCGGTTTTTTGGGATTTAGCAGTATTTAATGCATTATCAACCGCTTGAATAGTGTCTCTGTATGCCGTTAATGCCTGTTTGTAGTTCTTGAATCCTGTATTCGTGTTTTTTGCAAAATTACAATATATATAAATATTTGGAAATGTGATACTGTCACTCACATTTATTTTGTCAAGTACAGAATCATCATTTATATATGTATTGTAAAAATTAACTTCCTTCCAATCTCTTTTAAAGGCTAACGGAGATATATCAATATCTGTTTTTCCATAGTGTGATAAAGTTATTTTTTCTATGTTAGGTAATTTCTTTATATCGTCAAGGCGTACAATTTTTGCTGTTAGATAAGTTGAAGAATTCGTAAATGTATTGCTGACAATTTCAGTCACCTTTGATAGCTTTTCTTTAGTGAGAGGTCCGGTATATGATCCCCATTTGCGTTCATTTTCGGCAATATTTTGTCTTGCGCAACTCTCTACACAGGCATCCACAAATTCTACTATCTCAAGTTTATCGTAATTTATAGTCACAGTCCTGGTATTGCCATCCCACAAAACCTCTGCACCAAAAGCCTCCGATAAGGCTCTTAGTGGCACAAATGTGCGGTCATCTTTTATCCTTGCTTTTGTATCTAAAGTTATTGACTCGGTTTCGGACTCATTGTTGTATTCTTCGGTCTTATCTGTTCGTTTAAGCACATTGGAATCAATTTGTATTAACACTCTACCAAATTCATTTTCAATGATGGCAGTCCTTGAAACATCATCCCAAGTTACATCACAGCCCATTGCTTCGGTTATAGCTCTTATCGGCACAAGAGTTCTGTCATCTTCTATGAATGGCATTGCATCAAAATTAATTTTTCTGTTATTTAATATGACTTGAATTTCATCGGAAGTTTGAGAGTGTGAATTTGTTCTGCCTGTTGATTTCCTTATTGCAGTCTGTTCGTTACTGACACATTCGGAGCCATCTTCTTTTACTTCTAATATGCTTTCCCCGTCATCAGACTCAGCAAACAATTTGATTTGAGATGTGTCCTGTTCGTTATCAATGCTGCTATATAATTCTCTATCCTTTGTCAGTTTAACATTATCAAACTGTTTTGCATCTTTGCCTGTCTGAGCATCAGAAATGGTATAGCTCATAGTACCATCATCAAATGCCGACATTTGTATATCGTATTCAATATCGCTTTCCAACAGTAGGTACTTTTCATCTCCGACTACACATATTGGAATAGATGTATTACTGTAATCAATTACATTATTTGTTACTTTGCCTACAACAGAACCATTGGCATATACAACAACATCTACGGGACAATGTATTCCCACTATTTTTTGACACGCACGGTTTTCATAATAAACTTCATTATTTTCTACCGCCTGTTGATATGTGTACATTTTATGATTTTCAAACGAACCAAACGCACCCTTGTCTATATCTTTATAAAACAGATCAATATGCCCGAATTTTCCGTATCGTGTATTACCTTTGGCGGTAAATATCGGCCACCCATCCGGTCCGAAGCTATCGTTAAAATTCGTAATATTATGAATGTTTTCATAGCCATCGGAAACGGTTCCATCGGAAACGATAGAATCTATTGCACCGAATGTGTAGCAGTAAATGTCATCTTTTGAATGATTCTTTTTCATTTTAGAAGGTAAGCGTGCAGCTAAATAATTTGCAGCAGCACCACCTAAACTATGACCTGTAATTAAAATCTTATACTTTTTATTAACATCTATATTATTTTCAAGTCCTTCAACAATGGCTTGCCTGAAATCTTTTATAATGTCATATAAAGGCGTGTGCTTCGTCCACATAAAGCCTGTCAACGCCTAATTGTTCAAAGGTAATTATCCTGTTGCCATATCGTGTCTTACTTTCATTCCGTAATAATTGGAAATGGTAAGTGGAGCATTATATAAAGTGGCAAGTATGTATTGACGGATATTTTTGACATCTGATGTACTTTCTTTCAAACAGTCAATACAGTACGATATATGTTCACTTGTAATTTTGAGCAGTTGACTTTTTACAACCGAATGTGGCTTATCGTCTCCGGCTATTCGTATATACTGCCGTTTAGAGCAAACTGTATCTAAAATCAGTTCAAGCATCTCATTTATGGTGTCTGTGTCATACGGATAATTTCTGATTAAAAACTCATATTCAACATTTTCTTTTATGAGTTCTTTGTATTTCGCTCTTTCATCCTCATCTGTTTCCGGAAGGAAAGGATTATCAGTATCATTAAAATCAGTATTATTTATATCAGTATTATTAGCGTGTGATTTTAACATTTCTTGATTTGTGTTTTTCACATTTCCAGAAGTGTGATTTTCACATTTCTTGATGTGTGATTTTGAATTGTCAATAAAATTCTTAACATATATGAGATTTGGTTTTCCCAAACCTTGCCGTTTGCGTTCAATAAGACCGCATTTTTTTTCAAGCTCGTACATAAGTTTGTTTACCTTTTGGTTCTGACAGCCGAGAGAGGACATTATTTCTTCAACGGTAAAAACTATATACACTCTGCCGCAATCGTCTGTCCAACCGTTTTTCTGTGACAGGCTCATTCTGTCAAGCAGTATGCCGTACAGAATTTTTGCTTCCGATGATATGTTTTTAAAGTTTTCGTCGGTAAACAGAATTTTGGGTATTCTGTAAAAAGAAAACTGATTGGATTGCTCTCCGTAAAAATATTCATACAACTCCTGGACCTCCTTTCATTCAGGATAAAAACCATTTAAAAGTCTATTTCACGAAGTTTAATAATACTGATAATCTGATAACCGTTTTGATTGGCAAGGGCATTCATTTTTTGAATGAGTGCTCTGCGTTCATCCTTTTTAATTTTTCTTAATGCGTTGTACGCAGTCGGATCATAGCAACCGCTTTGGTTATTACGGTCATCGCATTTGTTGTAAAGCATTTTTGTTTCCTTCCTTTCTTTAAAATTTTGGCAATAAAAAAAGCGTGTTCACTATCTCTTAAAAAGAGCAAAGTAAACACGCTTACAAAAGCATTATATTATATATAAAGACCATTATTGCTTGGCATTTTTTGCCGCATACATACGCTGATCCGCAAGAGAAAAGAACTGTCTTAAATCTTCTATATCTCTCACTAAATCGTGAACATAACCGAATGAAAACTCTACATTTACAGATATTTCATTTATATTAAAACTTGGTTTTGATTTCATCATGTCGTTGAGCTTTTCTATAAATTCACTTTCTGACAAGTCAGGGCAGAGGACAAGAAATTCATCACCGCCGTATCGGTAGCAATAATCTTTGCCAAAAGTTTTTGCAAGAAGCTCACCTGTTTTTTTCAAAACTTTGTCGCCCTCAGCATGACCGTAAGTATCATTGATTATTTTGAAATTATCTAAATCAAGCATCATAACTGTAAGCTCACGGTTTTTATACGAATCATAGTCCCGTCGTAGTGCAAGTCTGTTTTGAAGTCCTGTTAAAACATCTTGCATTGAAATGATTTGCAGATTTTCGTTTTCGTTCTGCAATTTTTCGGTAAGAAATTTTACATCTTTAAACGCCTTTATTTCTTCACGCTTTAAGGAACATACCAAAAGCAAATCAGCTACAATTCCAATAATAGTCACAAACACCTTTTGTATGTTCTGTTCTGTAAAATGGATAAAGCTGTGTTCCGTCGAAAAGAAAAACAGGGTATATAAAAGCATAATTACGCCTGCCGTAATTCCACCACCGTATCCGAAAACAGCAGAACACAAAACCAATCCGGCAATAAGAATCATATTAGGATCGGGGATATTATAAAAATACACGAATGCTATTAGCACAGACATAATAACAAATGTAAATATGATTTTTTTCAAGGTGCTAAATTCAATTTGCATAAGTGTAGGCTTATGCTTTTTTCTTTTGGTGTCTTTATCATCGTAGTTTAATACTTGGTACATACAACCCCTCCTTTCGTGATTCATAAAAATTATTATGAAAAACTATAAAACTATTTTTGTTTTGTTAAATTCGGTCAAATTCTTACAAAACCATCAAATGAAAATAACGAGTAGTCGAAAATGTTATACTAACCCCAAAAAAACGACTCAATTTTCACCCTTTTATAAACCCCATTGACCTCAAAAAAGGCATTTTCACCCCTTATAAACCCCAGCAAATTGATTTATTTTGGGTTAAATTTCGTCAAATCAGGACAAACTCATCAAAGATTTTCGGGCATAGAAAAATCCCACAAACCGCTTGGTTGTGGGATTTTTGAGCGTTTGCAATTGTAATTTTATCTCTTTGAGAACTGCGGTGCACGACGGGCTGCCTTTAAGCCGTACTTCTTTCTTTCCTTCATACGTGAGTCACGTGTGAGGAAGCCTGCAGCCTTGAGATCTGCGCGATAAGCCTCCGCGTCAACCTCTAAGAGTGCTCTTGAGATGCCGTGACGGATAGCGCCTGCCTGACCTGTGAAGCCGCCGCCACCTACTGTTACATTTACGTCAAACTTGCCGAGTGTCTTTGTGAGAACCAACGGTTGACGAACGATGAGCTTGAGTGTTTCAAGACCGAAATAATCATCGATATCTCTCTTGTTTATAGTGATTTTGCCGTTGCCCGGTACCAAGCGGACTCTTGCAACGGATGATTTTCTTCTACCTGTACCATAGTACTGTATATCTGCCATTGTTTAAAATCCTCCTGTTCCCTTATTTGATCTCGCCGGGCCATACTTCCGGCTTTTGAGCCTGGTTCTTGTGCTCAGCATCCTTGTAAACCTTAAGTCTTGTAATAGCCTTTCTTCCGATCGTGTTGTTCGGAAGCATGCCGTTTACTGCATACCACATAGCCTTCTCGGGATTTTCCTGCATAAGCTTGCTGTAGTGGATCTCTTTAAGACCGCCAACCCAGCCTGTGTGATAGTAACGAACCTTATTCTCAAGCTTGTTTCCTGTAAGAACAGCCTGTGCGGCGTTGATAACGATAACGAAATCGCCGCAATCAACATTCGGTGTGAATGTCGGAAGGTGCTTGCCTCTTAAAATGGTTGCTGCCTGTGCTGCAACTCTGCCGAGCGGCTTGCCTGCAGCGTCGATGATATACCATTTTCTCTCGACTTCTGCCGGCTTCTGCAAATAACTTGAATTTGGCTTCATGTTAAGTTTCCTCCGTTTAAATTAGTCATTTCTTTTACAACGTGCTTTATTTTACTATTATTTGTCCGCTTTGTCAATAGTTTTTTTAAAATATTTTTTAAAATAATAATTATCTTTGATTTTCTTTAAAAATCGTTCATTTTCTCTTGTATTCTCGATTGTCATTTTAATAATCATATTATCTCGCCATACATTATGCCGTTCTCATGCCGAAGGAGCCGCGCCTGCAAAAATTTTCCGCTTATGTCCGTATCCGACGGAGCATGAACATTTATATAGTTGGTTGTCTTGCCTTCAAACATCCCGTCAGAAGCGCGGGTCTCGAACAGTATCTCCATGGTTTTGCCGATGTGACGTTCAAGAAACTCATTCCGCGTGAGATCTGTAAGCTTGATGATCGCCTTTGAACGCGCTTCCTTGATCTCCGGAGACACCTGATCCTTGAATTTTGCAGCGGGTGTTCCGCGGCGCGGTGAATATTGGAATACATGAGCCTCTGCAAAGCCGAGATTTTCAACGAATGAAAACGTCTCGGCAAATTCGGCATCGGTTTCACCCGCAAAGCCTACCATTATATCGGTTGTTATCGCGCAGTCGGTAAATGCCTTTCGCAGTCCGTCCACGATCGCGGCAAAATCTGCGGCGGTGTATTTGCGGTTCATGCGTTTTAGTGTCGCGTCACAGCCTGACTGGAGAGATATGTGAAAATGCGGGCACAGCTTTTTTGCTCCGCGTATGGATTTTATAAATTCGTTGTCAAGTGTCATTGGCTCGATGGATGAGAGCCTTATGCGGCGTATGCCTTCACAGGAGTCTATTCTGTTTATAAGCCGGCCCAGAGATGTGCTGCCGAGATCCTTGCCGTAGGATGCGGCGTGTATGCCGGTGAGTATTATTTCTTTAAAGCCTGCATTGGCGAGTTTTTGTGCCTCAGCTATGATATCCTCCTCGCGTCGGCTGCGTATCGGACCGCGGGCATAAGGTATTATGCAATAGGAGCAGAATTGCGAGCACCCGTCCTGTATCTTTATATATGCGCGTGTATGGTCAAGGCAGCGGCGAACATTAAGCGCCTCAAAGGTGTGGTTATCCTTAACGCTCGTGACGGCATTGACCTTGTCCGATGCCGTAAGCTTCTTTGTAAGCCTTAGAACAGAGGCTCTGTCTTTTGTGCCGAGCACGAGATTTACTCCATCTATATCAAGGATCTCATCCGGTGCAGTTTGCGAGTAGCAGCCCATCACGGCGATCACTGCATCCGGATTCGTCTTTTTAGCCCGCCGTATCATCTGCCGTGATTTCCGGTCGCTCATTGCGGTAACGGAGCAGGTGTTTATTATATAGATGTCCGCCTTGTCGGAGTAGGGAACAATGCAATAGCCTTCATCCTCAAACAGCTCAGATATAGCCTCTGTTTCATACTGATTCACTTTGCAGCCGAGAGTATAAAATGCCACATTTTTCATAGTTAAAACCTCAAATCCATTTTTTATTTAGCACTATTATATAAAAATAAAAAAAGTTTTGCAATAGGTATTGACTAAATAAAAAAAATATTGTATTATACACCCATAGTCGGCAAAAAAAGTGTTCGGCTATTAGCAAAAAAGCAGAGAGAACCCAATAACGACGGTTCAAAAAACGGTTAAGAGGAGGAGATTTATTATGACAACATTTAATATGCTTTTAAGTTCGATCAATGATGTAAAGGACTTTGTTAACACAGTAAGCAAGTATGATTTTGATGTTGATCTTACATCAGGCAGATATGTTGTAGACGCTAAATCCATTATGGGTATATTCAGCCTCGATTTATCAAAACCGATCAAGGTAGAGGTACATACCGATGATGCATCAGCATTCATGGCTGAGATAGATGCGTTTATCGTTAAATAATAGATTAGAAAACAACGAAGCCGTCCAAAAAGCAGGGCGGCTTTTTTTTCGTGACGGTGATTTTGGTTGCTCCTTTTCCGGGCTTTGAAAGCCCGATAAATTTCAGTTTATAGGGGAGTTAGTGGGTGGGCGCAGCCTGTCCTTGTGCATTCTATAGGCGGTGCTCCGCTGTCCTTGCCCTGGGGCAAGGTGGGCTTTGCGAACTCGTTCGCAAAGGTCGGATTGGGGTTTACGACACTAACGAACGAGATAAATTAGTGGTTTTAGATGTAATCTATCTCTGCCGCTGCCCCCAACCCGTCACGGCTCCTATCGTCGCCGCGCCACCCTGCCCCGGGGCAGGGACAGCAGAGCCGAACCTCAAACATCAGCCCGATAAACTGAAATTTTCGATTATATTCACAAATAATTTACTCATTCAAAAACCGTAGCTTCTTTTTATCTTGACAAGGCTTTGATATTATTGTATAATATAATCAGATTAATATAAGTTTATCAATGGAGGAAGAAAATGTTTTCAGCTTCATATTTAATACAGAGATTAATGATGGTGCCGATAGTGCTTATCGCGCTCACCTTCCATGAATTTTCACACGGATTTGTGTCATCTAAGCTCGGCGATCCGACACCGAAGCTTACAGGGCGGCTCACGCTAAATCCGCTTGCGCATCTTGATCCTGTCGGTGCTCTGCTGATGGTGGTTACCGGATTCGGTTGGGCTAAGCCTGTGCAGATCGATCCGCGCTACTATAAAAATCCAAAATGGGGCATGGCGATAACCGCGGCGGCAGGACCGCTCTCAAATCTTCTGATGGCGTTCGTGTCGATGCTCATATATACGATAATATTGATAATAAGCTACAAGACGGGTGCTATATCTATGAACGCGGCAAATTCAATAGGCAACTTTCTTTATTTGTTTTCTTATGTAAACCTATCATTTCTTGTTTTCAATATTATACCTATACCGCCGCTTGACGGCTCTCGCGTGTTGGGGATTTTTCTGTCAAGCGAGGCATACTTTAAGCTTCAGCAGTATGAACGCTATAGCTTCATTCTAATAATAGTGCTGTCACTTACCGGCGCGTTCGGACATATCATCGGAACGGGTGTGGAATTCTTTATGACAGGTATTGTTAACATTTGCAACGCTATCGCTATGGCGGTGATCTGATGGAAGAGTTCAGGTATACACTCGATAGCTTTGAGGGACCGCTCGATCTTCTGCTCTCACTGATAAAAAAGAACAAGGTGAGTATATGGGACATACCCATTGTGGAGATAACGGATCAGTATCTTGAAGCGATCGAAGGAATAGAGAAGTCAAGGCTTGACGATACAAGCGAATTTATAGTTCTTGCGTCTCAGCTTTTATATATAAAATCAAAAATGCTCCTGCCCCGTGACGAGGAGGAGGAAGAAGAGGATCCGCGCGAGGAGCTTGCAAGACGGCTGTATGAATACAAGCAGTTCAAGGAAGCGTCTTTGGAGATGCGTAAGAGTGAGTTCTCATCTAAATACATGATTTTCCGCGAGGAGGAAAAGATAAAATTTCCTGTGCCGGAGTACAGCCGGCATCACGAGCTGCAGGAGCTTGCGGATGCGTTCGGCAGCATAATGCAGCGGCGGGTAAGAAGGGCAAAGCCGGAGAAGAGCGCGTTCTATAAAATAGTCGGACGCGAAAAGGTATCAGTCAGCGCGATGTCGGACAAAATAATTACATTACTCGGGAAAAAGAGCAGGGTGCGCTTTGAGAGTCTGTTTGGCGAGGATGATTCGCGGCCTGAGATGATAGCGACGTTTTTAGCAGTGCTTGAGATGATAAAAGCGCGGAGGATACGAGCCGATTATGACGCAAAAAAAAGAGACTTTATAATTTCAGTAGGAAAGGCTGCGTAACAGATGGATAAAATAAAATATGCCATTGAGGGTATATTATTTGCCGCGGGCGAGCCGGTAAAGGCGTCCAAGCTTGCGGTGGTGCTGGATAAAACAGTGGAGGAGATAGAGGCGGCGGCAGAGGCGTTGAAGGCGGAATATGACCGTGACAGCCGCGGCTTTAACATAATCGAGATATCTGAGGGGTATCAGATGTGCTCAAGACCGGAATACTACACATATATAAGAGAGATACTCGGCGAGCAGCGAAATCAGCCGCTGTCGAACGCGGCAATGGAGGCGCTTGCGATAGTAGCGTATAAGCAGCCGGTAACGCGCGGTGTGATAGAGAAGATCCGCGGCGTGAACTCGGACGGATGCGTCAACAGGCTGTATGAACGCGGACTTATAGAGGAAGCCGGACGGCTTGACGCGCCGGGCAGACCGATACTGTACCGGACAACGGACACGTTCCTGCGCTGCTTCGGACTGCGCACGCCGCGCGATCTGCCGCCGATAAATTTTGAAAAGATATTGCCCGAGATGCTGAGTGAGGGCGAGCAGATGACGTTAGAGGAAATTGAAAACGTATGATTATACGGATCATTATTGCGGCGGTATTGATTCTCCTTGCCGTCATATCGCTGATCCCGATAAGCTGCGGTATATATTTCAGATGGCACGAGAGCGAGACAGAATTTGATCTTGAGCTGAAATACGGCTTTATAAAAATAAAGCTGCCGCGCGGCGGAGATAAGCAGAAACCGAAGAAAGAGCCGGAAAAGGAGAAGCCTAAGAAGGAGAAACCGGAAAAAGAAGCTGAAAAGAAACCTAAAAAAAAGCTTGATATAGGCGCGATAGTCTCGTATGCGTGGGATAGCCGAGCGAAAATAAAGCGATTGATCGCGGCTGTTCTTGGATATATCATAAAACGGATGATAAAGATCAATAAGCTGAAAATAAGGCTTGTTATAGGTCTTGATGATGCTATGCAGACCGCGCTTATATTCGGCGCGGCAAATTCCGTGATATTCGGCGCGGTGGGGCTTATGGATAGATATATGCGGCTTGGCAGTCACAGCGTAAAGCTTAAACCGGCATTTAATGAGCCTCATATATTCACCGAGGATGAGGTGGAAATAAGCACAAGTATATTTAATGTTTTGGCTTTGGCAGTTGTTGCGCTGTGGTATGCTCTGCCGCTTATATGGGGCTTTGTGAAAATGCTTTTGCAAAATAAAAAAGATAATAAAAAGGAACAAAACACAGAACAAAAAATGGAGGGTTTAAAAAATGGCAAATCCGATCAAGGAACTGATACAAACCGCGATAACCTCGCTTGACGGTATGTTTTCGTCTGACAGCGTTATCGGAGAGACTGTCACAGCGCCGGACGGCACGATGATAATACCTATAACAAAGGTAAGCTTTGGCGTCGGCGGCGGCGGAAGTGAATTCAAGGAGACCGATAAGGATGGTAACAACCTGTTCGGCGGCGGTGTGGGCGCAGGCGCGTCGATAAAGCCGCAGGGCTTTCTTGTTGTCACAAAAAGCGGCAGCGTCAGGTTTGTGACGACTGAGGAGCAGTCAACTGCGGTGGATAAGCTCATAGACTATGCGCCGGATATGGTGGATAAGATAAGCGGATTTTTTATAAAGGGTAAAAACACAAAAGATGATAACACTGAAGGATAAAATACTTTCGGGAGTAATGAAGCCGACCCGTTATACCGGTGGCGAGATGAACGCCGTTATCAAGGACGCAAAAAGTGTGGATATACGCTTCGGCTTCTGCTTTCCGGATGTTTACGAGATAGCTATGTCGCATCTCGGACTTAAGGTAATATACCACACGCTTAACACACGCTCCGATACCTGGTGTGAGCGTGTTTTTGCGCCGTGGGACGATATGGAGAAGGAGATGCGGCAGCATGGCATGAAGCTGTTCGCGCTCGAATCCGGCGATGAGGTAAAGGATTTTGATATTCTCGGCTTCACGCTGCAATATGAGCTTTCATATTCCAATATCGTAAATATGCTTGATCTTGCCGGAATACCGGTGCTTGCGGCAGACCGCGGCGAGGAGCATCCGATCATTTACGGAGGCGGACTTTGCGCGTATAATGCCGAGCCGATAGCGGATATTTTCGATTTCTTCATGCTCGGAGAGGGCGAGGAGCAGGTACATGAGACAATGGAGGTCTTAAAGCAGTGGAAGCGCGATGGCAGGAAATCAAAGCGCGAGCTGCTTGAAAGGCTTGTAAAGATAGGCGGGATATATGTTCCGTCATTTTATAATGTCGATTATAACGAGGACGGGACAATAAAGAGCATAACACCCAATAATCCAAACGCGCCGGAAAAGGTCTTAAAGCGCGTTGTGAAGGACTTTGATGCGACATACGCGCCAGATACGATAATCGTGCCGTTTGGAGAGGTCGTGCATGACCGCGTTATGCTGGAGGTAATGCGAGGTTGTATGCGCGGTTGCCGCTTCTGTCAGGCGGGATATATCTATCGTCCGCTTCGTGAGCGCAAGCCGGACACTCTTTTAGGGCTTGCCGACAGACTGCTCTCGTGCAGCGGTTATGACGAGATATCGCTCGCATCGCTTTCAACGAGTGACTTTTCGGGACTGCCGGAGCTTACGGACGGACTGCTTAAAATAACGGAGGAAAAAAAGATAGGTCTTTCCCTGCCGTCGCTGCGAATAGACAACTTTTCGTTGGAGCTTATGGAAAAGGTGCAGAAGGTGAGAAAGACAGGAATAACCTTTGCGCCCGAGGCTGGCACGCAGCGGATGCGTGACGTTATAAACAAGAACATAACAGAGGAGAATATAGTTGAGTCCACAAAGCTGCTGTTTGCCGGTGGATGGACGAATGTGAAGCTGTATTTTATGATAGGTCTGCCGTCAGAGACAGACGAAGATGTTAAGGGCATACCGGCGCTTGCCGGACGTGTGCTTGATCAGTATTTTGCAATTCCAAAGGAGGAGAGAGCAAAGAATATAAATGTCACGATCTCTACCTCATCGTTCGTGCCAAAGCCGTTTACGGCGTTCCAGTGGGTGGGCATGAACTCCCGTGAGGAGCTAATACGCAAGCAGCGGCTTATAAAGGAGAATGTGCCGTCAAAGCGCATACGCTACACATATCACGATAACAAGACAAGCTACCTTGAGGGCGTGTTCGCGCGCGGCGACAGGCGGCTTTGCAAGGCGATAATAAAAGCGGTGGAAAAGGGCTGTAAGTTTGACGCGTGGGGCGAGTTCTTCGACTTTGACAAGTGGATGGAGGCTATAGCGGAATGCGGACTTGATCCGGATTTCTACACGGCGCGAGAAAGAACATACAAAGAGGTTTGCCGTGGGATCATATAGATGTGGGTGTCAGCAAAAGCTTCCTTATCAGCGAGTGTGAAAAATCAAAGCGGGCGGCGACCACTCCGCACTGCCGAGAGCATTGCTCAGGCTGCGGCGCGGCAAGATTCGGCACGGGTGTGTGTTTTGAAAAAAGAAGCGGTGTAGGGAGTGAAGCGGATGGCTAAGTATATTTTAAAATATGGACGCGATGACAGGGTAAAGTTCATTTCGCACCTTGATTTTGTCCGTTGCTTTCATCGCGCGGTAAGACGGTCGGCGCTCAATTTCGAATTTTCGCAGGGCTTCAATCCGCATCCGGTAATGACTATCGCGCAGCCCATGCCGGTCGGGGTCACAAGCGAGTGCGAGTATATGAAGGTCGGATTCGTTACCGAGCTTGACGCGGATGCGATAGTCAGAGAGCTTAACCGCGCTATGCCGCCTGGTTTCATGTTCTATGCCGCGCATAAGCTTGAGGCAAAGGAGATAGACCTCACAAAGATAAGCAGAGCGGAATATATTGTGGAGATAGAGTGCGAAAAGCCGTGTGATGTTTCGATGCTTATGGCGCAAGAGGAGCTGATCGTGCCGAAAAAAACAAAAAGCGGCATAAAGGACAGCGACATCCGCCCGCATATATTTGTGGTAGAGGATATGGGTTTTAAGGACGGCATACAGACCGTTAAAATGATAGTCTCATGCGGCAGCGCGTATAATCTCAAGCCGCAGACGGTGGTAGAGGCAATGGCAAAATATTGCGATGGCTTCACATTCACCTTCACCGCATCACATAGAAGGCGCATGATGATAGACGATAAGAATGTTTTGTGATTGGTATATGCCGTTTCCGTTGGAGGCGGCATATTTTTTGCGGTTTATTTTCAAATGCACTTTACATGCCGGCTATTTTCTGATATTATCTCATTCCGGCATTTCCATGAATCTATATAGTCTGTAAAGTATGCAGTATCTTTTAATGCTGTTTTGCCGTGCGGTTTTACGATATTACACTTGACAGAGTATGAAATTTGTGCTATAGTTTAGTATGAAATAATATGCACCGCGAGGTCAGAAAATGTTGGTATTAAAAATAGTTTGTTTAATCTTATGCGCGGCGCTTCTGTTCGTCTGCTACAGACCGAAGCAGTTTGCGGAGAAGATACTTAAAAAGAACGAAATAACAGATGCGCTCATACTGAAGATAAAGGCGGTATCGCTTGTTATATCAATAATAGTATTTGTGCTGACGATAATATTTATAAAGTAAACGAGGAAGGATATAGAAAATGGAAGACGCAAAGAACATTGCAAAAACGTATGATCCGAAATCCTTTGAGGATGCTCACTATAACCGCTGGGTAACAAAGGGCTATTTTCACGCGGAGATAGACGCGAAGAAAAAGCCGTTCACTATAGTTATCCCGCCCCCGAACGTAACGGGACAGCTCCACATGGGACATGCCTTTGACGAGACGCTTCAGGACATACTTATCCGATATAAGCGTATGCAGGGTTACAGCGCGCTGTGGGTACCGGGAACAGACCATGCCGGTATTGCTACGCAGATCAAGGTCGAGGCAGAGCTGCGCGAGAAGGAAGGGCTTACCCGCTATGACTTAGGGCGTGAGAAGTTTTTGGAGCGTGTCTGGGACTGGAAGGAGATGTACGGTAGCCGTATAATCAACCAGCTCAAAAAGATAGGCTCCTCCTGTGACTGGGACAGAGAGAGATTCACGATGGACGAGGGTTGCTCAAAGGCTGTCCGTGAGGTTTTTGTAAACCTCTATAACAAGGGACTTATCTATCGCGGGCCGAGGATCATAAACTGGTGTCCGAACTGTATAACGGCTCTTTCCAACGAGGAGGTTGAGCATAGCGAGCAGGCGGGACACTTTTGGCATATCAAGTATCCGATAAAGGGTACGGATGATTTTGTTATAATCGCTACGACAAGACCTGAGACAATGTTTGGTGATACCGCCGTTGCGGTAAATCCTGAGGATGAGAGATACAAGGACTTAGTCGGCAAAACTCTGCTTCTGCCGCTCACAGACCGCGAGATACCGGTGATAGCTGACGAGTATGTTGACAAGGAATTCGGTACAGGCTGTGTTAAGATAACTCCGGCGCACGATCCTAACGACTTTGAGGTAGGCAAGCGTCATGATCTTGAGATAATTAAGGTCATGAACGATGACGCGACCATGAACTCATACGCCGGTAAGTACGAGGGAATGGATCGCTACGAATGCCGCAAGGCTATGGTTAAGGATCTTGAGGATATGGGACTGCTCGTAAAGGTAGAGGATCACAGCCACAATGTGGGTCAGTGCTACCGTTGCGGAACGACTATAGAACCGATAGTATCGGATCAGTGGTTCGTTAAGATGAAGCCGCTTGCGGAGGCGGCTATAAAGGCAGTCAACGAAAAGCATACGGAATTTGTTCCGGAGCGCTTTTCTAAGATATACATGAACTGGATGGAGAACGTATACGACTGGTGCATCTCCCGTCAGCTCTGGTGGGGACACAGAATACCGGCGTTCTATTGCGACAGCTGCGGCGAGATGACCGTTTCAAAGACTGATATAGAAGTATGTCCGAAGTGCGGCAAGCCGGTACGCCAGGAGGAAGATGTATTAGACACATGGTTCTCCTCGGCGCTCTGGCCGTTCTCAACGCTCGGCTGGCCGGAGAAAACACCGGAGCTTGATTATTTTTATCCCACGAGCGTGCTTGTGACAGGATATGACATAATCTTCTTCTGGGTATCGAGAATGATATTCTCTGCCTGCGAGCATACCGGCAAGGCGCCGTTCAAGCATGTGTTCATTCACGGTCTTGTTCGTGACGGCAAGGGCGAGAAGATGAGTAAATCCAAGGGCAACGGCGTTGATCCCTTACAGATAATAGATATGTACGGCGCGGATGCGCTGCGTTTCACACTCGTTACGGGAGTTGCGCCCGGTAATGATATGCGCTTCCCGGTAACCTATGAGCCACCTGTTCCTGCAGGGAAGAACCCCGACCCGTCCGTAAATAAGATAGTAGGCGCGCCGACGGTAGAGGCAAGCCGCAATTTTGCAAATAAGATCTGGAATGCGTCGAGGTTCGCGCTGATGAACCTTGACATAACCGAAAACAAGCTGCCGGAGATGTCGGAGCTTCAGCTTGAGGATAAGTGGATACTTTCGCTCTATAACACGCTTGTGCGGGAGGTAACCACAAACCTTGACCACTACGAGCTTGGTGTTGCGGCAGGCAAGATATACAGCTTCGTATGGGAAAAGCTCTGCGACTGGTATATTGAGCTGATAAAGCCGAGACTGTTCGATAAGGAGAACCCGACAGGCAGAACGGCGCAATATGTGCTGACATACGTGCTTTCCGGTTCAATGCAGCTGCTTCACCCGTTCATGCCGTTCATTACTGAGGAGATCTGGCAGCATCTTCCGCACGAGGGCGAGAGCATAGTTATAAGCAAATTCCCTGAATTTGACGAAGCTCTGTCATTTGCTGACGAGGAGAAGCAGATGGAGATGATAATGGGCGCGATCTCGGCGATCAGAAACCGCCGTGCGGAGATGAATGTTCCGCCGTCAAAGAAGGCAAAGACAATAATCGTTACCGAAAACGCGGATATATTCAAAAAGGGTATTGCGTTCTTTGAAAAGCTTGCATCAGCTGCGGAGGTAGTTGTTGACTCCTCAAAGAGCCGCATTGACTCTAACGCGGTGAACCTGATAGTTCACGGCGCGGAGATATTCCTGCCGATGAGCGAGCTTGTTGATAAGGACAAGGAGCTTTCGCGGCTGGGTGTCGAACTGAAGAAGCTTGAAGGCGAGATAAAACGCGTAGAGGGCAAGCTCGGCAATGCGGGATTTACCGCAAAAGCACCGCAGAAGCTTATTGAAGCGGAAAAAGCCAAGGGTGAGAAGTACAAAGCAATGCTTGAAAAGGTTCTTGAAAATATCAAGGCAATGAAAGAGCTATAATTGATATTGGGGGACGTTGTCTCGGCTTGCGCGCTGTAGTAGTAAATCACGGAAGCGTAAAGGGGGGACGGATATTATGTTATTATATCACGGCAGTAATGTTGAAGTAAAAAGACCAAAGCTTTTGCCGAAAGTGCGTGCGCTTGATTTTGGCAGCGGATTTTATATGACATCGGATAGGCAGCAGGCAGAAAAGTGGGCTGAGCTTATGACGCGCCGCAGAAAGAATGGTTCTTTAATTGTTTCGGTATATGAACTTGATGAAGAACAATTTAAAAATCTTAGTGTTTTAAGCTTTCGTGAACCAAATGCGGATTGGCTTGAATATGTTACCGCTAATAGGCTCGGTACGGATGTAAGAGATAATTGGGATATTGTAATGGGTCCTGTTGCAAATGATAATACAATGCCTGTACTAAATATGTACTTCAACGGCGATTACACTAAGGATGAAGCTGTAAAAAGACTTATGGCACAGAAGCTTAAGGATCAGTATGCTATCAAAACAGAAGCGGCAATAGCCGCATTGAATTTTAAAGAGGTGATCATGCTATGACAAGGATGCCGGTAGCAGTTCTTGATTATTATGATAAGCAAGTGACGGGCATGATAAAAGATAAATACGGATACGCGCCTATGCAGGCGCTGCGCATGTTTGTTACATCTGAAACCTATAGTATGCTTTCCGATCCGTCTCTTGAAATGTGGCAATTTGCGCCTGCCGGTATTTTCGATATGTGGGAGAGCGAGCGGATAACCGGTGATCCAAGAAATTCATTATATTTGCGTGGTGATGAATGTGAGTAAGGAAATGAATTTCTTTATTTATCTGTTGGAATATTATGCAGAGTATAAAAACAAGAATGCCGGTGACGTGCTTAGTTTATGGGATGAGGTCGGTATTACTGACTTTATTTACAATATGTATGAAATGTATCATATTGAATCTATACAAAACGCATTTGATGATATAGACCGAATTCTTGAAAAATGTGCATAGAATATTATAAAGGGGGACGATGTCCCCCTTTATAATATTCTATATTAGCCGATTGTGAAACTCAAAAACTTAGATTTCGCGCGGCTTTTTTACTTTATAAGAAATTGCTCGTTTGGCGGGGTTTGGGTGAGCGAAACGCTTGCGTTTCGTAGGCGTGTTGCAAAGCAACAAACGCCGTAGTGAAGCGGCAGCCCCGAGCGGGCGCGGGCGCAGCCCGCACCAACATTCCCCCTGTTACAATATATTTGTGGGTAAAACATATCAGCCAGATATGCTTTACTCCTTCTCAATGTTTAAGCTATAATAAGAGGGTAATCGGTATGACGAATTCCCCCTTGGACTATATACGTCCGTACTTGAGAC
>JAFRDB010000133.1 GCA_017404065.1 Clostridia bacterium
AGCAGAGCATCGCCGCAAGCATCTGTTTCATAAACTGAATTTTATCGGACTGATAGGGGTGCAGGGGGAACGCAGTTCCCCCTGCAACTACTTACTTCTTCCCCCCAAGAATGGGGGGTCAGGGGGGTTGATATGCCGTCAAGCATTTTTTTCGACAATATTAATCAACTGTTTTTGTTTTATATGACGGAAAATAGCTTGGGTGATCGAATTCTGCCGGCATATACTCGTCAAGGTACGCATATCGGGTTTTAATATAGTCCTTTATTTGCGCGAACGAATCATATATATTGCCGCGCCTGTTCCAGATGGTGTTTTCGTTCATATATGTCTCCGTACCCACCTTGTCTATGAATTCTTTAAATTCGTTCATGACCGCGTCCTCTGTTAGCGCGCCATGGCGTACCTCCAAATATCTTTGATATATTTCCTGCGGAAAACATGCTTTTGTGAGAGTCCATAGCCGTGTAGTGTTTATCCAGTCCTTCATCGGATCTGTATATGCTGATTCAGATATGTTGCCGGCAAAGTCAAGACCGAAGGTGCAGTCCAGATCGTACGGGCGGATATACCAAAGCTTGCCGTCGTATGTGACGATGTTGTAGTTTTTCTGCCAGCCGTCGGCATTCATTGTTATTTCCGAAAATACAATATAGTTTATCAGACTGTTGATGTCCATATAGTGGCTTGCGTATGTTTTGAACTCCTCGTATGTGCAGGAGCTGACAAATTCGGTAAGTCTGTTTAATGCGGTCTTATCAAAATGATCTGCCGGAAACTTACATTCCCAGTTATCGTCAAGCGCGGAGCTGTTTTCAAATACAGCGGAGCCGTCTTTTTTTTCTGCGCTGTATAATCTTGCGCCGTTTACGGCGTCCTTATCCTTCAGTCCGAACAGCTTTTTCTTTTTTGGCTGTACAATGGTGTACAGCCCTCTATAGCTGTTATTTATATACAGCTTTACCGGGAACCCGTCAGGTATGCCGTAGGTTCCGTTTGGCAGCATAGCGTTCGGCATTTTTTTATACAGACGGGATGCGACGATGTTTCGCGCGCCGGTATAATCTATCCAGTTTGCTTTTAGTATGTAGTTTTCAGTGTTGTACCAATTACCGAAGCTCGGCTTATATTCAACATCGTGGGTGCGGTCTGTAAAAAGCTTTATCGAAAAGCTTTTTTTTCTGTAGTTAAGCGATGAGTTACCTTGAAGCGACACTGCGGCATAGCCGGAAAGGTGCGACTCTTTATAGTCATATTTAAATTGCATAGGTCTGTTTGAATATTTAGACATATCGACTATATTACCGGTAAGCCTTACCTTAGGCAGCTCCGCGCTTGTTCTGATATTTAGCGCTGGATCATATTCGTTTGGTATAGTGTAGACGGCGGATTGCTCGTAGCGTGACCAAACGGGGTAAGGATGACTGGATTTGAACCAGTCAACAGCTGTAGTGTGTATTTTGCTATATGCCCCGACAGATGTAGCTGAGCAAAGCAGGGCGCATAAAAAGAATATGATCATTTTTCCTTTTGTCATAGAATGCGCCTCCCTTACAATGTTGTTTTGCGTTTTCTTAATTATATTCAAAAATGCCGGCTTTGTCAAGTGGTTTGTTTTAAGCCGGTGATCAGCTCTCTATCCGGAGGCAGAAGCATACTATCGGAGCGGGAGCTGATCAGGATATTATTTATGAATATTATATAATAAATCAAGAAAAAACTAAAAAAATCTGTTGTATTTCAAGGATATATATGATATAATCAATATAAATATAATCGATTACGGATCGAAAAATGCGAAAGAGAGTGAATTAATATGGCTGTTACATTTAAAGGCGGCTTTCACGTTCGGGACTATAAAGAGCTGACGAATAAGGTCAAGACCACAACTCTGCCTGATTGTGATATGCACATTTTCCCTATGCGCCAGCATATAGGCGCACCATTAGAGGCTCTCGTCAAAAAAGGTGACTATGTCACAGTCGGTCAGAAGATAGCAGACAGCTCGGCATTTGTATCTGCGCCTATTCATTCGTCGGTTTCAGGTACTGTTTTGAAGATCGAGCCGTATTTCCATGATTCAGGCACGAAGGTAGATGCTATTTTTGTTAAGAACGACGGACAGTATACCGTTTATGACGGGATAAAGCCGAAGGACTATCGTTCGATGAATAAGGATAATATGCTTAAGGTCATTCGTGAAGCGGGGATCGTAGGTATGGGCGGCGCGGGATTTCCGACGCATGTAAAGCTAAGCCCGCAGCAGAAGGTGGATCATGTTATCGTTAACGGCGCCGAGTGTGAGCCGTTCATTACCTCGGATCACCACTATATGCTTGAGGAACCCGATAAGATAGTGTTCGGTCTCAAGATGGCAATGAAGATACTTGGGCTCAAAGAGGGGTACATAGGCGTTGAGGTAAATAAGCCCGACGGTATTGCATCAATAAAGTCATGCAAGGAGTTTGACAGCAGCATACATATTGTTGAGCTGAAGACAAAGTATCCGCAAGGCGCTGAGAAACAGCTCATAAAGGCAATTACCGGACGCAATGTGCCGGCGGGTAAGCTTCCTGCGGATGCCGGAGCGGTGGTTGTGAATGTAGCTACCTGCGTTGCGATAGCAAATGCATTCCAAACCGGAATGCCGGCGATAGAGAAAAATGTCACGGTATCAGGTGACGCGATAAAGAATCCCTCATGCTTCCGCGCGAGAACGGGAATACCGGTATCCTTTTTAATAGATCAGGCGGGAGGATTTGTTGCGCCGCCGGAAAAGCTTATATCTGGCGGACCCATGATGGGCTTAGCGCAGTATAACACAGATTATCCGGTCACAAAAACGACCTCATCCATCCTTGCAATGCTGCACGCGCCAAAGACGTATGATCCGGACGCGCCGTGTATCCGTTGCGGACGCTGCGTAGAGCATTGCCCGATGCGGCTGATGCCGCTTAAATTGGCAGACGCGTCGCATAAGGATGATATCGAGATGGCTGAGCGATACAATGTTACAGAGTGTATCGAGTGCGGTCTGTGCTCGTATATCTGTCCGGCAAACAAAAACCTTTTACAGTTTATACGCATGATAAAACCGGATGTATTAAGAAAGCAAAGAGAGGAGGCTGCAAAGCGCGGCTAAAACCGCCCGTATCGTCCGTTTTCGCAGGCTTATGCACAGATAGCACACGCCGCTTCCACAAACGCACGATATGAACGATTTTATCTCACGCTTAGAATAATTATGGAAAATAAATTTATAGTTTCATCCTCACCGCATCTGCATACGAGCGCGACAACGCAGCGGATAATGCTCGATGTAATAATAGCGCTTATACCGACAACCATTGTCGGCTGGATATTCTTTGGTATCCATTCGGTGCTTGTAACGGTATCGGCAATGGCGGCGGCTGTTGTTTCGGAGCGGATATTTGATTTGATAATGAAAAAGCCGAATACCTGTCAGGATCTGAGCGCATTGCTCACCGGACTCTTGATAGGGCTGAATATGCCGCCTGCTATCCCGGTATGGATGGTAGTCATCGGCTCGGCATTCGCTATCATTATCGTTAAGCAGATGTTCGGCGGACTCGGCAAGAACTTTATGAATCCGGCGCTGGGCGCAAGATGCTTTATGCTTATTGCGTGGACCGGCGCAATGACGACCTTCCGCGAGCCTCTTGTGGATGCTGTATCATCGGCTACGCCGCTTGCTGTAATGAAGGATGGCGCGGAGGGCACACTCCCGACTCTTATGCAGTGCTTTATCGGTCTTAAGGCGGGTACGATAGGCGAGGTATCGGCGCTTGCGCTTATAGTGGGCTTTATATACCTGCTCGCGCGTAAAGTGGTGAGCATTAGGATACCGGCGGCATACATAATCTCATTTGCGGTACTGACATTTTTCTGCGGCAAGAATGCATTTAATATGAATTACCTGATGCATCAGCTGCTCACAGGCGGTCTGCTGCTCGGCGCATTCTTTATGGCAACGGACTATGTTACTACGCCGACCACGCCGCGAGGTATGATAGTATTCGGCATCGGATGCGGCGTTCTCACATTTGTTATACGGCGCTTCGGCGGATATCCCGAAGGTGTTTCGTTCTCGATACTTCTTATGAACCTTGCCGCGCCGCTTATAGAGCGTTACACTGTTCCTAAATCGTTTGGAAATATGGGAGGTGCGCGTAAATGAAGGAAAAAATGAATGTGGGCGATATGATAAAAACAGGTGTTATACTGTTTGTTATAACGGCTGTACTGGCGGCGCTGCTCGGCTTTGTAAACGGTAAGACAGCGCCTATCATTGAGCAGAATGATCTTATAAAAAAACAGGATGCAATGCGTGCCGTGCTGCCTGATGCGGCAGATTTCACGGAAGCGGAGATGACCGACGAGATAGCGGCACTCTCAGGCAGTGACGAGATCAAGGAGGTATATACTGCACTTGACGAGTCCGGAGAGGTAGTCGGCGCGTGTGTTATAACAGAGACGTCAGGCTACGATATAGGCATAAACACAGTAACAGGCATTGACGCGGAGCTGTCTGTATCGGGTGTTGAAATAACCTCCATGAAGGAGACTCCGGGACTTGGCGCTAAGGCATCGGACAAAAGCTTCCGTGACCAGTATAAGGGCAAAAAGTACGAGATAGGCGTTTCAAAAACAGGAGCCGATGATACGAGCATTGCAGCTATTTCCGGCGCAACAAAGACATCCAACGGCGTTACGCGCGGAGTAAATCTGGCACTTAAAACTGCGGAGATACTTTTGAAAGGGGGTAATAAGTAATGGCAAATGAAAAGAAAACAGCCGCGTCGGTTTTTCTGAACGGTATAGTGACCGAAAATCCGACCTTTATGCAGCTTCTGGGTATGTGCCCAACGCTTGCCGTTACAACGAGCCTTCAGAACGGAGTCGGAATGGGACTATCCGCGACGGCTGTTCTGATATGCTCAAACTTCCTTATCTCGCTTCTGAGAAAGATAATACCGGAAAAGGTCAGAATAGCAGCGTATATAGTTATCATAGCGGCGTTTGTAACGATAATAGATATGTTGCTCAAAGCGTTTCTGCCTGATCTGGCATCGTCATTGGGACTCTTTATCCCGCTCATCGTTGTTAACTGTATAATCCTTGCGCGCGCTGAGGCGTTCGCGTCAAAGAACAATCCGGCGCTGTCCGCTATTGATGGTCTGGGTATGGGTCTTGGCTTTACGGGGGCTCTTTGCATAATCTCGGCTATACGTGAGTTCTTAGGTGCAGGCTCTGTTTGGGGAATAGCGATCTATGGAACGCATATTAAGCCGGCGTCGATAATGATAATGGCACCGGGCGGGTTTATAGTTCTGGGACTGCTTGTAGGTACGATAAACTTTATTGTATCGAAAAAGAAGAAGGGGGAGTGAGCTAAATGGCATTACAAATAGTTTCTATTATGTTATCGGCGTTGCTCACCGAAAACTTCGTAATGGTCAAATTCCTCGGTATCTGTCCGTTTTTGGGAGTATCGAAGAAGGTGGAAACATCTATCGGAATGGGTATGGCGGTAACCTTCGTTATGGCTCTTGCTTCGGCATTCACATGGATAGTGAACAAGGCGCTTTTGATACCGTTTGGGCTTGTTTATCTCCAGACGATCGCGTTTATTCTTATAATCGCGGGACTTGTTCAGTTTGTTGAGATGTTTATGAAAAAGAGTATGCCTGCGCTCTATAGTGCGCTCGGTATATATCTTCCGCTCATAACCACAAACTGCGCGGTGCTGGGCGTGACACTTCTTAACGTGCAGAATTATCCGGACAGCTTCCTGTTCACATTGCTTTACGGTGTGTTTGCCGCGTTGGGCTTTACGCTTGCGATGCTGCTCATGGCAGGTATTCGCGAGGCGCTTGACGAGGAAAGCATACCGGCAAGTTTCCGCGGGTTCCCGACAGCGCTGCTGACGGCGGGACTGATGGCGATAGCATTTATGGGATTCAGCGGATTTTCGTTAGGGGGTTGAGCTTATGAATGTTAATAATATTATCTTAGCCGTATGCGTAGTTGGCGGTATCGGTCTAATATTCGGACTTTTGCTTGCGTATGCGTCACATATATTTAAGGTAGAGGTAGATGAGCGAGTAGAGAAGATACAGGGCATACTTCCGGGCGCAAACTGCGGCTCATGCGGATATGCGGGCTGCGCTGCGTTTGCCGAAGCTGTGGTAAACGGCACCGCGCCGGTAAACGGCTGCACAGTAGGTAAGGCACCGGTAGCAGAGAAGGTAGCCGGGATCATGGGCGTTGATGCAGGCGAGGTCAAGGAGGTAGTAGCGCGGGTTATGTGTACCGGCGATGCTGCATCGGTAGTATATAAGTTTGAATACAGCGGTATAGATGACTGTAAGGCTGCGGCAAAATTCGGCGGCGGATCAAAGGGATGTCAAAGCGGATGTGTCGGTCTCGGACGCTGCGCAAAGGTGTGCCCGTTTGGTGCGATCGAGGTCAAAAACGGAGTTGCTGTTGTTGACGATGAGAAATGCCAGGCATGCGGCAAATGCATAAAGGAATGTCCGAAGGCGCTTATTAAGCTTGTTCCGAAGAAGCAGCGGCATTGGGTCGTATGCTCTAACCCGGAGACAGGCAAGTTCGTTAATCAGTATTGCAAGAACGGCTGTATCGGCTGCCGTATGTGCGAAAAGGAATGTCATTTTGATGCTATCCATGTTGAGAACAACCATGCGATCATCGATTATGACAAGTGCAAGAACTGCGGCTTATGCGCAAAGAAATGTCCGCGCGGTGTTATAGTTTCGATCCCGCGCCCCGGCGCAAAGCCGAAGGTGGTTGTTAAGGATACACCTGAAGAAAATCAATAAAACTCATGGGGGGCTGCCCTCTTTTGCGCAGACCGCTTAATGGCTTAATTGCTATGTTTATAAATATAACAATTAACAAATGAACACAATTACGGTAGAGATTTGCTCATTTGAGCAAATCTCTTTTCATTGAATGCCATTAAGCTATGAACGAAACTCCCCACTCGACGTACCATCGTACGCCTTCGGGCAAGGTATCATGCGGTTTTGCCACATGATACTTCGTTTCGTCCATTCTGCATCAAAAGCCAATCAGCCCCTTTGTCGGCTGTTGCATTTTGCTACAGCCTCCTGAATTTTTGCTTTATATGAAATTGTTCGTTTAGCGGAGTTCGTGTGAACGACACGGGGGCGTGTCGCTTACCTCAAGAGGGAGCCAAGAATTGCGGTGAGGCTCTGCTGTCCATGCCTTGGGGCAGGGTGGCGCGGCGACGAGAGGAGCCGGGACGGAGTGGGGTTAACGACGCTAAAAAATATGATAAATTAGCGGTTTTAGATGAAATCTACCTCTGCCGTACCCCAACCCGCCTCGCAAGCTCGGCACCCTGCCCCGGGGCAGGGACAGCAGAGCCGAACCTCAAACATCAGCCCGACAAACTGAAATTTAACCAATATGCCGCCGACCGGACAAACGCCGTAAACAGGGCAAGGTATCATGCGGCTTCGCCGCCTGATACTTCGTTTCGTCCATTCTGCATCAAAAGCCAATCAGCCCCTTAATTGGCTGCCCTCTTTTGCTACAGCCCCAAGCTTTACTCAAAATCCGGAATTGTTAATATATTTTTGATGCGAAGCTTTTTATACAAGTCCCCACAAATAGTATATTATGCCGCAGATCACGGAGGTGAATGTGCCGTAGAGTATGACGGGACCGGCTATGGTAAATATCTTTGTGCCTGTACCGGTTATAAAGCCCTCGGTCTTTGCTTCAAGAGCCGGCGCTGTAACTGCGTTTGCAAAGCCGGTCACCGGAACAAGAGTACCGGCGCCGCCGTGACGCGCTATTTTCGGATATATATTAAGTCCTGTCAGCAGCGCGCCGATAAATATCATAGTAACCGTTGTCAGCGGCGCGGCTGAGTCGCGGCTCATGCCAAAATATGTGTACAGTTCAAAAAAGCCTTGTGCTACGGTGCATATACCGCCTCCGATACAAAATGCCTTCAGGCAATTCAGCCATAATTTTGATTTTGGCGCTTTTGCGCTTACATAGGCGTTATATTCTTCGTTTGTCATGTTCATGGTAAAGCATCCTTTCAGTAAACTAAAGCTTATTATTTCTCATTAGCGTATAAAGTATGCAAGACATAGCAAAATATATAACAGCAGAATATATAATAGAAAGATGAAGATCAAACTGATGTTTGTTGAATTTTTAACCAATAGACCATTGACAATAGTTTAACAAACTGATATAATATGTATATAATAAGAGAAAGGGGAAATCTGAATGGAACAATTTCTCGTAGACAGCGTAGAAACGCTTGAAAAACGGCTTGCCGAGGTCAGGCAAGCACAGCAGCAATTTGCGACATATACCCAGCAGCAGGTGGATGCTATATTCAAGGCTGCGGCAGTGGCGGCAAATATGGCTCGTGTTCCGCTTGCTAAAATGGCGGTAGAGGAGACCGGCATGGGTGTTGTCGAGGACAAGGTCATAAAAAACAACTATGCATCGGAGTATATTTATAACGCATACAGAAACGTAAAGACGTGCGGAGTGATCGAGGAGGATAGGGCATACGGCATACAGCGTATAGCCGAGCCGATAGGTGTTATCGCTGCGGTCATCCCGACCACCAATCCGACTTCAACAGCGATCTTTAAGGCTTTGCTTGCGCTAAAGACAAGGAACGGAATAATCATAAGTCCTCATCCGAGAGCGAAGAAGAGTACGATCGAAGCGGCAAGGATTGTATATGAGGCGGCTGTTCGTGCCGGCGCGCCGAATGGGATAGTCGGCTGGATAGATGTTCCGTCGCTTGATATGACAAATCTTATCATGCGTGAGGCGGACTGCATACTTGCTACCGGCGGACCGGGTATGGTAAAGGCGGCATATTCCTCGGGAAAGCCGGCTATAGGAGTAGGCGCCGGAAACACTCCGGCTATAATCGATAAAAGCGCGGATATACGCATGGCGGTAAACTCGATAGTGCATTCCAAATCATTCGACAACGGTATGATCTGTGCCTCAGAGCAGAGCGTAATTGTCGATAAGGATATATATGATAAGGTACGCGAGGAGTTTGAATACCGCGGTTGTTATTTTCTGAAGCCTGATGAGATTGACAAGATAAGAAAGACTATAATTATAAACGGTTCTCTTAACGCAAAAATTGTAGGTCAGAAGCCTGTAAATATCGCGAAGCTTGCGGGAGTAGATATACCGGAGTTTACGCGAGTTATGATAGGTGAGGTCGAGAGCGTTGAGCTTGATGAGGAGTTTGCGCATGAAAAGCTCTCGCCTGTGCTTGCTATGTATAAGGCGGAGGATTTTTCCGACGCGCTCGGCAAAGCCGAGAGACTGATCGCCGATGGCGGATACGGTCATACGGCATCTGTATATCTTAACGAGGTAACGGAGAGAGAAAAGCTTGCAGAATTCGGGGCAAGGATGAAGACCTGCCGTATACTTGTTAATACCCCGTCATCACACGGCGGAATAGGTGATATATACAACTTTATGCTTGCGCCGTCGCTTACGCTCGGCTGCGGTTCGTGGGGCGGCAACTCGGTTTCGGAGAATGTCGGAGTCAAGCATCTTCTGAATATAAAGACGGTTGCCGAAAGGAGAGAAAATATGCTTTGGTTCAGAGCGCCTGAGAAGGTATATATCAAAAAGGGCTGTCTGCCCGTAGCGTTGGGTGATCTTGAGGGCAAAAAACGCGCGTTTATCGTAACGGATGAATTTTTGTTCAAAAACGGATATGTAAAGCCTGTAACATCAAGACTTGACGATATGGGTATAGACCACACTACATTCTTTAATGTTGCTCCCGATCCGTCTCTTGAAAGCGCGAAGGAAGGCGCGGCGGCAATGACAGCATATGAGCCTGATGTTATTATCGCTATCGGCGGCGGCTCGGCAATGGATGCCGCAAAGATAATGTGGGTGCTGTACGAGCATCCCGAAGCTGATTTTATGGATATGGCTATGCGGTTTATGGATATACGCAAGCGAGTTTATACCTTCCCGCACATGGGAGATAAGGCGGAATTTGTTGCGATACCGACCTCTGCCGGAACAGGCTCGGAGGTAACTCCGTTTGCGGTGATCACCGATGAAAAAACAGGTCTTAAATATCCGCTTGCCGATTACGAGCTTATGCCGGATATGGCGATAGTTGATGCGGATATGATGATGAATATGCCAAAGGGGCTGACATCGGCATCCGGTATAGACGCGCTTACACACGCTTTGGAGGCGTATGCATCGGTAATGGCTACGGAATTTACGGATGGAATAGCTTTGAAGGCGATACAGACTATATTTGAATACCTTCCTGCGGCGTATAACGAGGGAGCGTCAAATCCGAAGGCTCGTGAAAAGATGGCGCACGCGTCCTGCATGGCGGGTATGGCGTTCGCGAATGCATTCTTAGGTATATGCCACTCGCTTGCTCACAAGCTCGGCGCGTATCATCATCTGCCGCACGGGGTGGCAAATGCGCTGCTGATAACGGATGTTATGCGCTATAACGCGGAGGAGGCTCCGGCAAAGATGGGCACGTTCCCGCAGTACGAATATCCGCACACGCTTGCAAGATATGCGGAGATAGCGGACTTCCTCGGTCTTGGCGGCGATTCCGATGAGGAAAAGCTCGAAAGGCTTATCGCAAAGACAGAGGAGCTAAAAAAAGCTATAGGCATAAAGGGCAGCATCAGCGAATACGGTGTAGAGGAGAAGGACTTCCTTGCTACTCTTGACGAGATGACGGAGGCGGCATTCGATGATCAGTGCACAGGCGCAAATCCGCGCTATCCGCTTATTAGTGAAATGAAAGAGATTTATTTAAATAATTACTACAAGAAGGGAGCGGATAGAGATGAAGCTTGATAACCTGATCTATGATAACAACGGGAAGAAGGTCTATCGCGACGGTGATGCGTCGATAAAGCTGTTTGACGAGAGCTTTAAGACGGCAGATGTTCTGAATGAAGCGCTCAATACTGCGCGTATTGAGGAAACGGGACTGAATATTCCAAGGATACGCGAGGTCACAAAGATAGACGGCAAGTGGGCGATAGTTACCGACTTTATTGAGGGTGAGACGCTTGCGTCGCTCATGGAAAAGCATCCTGAAAAAGAGGATGAGTATCTGGAGCTGTTTGTTAAAACGCAGATCGAGATACAGAACAAGTCCTGCCCGCTGCTCAATAAAATACACGACAAGATGAACAGAAAAATATCCGAAAGTGATCTTGATGCTACTACACGCTATGAGCTGCACACGCGGCTTAACGGGATGAAAAAGCACAGAAAGGTCTGCCACGGTGACTATAATCCGTCGAATATAATCATAACGGCTGACGGAACACCGTATATTCTTGACTGGTCGCACGCAACGCAGGGCAACGCGTCCGAGGACGTGGCAAGAACTTACCTCTTGTTCTGGCTTGACAAGAAATACACGCTTGCGGATAAGTATATCCGCCTGTTCTGTAAGATGTCAGACACGGCTTTGCAATATGTACAGTCATGGATGCCCATAGTTGCAGCTTCACAGCTTGTGAAGGGCAACCCGGAGGAGCGGGAGCTATTGGAAACATGGATACACGTTGTGGATTATGAATAATTGATTTCATTTTTATGCTTTATAAGAAATTGCTCGTTTGGCGGGGTTACGTCGCTAACAAACGAGGAAAAATAGCGGTTTTAGACATAATCTGTGGCTGCCGCAGCCCCCAACCCCGTCACGCTTTCGCGTGCCACCCCTGCCCCGAGGCAGGGACAGCAGAGCAT
>JAFRDB010000134.1 GCA_017404065.1 Clostridia bacterium
CAAGAAATATGTGATCAGCTATGAGGTAGGCGGACTCAATGGTAATATCGGCAGTTGGGACTATCCGTTCAGAGTCGCATTAATAGACAGTGGAGCATCGACTGACATTCTTGCATGGCGAGGCTCGGGTAGATGGAACTATGGTACCGACGATACTCTTGTAGCAGAGGGCACAAACGGAACAAACCAAATAATCATAGACACATTGGCGAAAACTTACGAGATATATGCGCTCGGAAATGCGGGCAAGACAGGCACATTTAATTCACTTGACGGACTTGCGATAAAATTCTATCGCTGGGCTGATCCGGCATCATATATCAGTAATATTACTGTGACAGTAACAGGAGAAGCAACGGAGGAACCTACAGAAGAGCCTACAGAAGAGCCTACAGAAGAACCGATACCTGACAATGCGGTTATATACTATTCGGAAGACTTCAACGATTTTACATACACTACAAGAGAAGCATTTTATAATGATACAAAAAGTAAAGCGTCAATGCAGTGGATCAGGACATTTTATGAGCCGAACTGGTGCGATTGGGTAACCGATGAAACCTACAGAAAGTGCGTGTGGGACACATCGGGCAGCGGAACAATTTTTCACCCGCTTGCCGGTGTGGATGAGAATGATATCAAAAATGAGTATGTACTAGAAGTAGACATAAAGCCGTACAGTACTACGTTTGCAAGCGGAACAATGGCGGATGGGTCGGTGTGGAAGGGCTTCTTCGGTTCAGCTTCAGCAGAAAATCTGAGACTTGGCAGTTCGGCGGGCGGAGGGCAGACAGGAACCGTAGCAATTGACCGCTTCTGGCTGGGAGACCAGGAATTAACAATAGACGCAAGTAAATGGATACATCTTAAGTTTGAGTATTTCCCATTAACAGAAACAGTGCTGGCAACGGCAAGTCAGGATGAAGAAATGGTGGAGTTTGAGAGGGAATATGTCGCGGATCATGTCCATTTCAAAGGAAGCAATGATAATAAGGTAGGAAGCAACGCCTACAACGGCATATATTACGACAATATCAAAATATACGGAACAGGCGCTGCGGAGGAGGCAACACCGGAGCCGTTTACGGGAATATACTATGCGCAGGATTTTGACAGCATATCCGGCAGCTTTGACGAATGGCGCTCATCCAAAGCTTATACTCCATCGTCAACACAGCCGTTCCAGATGTGGGGCGGAAGCCTTACATCGGACGCTGACGGGCAGTATGTTTTGTCGGGCGCTATGGACATATATCCGCTCGTGGTAACACCGAGAACAGATAGGTACAAGCTCAGCTTTGATATCAAGCCGAACGCAGTGACATTTTCAAGTGGCACGAACTGGGAAGGTGTAGTAATGCAATTTAACTTAGGCTCTACAAACAGCGATTCGTGGCATGATATGAGGCTTGGCAGCTCGGCGGGCGCAAACCAGACTGGAACTGTGGATATTGATACCTTCTGGTTGTTCGGCAACGCTATGACAATAGACCCGGATAAATGGATCAATATTGAGGTCATATATGATTGCAATTCAGGCAGAATGAGCGCGGCTGCGGCACAGGGCAGCGCATACGCTTCAGGAACGGCAAGCTTTAATAATGACACATTATCTGTAACCGGTAGCCCGAAGATAACATTTGACGCCCGGACGGTGAACGATGTCAAATATGAGGGTGTATATCTTGATAATGTTGTAATCTCCGCACAAGGTGATGATCTGGCTCCTATGCTTACATCGGAAGATATTAAACTGTATGACGGAGATACCGAGCAGAGTTTTGGAAATGCGAGTGCATTTACTGATACAGTAACAGTTAATTTCGGTCAGGAAATGTGGCCCGATGATATGACATCCAAAAAAATATATGTTATTGATAAAAGCACCGGAGAAAAGATAGAAGGCAAAGAGTATTCGTTTGCCAGCAAACTGCTTACAGTAAGATACACTGCTGGTTTTGTTGCGGGAGGAAGCTACACAATTAAGATAGAACGGGTAAGAAATATAGGCGGAGCATACACAACGGAGGAATATAGCAAAGATTTTGCGGTAACCGGCGGTGTGTTTGCAAAACTAACAAACATAACTCAGAATGATACAGCCGTGAATAATGTGTCATCGCTTGTATCCGGAGCAGCAAAAATTAACCTGAAATACGCAAACACAAGGGACAGTGCCCCCATGCTTCATATTATGGTAGGCTACTATAAAAACGGAGATCTTGTTTCCGTGGATCTTATAAAAACTTCAGCATTGCAGGAAACGCGTTCGATCAATTATGAAATCCCTTATATAGTTCCTTCAATTTCAGTAGAATATGATGAGGTTCAGATTATGGTGTTGGATAGCTTTGATAATCTGAAGCCGCTTTCAGCACCTGTAACAATTAAATAGATTTAACATAGATGAGGGATGGTATATGCGAAGTAATAGGAATTTGAGAGTGATCATGCTTGCTGCTGTGGCATTGATCACAATGCCCGCAGTGGTACAAGCTAAGAGCGTGAAAGTGACTGTATACAAGGATCTTGAAGCGGGCTCAGTGAGAGTTGAAACCATATCGAAACAGAGCGGAATGGTAACGATAGAGGTTCTCCCCGAAGATCTTACGCCGGCCGAGATTGAGGTGGAACCGACATTGGGACATAGGATCAAGTATACCAGAACTGAGATCGCCGATGAAACAGGAAAAGCTGAATTTGTGTTTTCGTTGGAGCCGGGCAGTTACACCTTGTATGCCGCATCCTGTGAATCAGATGAGCTTTATTCGGATAAGTTTAATTTTACCAATTTAAACTTATATGAGTCCTTGATAAAGGAATTAAGAACAAAGGATAGATCAGAATTTGTTTCTGCAGTAAGTGTTGGAGAGAATAAAATGACACTTGGCTTCGACATTGATATTTATTCGGAAAAGGCAGTCGGAAGGTTTTTTGATGAGTTCAGGAGTTCAATGTCTGAAACCGATTATGAGCTTAACCTTAACAATTTTAAGAAGTGTGCTTTAGCGGAAGCTTTGGTGGGCGGTAAGGCAGTTGATGCTGCGGAATATATAACAAAGCTGTATTCCGGTGATGCGATATGTGATCTGATAGATATATATGTATCAGCGGATGATGCAAAAAGTTTTTTTACAAAACATATGACAAGTGCATCGTCCGGCAGCATAAAGGACAGCACGGAGCTTTATGTCGCGGCAAAAAGGGCTTTGCTTCTGACCGTGGTAAAATATCCGGGCGAAGCGATAAATATCAAGGCAGTGATGGAGGTATTTAAGGATATTACGGGGATATCAAGCCCGACCTCATATGCGAGTGTATACAGAATGCTTGCGGGAAATGATTACAGCACAATATCCGCATTTACCGCAGCATACAATAATGCCTTATCGACATCAAACAGCGGCAGCACCGGAGGCTCAGGTGGCGGTGGTGGTGCTTCAACGGGCAGCAAAAGCTCGGTGAGTGTAACGCCAACAACAAGTTCATCAGGACTGATAACACCGACATCGGATGTTGGACAGACAAGTAATGTGCAGGTGTTTGATGATCTTTCATCTGTTCCATGGGCAAATGAGGCCATATTGGAGCTCTATAAAAAGGGAATAGTAAATGGGCGAGAAAATAAGAAGTTTGCTCCTGAAGAAAATGTTTTAAGAGAAGAATTTGCAAAAATGCTTATTGCGGCATTTGATCTGAAGCTTGCAGGATATGGTATGAGCTTTGATGATGTACCGCCGGAGGCCTGGTTCTATGACTATGTGCGCATAGCGTATGATGCAGAGATCATAACAGGTATTGATGACACTCATTTCGGTGCAGGGCAGAACATAACTCGGCAGGATATATGCGTTATGGCATATAGAGCGTTAAGTGTCTGTGATATAGCTATTCCGGATTTAACTGAAAAAATAGTTTTTGCCGATGAGGCTGATATTTCAGACTACGCAACAGAAGCTGTCAATGTGCTGCAGACAGCAGGAATAATAAATGGTGACGATAACGGCAGATTTAATCCCAGTGCCACAGCTACCAGAGCAGAGGCAGCAAAGATAATATACGGTGTATATAAGTTAGTGGGAAGGAGCTGATAGAATGAAAAAGATAATAGGCTGCATTCTTACGGCTGCTTTTCTGCTTCAAATGGCAGTAATGCCAGTATATGCCTCAAAAAAGATAAATGCGGATCTGGATATGATGATTGCGGTACTCAGAGAAATAGATGTACTGCCTTCATCGGATGAGGCATTTGATAATGAAGCGAAGGTCTCACGAGCACAGTTCAGCGAATATGTTGGAAAGATGCTCAAATACACACCTCAGTTCTCAATGCAGTATTTTAACGATGTACCGCGAGAGCTTGAGCAGTCGGGCTATATAAATGTTCTTGCAGACATGGGTATCATAAGCTTTAGCGAGAATGGATACTTTGAGCCGGACAGGACTATCCGTTATGCAGAAGCATGCAAAATGCTCTTGTGCGCTATGGGTTACGGAAATTATTCATTGCTTCGTGGAGCACCTATGGAAACCTATGTTTCTGTAGCGGGTGAAAGAGGTGTTGGAATATCGGTAAAGAATCCTGAAGAGATCACAGCAGAAGAGACAGTCAGACTGATATTCAATGCTATGAGTGAGTCCATCATGGTGACTGAAAACAAAGAGACAAAGATTGATGATGGCACTAATCTGTTTGCAAAATATCATGATGTGTATTTTGACAAAGGGAGGGTCGATGCTGCATATGGTGCCCGGCTCGAGCAGTATAAAATGCCTATACGCGAACGCGTAATTGTAAGCGGTGAGGATTATATAACGACGCTTGATCTGAGCGGAATGTTAGGACAGGAAATAGAATATGCTTATCGATATACAGATAATGAGGGAACATTATTCTATGCAAAAATCAAGGATCCGGATAAGACTGTAACAGTTAGCTCGTCGCTTGTGGAAAGTTTTAATGAGAGCAGTTATAGCTTTCAGTATTATGTAAGCGAGGAATCGACAAAAACCAAACGAGTATCGCTTGAAAAGAATGTTCAGATAATCTTAAACGGAGCACCGTCAAGCGCGAATTTCGGAACGGTTATACAGAGCTTTATTGATAAAACGCGGCGTGGCAGCGTGACCTTTGTAGACTATGACAATAACGGCAGATATGAAACGGCTATCGTTAAGAGCTATGAACCACTTCCCGGTTCCACGATAGACACCAATAATGAGAATATTTACGGTGGCTTTGAGAAAAAGACAATTCATTACAGTGACTATGATATTATACGGTTTATCGATGAGCGCGGAAGAGAGAAGGATATTTCAGAGATATCGTCAGTTGTTTTGAATATTGCCGAAAGTGAAAACAATGAGGTTCTTGAGATCGTTGTAACAAATGAAACATCAGACATCTCTATAGGATCTGTAAATCAGACCGACAATAAGCTTACCAGCAGCAGCGGAGAGTTGTATAATGTAGACAAAAGAGTTATGGAGGAGTACGGTTCAACCCTTCTTTCTTATGGTACGATCAGGGTGTATTTTGATATGTTCGGCTATATTGTAAAGATAGAAACAGGTGTTTCTGATGGGTATCAGCTTGGCTATCTGATAAACGGCAGAAGCTGGTTTGAGGATAGTAAGGACAGATATGTAGTTAGATTTAAAGTGTTCACCCGCGATAAAAAGATCAATGATTACTATTTGACAGAAAAGGTAAAAGTGGATGAGGTGTCTTATAACCTATCAAAGAATCTAAAGGGGTGCATTTATTCACTTCCGGCTGTTTCTACATATGGCGGTGAAGACTCGACAGAATCATATAGGGTTGCTCCGCAGCTTATAAGATTTAAGCTTGATGCCAACGGAGAAATAAACGCAGTCGACAGCACGAATGTTTCCGCTAATGAAGATAAGGATAACTCGCTTGTCTGTCGCCACAAGGATGCGGCAATGCTGTATGCGAACAGAATAGGTCTTGATACATATTATTCATCTTCTGAAACTGCCGTATTCAGAGTGCCGGTGTTAAATGACGATGGAAAAATGAACAAAAACGGAGCATGGTCTGAACCGTCAGTGAAGGATTTCGGCACGGAGATAGGCATGACCTTTGATAACACCTATACCGTCAGCACATATAACTACTCTGATCGTAGCTATTATACTGATGTAATTGTTATGCATCAGGAGCAGACGGATAAGACCAAGAGTGCGCTGGTATATACAGGGAAAATAGAAACATACGACTCTGAAGAGGACACTGCGCTTACAGCCGTAAAATGTGTACAGGGGGGAAATGAGACACAGTACACATTAAGTGAAGGACTTGAAAAGCAGCTTGAAAAGCAGGACTTTAAATATGGCGATTTATTCTATGTAACACTTGACGGTGCAGGTTATGTTACAACTATAAAAAAGATATTTGATTCTGAAACAAAGACATTCATTCATAGCGTTAATAATGACTACTGGTATTACGGCGAATATTCACCGTACTCCAACTGGTCATACAGAACGGGCGAGGATAATCGCAATGAGGTCAGCAAAATGTATGTTCTTAAGAAACGCGGTGATGCCGTATACGGCTCATACCAATACAGTGATCTTAAGGCGGATCAATATCAGGAAATCATGAAAATAGGCAGTATCCCTGTAACTGTGGTTGATAAGGATAGAGAAAAGTGCGAAAAAGGAACCTTTAACAGTATACTAAGCTATGAGGATGTTGGCGAAAATGTTTCATTTATACTTATTGAAAGCAGACTTCAATCAGCTTCATCGGTAATAATGTATAAATAGGGGTGCAGTACAATGAATAATAGGTTAATTTCCGCATTGATATCAGCTGCTCTTTTATGTGCCGTCTTGCCTGTGTGTTATGCCGATGAACCGGAACCAGATGCAAACAATATCGCCTATGCGATAATGGGTGAGGATCTGAAGACTAAAAATTTTGAAAGCTTCAAGGTCGGCGCACAATCAGATAACAAGCAAATCTCCACGAGGGGTGGGAAAGAGTGTTGGATTATTGATAAGGCAAACGGACTTACGAGTGATAAGCTGTGCATGGTGCTGGACAGTAAATTTAAAGCCGGAGTTGATGACGGTGACGCGTATGTAGTAGAGGTGGATTATTACGATGTTGCTGTGGGAGGCTTTTTCTTCCTCGCTTATGATGGACAGCGACCTCGGCAGACAAATGAGTATTTTTTGCAGGCGGGTGAAACGGTATATACTGAAGGTACGGAAAAATGGAAGACAGCGGTTTTTCGGATAGATGATGCAAGATTTCAAAAAAGTCTTGAAGGAAGCTGTGATATATTTGTGGGAACAAGACTGTCTGACGCGCTCAACAACCCCAATTACCTGTCAGACATTCCCGTACCATTCAAGGAGATTCGCATAACAAAGCTTCCAAAGGTAAATCCGGTGCGTAATGTCATATCCATTGATAATTTTGGGAACACCTTTTCATGGTTTGATAAAGACAAGCTTATTCATAACCATTTTACAAATCTACGCAAAGAGCACATAGAATATGATATTACCTTCTCGCTTGAGGACGGTGACGGATATACGGCGTTTTCCAAGACTGAGAAGCTGACCCTTGAGGCAGATGAGGAAAAGAATGTTGATTTCAGTTTTGGTGAGTTTCAGCGCTGCGGAAGATATAATTATTTTGTCACGGTCGAGAATAAAGAGCTCGGAATCTCTTCAAAGGTGCAGTACAGTGTTCTTGCGGTAATAAAAACAGACCCGGACGGAATAAAAAACGAGCAGATGAATTTTTGCGGACCGGGATATAGTGTACAGTCCCTTACATCTGAAGAGGATTTTAATAAGGCTCTTGATTTAATGGTAATGGGCAATTTTGCCGGAGCCCGGTATGACGAGGGTTGGCATAACCGTGAAAGCACACCGGGCAGCTTTAACACAAACACTAAGACAGATACATTTGCGGATCGGGCACTGGAGCATAGTATGGCAATCCTTCCGATTATGTACATGGGTAACAATGCTGTGACAGGCGGTTGGAATTATATGCCCGACACTCCGGAGGAACTGCAAAAGGCAGAGGATTTCATTAATCGTATAGTCAATCATTTAAAAGAAAAAACAGATTTGTATGAAGCATGGAATGAACCTGACCTTTCATACTTTGCAAGAAATTTTTCGGCAGAGAATTATTACAATTTGTACAAACTATTCTATGATGTAGTACAAAAGCAGGATCCGAAAGCGAAGATAGGGTTTTTATGTTATGCGGATGCAGCATCCGCGGACAGGCATGATAATACAATAAAGATGCTTGATATGGGTTTGGCGCAAATGATAAAGAACAATGCCATAACCTTTCACGGCTATCCCAATCCGAATGCCGAAACCTTCAGAACTACGGAAAAGATACAGTGGTATATCGATAAACTAAAGGAGTACGGTGTCAGCAGGGATGATTATGAGGTCTGGATTACCGAGTACGGCGGTTCTGTCGCAGATTCACATATTGCAACACGAAAGAGACAGGGAGCCGTTACCTTAAGAGAGACTCTTATGCAGCGTATTAATCTTAATGTTGATAGATTTTATGTTTATCGATTTGAAGATCCCGGTAACCTTACCTATAGGCATGAGGCATCATTTGGCCATGTTTCATCTTCAAACGGATATGCGCGTGTCTGGGGCAAGATATGTGTTCCGTGGGAATCGTTTATTATGCTTACGGGGTATAATTATCTTTTTGCGGATTCGTCACCGGCAGGCAAAATTGCCGATGACAGTAATTTGAAGGCATATGTCTTTAAGAGTGGCAAGTTTGATAAGGATATTATTTCATTCAATGCAGTTTCCGGAGCGGAAACAATAACTTTTGATCTTGGCGCAAAAGAGATAAGTTATTTTGATGAATATGCAAATGAGAGCAAAGTCAGATCTGAGGATGGCATTTACACCTTTACCGCAACAGAGTATCCGCATTATATAATGGGCAGCTTTGAGAGAGCAAGAGTTGTTAAGGATGCTGATAAATTCGATGTAAACGCGGTGCTTAAGTCGGTCGCGGATGATACGACGATAATAAGAGTTTCAAACAACACAGGAAGAACTTTTGATGCGGAATGGGAAATGACAGGCGAAAATGTATGTGAGCAGCATATGGCCTTATCCCCGGGTATTAACGAGTTATCCTTTGAGAACAACACCGAGGTTGGAAAGGAATATGAAATACGACTTAACATAAAGGATGGCGACTCGTTGATATCGGTGCTGCCTATAGAGGTGACATCTGTACCTGTCGCGATAACGCAAATGTCTATACAGCTGAAATCACCTGCTAACTTCAATAAATGGCAGGCGGTGGCACTGGTCGAGAACACTTCTGATTTTCGTGTAATAAACGCCGACTTTGAAATCCTATCGCCTGAAAAACTAAAGGTGAAGCCTGTGAATGTTTCGTATGTTCCGGCAAGAAAGAAAGCACGAGTGGTATTCGATCTTCCTGAGATCACTCAGAAGCAGATATATACATTTGAATACAAGCTTACACTGGAAACCGGTGAGGTGTTTGAAGGTACTGCAAAAGCGGACACGACCTGTGCAGCTTATGCAGATAATAAGCCTGTGATCGATGGCAGGATAGATGACGGCGAATGGAATTTTCAGACTCTTATGCAGACCTCTACGCTTGATAAAGTCGTATATTCACAAAACTGGACAGGAAAACAGTGGCAGGGAGCGGATGATCAATCTGCAAAGGCATATGCGATGTGGGATGAGGAAAATGTCTATCTGTGCTGGGATGTAACAGATGATGTATTCTCTCAGGATTATGAAGATTTCTATATATGGCAGGGCGATTCGGTACAGTTCGGTGTGTATATGGGTAATAACGATGAATACATTGTTTTGGGCGAGTCAAATACAGCGTTTACTGAAATAGGTATTGCTATGACGAAAAGCGGACCACAGCTTTATCGTTTCAGCGCTCAGGATTCGGCAAAGCACAAAACGGGCTTGCTAAGTGAGGCCGAATATGAGCTTGGGATCGCTGTTGACGACACAAGAACCATATATGAGCTTGCGATCCCATGGGATTCACTGTTGCCGGATGGACTGATTCCAAAACCGAACAGCAGGCTCGGCTTCTCATTCCTTGTAAACGATAATGACGGTCAGGGCAGACGCGGAGCGATACTGTTTGCAGGCGGTATATTCTTCAACAAGGACACCACACAGTTCACATATATAAATCTTATAGGAAAACAATAAAAGAATAATAAAGAAAAGAGGTTTTGGTTATGAAAACAAAGAAAACATTATTGGTTCTTTTAAGCTCGGCATTGCTCATAACCGCATTTGCGGGCTGCTCGTCAGGTAAAAAAAGCGATAAGAATGCGGACGGGAAATCGTTCATATCGGTCGGTAACTGGCCTGCACAGAATACGACGGATACAAACTATTTAGAGACAATAACTCGTCAGAAAACTGAGTTTGAATCGGAAAATCCGGATTGGGCAATAGAGCCGGACACATGGAAATTTGACCTTGACACCTTCTATTCGAAAGCAGCATCCCGTCAGCTTCCAACTCTCTATTATTCAAACTTTACTGAAATAGGCAAGATAGTATCCGGTGAGTATTATACAGATATTTCTGCAGGACTTAAGCGTGCGGGCTATGAGGGAAAATTTAACCCTGCGGTGCTGAAGCTTATATCCAACGGTGATGAGATAGTGACATTCCCGACCGACACATACTCACTCGGAATAGCTTATAATGTCGACCTGTTTAAGAAGGCAGGACTTATGAACAGCGATGGCACTCCGAAGCAGCCGAAGGACTGGAACGAGGTGGCGGAGTTCGGCAAAAAGATAAAGGAATCGACCGGAAAGGCGGGCTTTGCTATACCGACAATGGCAAACTGCGGTGGCTGGCTGTTCACACCAATTGCTTGGAGCTACGGTGTTGAGTTCATGAAAGCAGACAAGGACAATAACTATACTGCGACCTTTAACAGTCAGGAAATGATAGATGCATTGCAGTATATAAGCGATCTTAAGTGGAAAAACGGCATATTCCTTGATAATTCGCTTATTGACCTTACCGAGTATTATAAGCAGTTCGCAATAGGCAATATCGGAATGATACTGACTGCGGGCAATGTCACATCGCAGCTTGTTCAGTATGATATGCCGCTCGATCACATAGGCATGATGGCAATACCGGCAGGACCGAAAAAGCATATTACTCTGACCGGCGGATATACTGCAACTATAGCAGACGGTGCGACCGATGAACAGGTCGATATCGCGATCAAGTGGCTTGAGAAGGTCGGTAGCGGAGATGTGCTTACCGATTCGGTAAAGCAAACGATAGAGACCGGCTATAAACGCGCTGCTGATAGGAATGAAGCTGTAGGTGTTGAAAGCTTATCTGTATGGAACAGTGAGACCGAAATAGAGAAATTCAGAAAAGAAGTTAGAGAAAAATATGTAAATATAGATCTTAATCATGTTAAGCTATATAATGAAGCTCTTTCGGATACGGATATAGAGCTTCAGCCGGAGGAGCCTGTGTGCGCTCAGGAGCTGTATGCTGTACTTGACGGAATAATTCAGGAGATTCTCACGAACAAGAATGCTGATATTAAGGGACTGGTAGAAAAAGCAAATGCTGATTTTCAAGCCAATTATCTTAATAATTTAGATTGATGGTTGAACGAAAAAAGGAGCAGAGCATGATGAATAAAAAAGACAAAAAACGCAACAAGCCTCGAAGATTTCGCGAAACTCTCAGTGTGTGGCTGCTTCTGCTCCCGGCGGTGATCGTCTTATATCTCATGATATGGCGTCCTTCCGTTATGGGTATCGTGTGGTCGTTTTTCAAAATGAATGGCTATACACCTACAAAGTTTGTGGGATTTCAGAACTATATAAGGGTAGTTACAAATACCGAGTTCTGGCCGGTAATGTTTAATACTCTTAAATATGTTTTTTGGAGCTTTGTGGTAGGCTTCGTTCCGCCTGTAATAATTGCATTTATGCTCAATGAAATGATGCATGCAAGGCGCACACTTAGGGTAATAATATACCTTCCGGCTATACTGCCCGGAATAACGATATTGCTCCTGTGGTATTTCATATATGCACCGGATTCTACGGGAATGCTGAATATGCTTTTGGCAAAGCTCGGCATGGATCCGTACATATGGCTCAATGATGCGCGGTTTACGATCCTGTTCATTATTATACAGATGACATGGGCGGGGTTTCCGGGGACAATGTTTTTGTACTACACCACGATACAGGGAATATCATCCGATCTGTATGAGGCGGCGACTATTGACGGTGCTGGACCGATAAGGCGCTTCTGGAATGTGGCACTGCCTCAGATATCGGGACTGCTGCTCCTGAATGTTGTGCGGCAGATGATAGGTGTATTCCAGGTCATGCAGGAGCCGATGGTTCTTACAGGCGGCGGACCTAACGGAGCCTCAAACTCTGTTGGTTATCAGCTTTATCAGTATGGCTTTGTTCAGGGCAGGGTAGGACAGGCATTAGCGTTGGGCACAATAGTGTTTGTGATCCTTATTATAGCGACGCTGTTCTACTTTAAGCTGAATAAAAAGGTAGAGGATAATCTTTAAGGAGACGAAGAGAAATGAAACGGTTTTCCGAAAAGCAGCCGACACTGCTAAACCAAGCTGACTTAAAGACGTTTAAGGGCAAGCTGATGTATTGGATAATGTTTGCGATACTCATATGTGTGTGTATAACTACTTTCTTTCCGGCGGTATGGATGGTGCTTACTGCCTTTAAAACACCACAGGAGATGTATAGCTCCGCAAAGCTTCTGCCGTCCGATTTCAGCATTTCCTCTGCAATAGAGCAGATAAAAACCGCATGGAATACATTAAAGCTCGGACAAAGTATGATAAATACACTTGTTGTATCGTTGGGCAATGTGCTTGTAAACATATTTATATGCGGACTTGCGGGCTTTGTCCTTTCAAAAAAGAAAGTAACCGGAACAAAGCTGATCTTTGTACTTGTTATATGGACGATGATGATGCCGGGTATTATAAGAACAGTGCCTGCATATATGTCATATCTATCATTTCCGTTTGTTGTTGACGACAAACTGAACACTGCAACAAATATCAATATTCTCGACACATATCTCCCGATCTGGCTCGGTTCAGCGGCAAACAGCTTTAATATAGTTTTGTTTAAAAACAGCTTTGACCAGATATCGGATTCGATCATAGAAGCTGCTGCGCTTGACGGCTGCAACAACTTCAAGACATTTTTAAAGATCATGCTTCCTATGGCATTGCCGGTAGTAGCGTTTGTGTCCATAGGCGCACTTAGCGTTGCGTGGGCGGATTACTTCACTCCGTACATCGTACTTAAGGATGCGGCAAAAATGACAACTCCGGCGAGAATATTTATGCTCAAGGGGGAGAAGAATGTAACGATAAATGTATACATGATGGGACTGATTTTTGCAAGTGTACCATCGCTTATAATATTCTGCATGTTCCAGAGATATATTATAGGCGGCATCTCGATTGGGGGAGTAAAGGGATAAGAACTGTTACGAAAGGAAAAGTATTATGACAAAATTCAGACCGACAGCAATACCTCTTATTACAGTAGATCCGTACTTCAGTGTTTGGTCATTTTCGGACAGGTTGTATGATGATGCACCAAGGCATTGGAGCGGTAAGCGCTGTGCGATGACGGGTATTCTAAAAGCAGATGATAAATACTATCGATTTATGGGAAAGGCTCAGTTTAATAACGAATACTATTTCTGCGAGCCTGAATTTGTAGAGCAGACTAATGTAGAGGTATGTGCAACAAAAACGGCATATACCTTTGAAAATGAAATATTTATGATGAAGCTTGTGTTCAGGACACCGTTATTGGCAGATGACCTGTATCTGATGTCGCGCCCGATAAGTTACATAAGCTATGAGATAGACTTCAAGGATGGGAAAAACCATAACACAGAAATATATTTCGACATATGCTCAGAGCTATGCGTAGATAACACTGCAGATAGTGTAAGTTTCGGAATAACGGACTATTCGATATATTGCGGCAAGGGCGAGCGTGATGTGTTGGAAAATGCAGGTGATGAGGTCCGTATAGATTGGGGCAACCTTCATATTATAGCACCCGGTGCAGAATATAAAACGGTTATCGGCTTTGATAAGCGCGATCTGCTGAAATATGACCATGAAATGCAGGGAATAGTATCTTCGCGCCGTGTATGTGAAGATTGTCCATGCATAAGCGCGAAGCGGATCTATGAAAAAACAAGCAGCATACGTGACTTTGTCTGTATAGGTTATGAGGATTTCTATTCCATAGAATATTTCGGGGAAAAGCTAAAAGGCTATTGGACAGAAAATGGTGACAACTTTGCCGATATTGCAAAAAAGGCGATAGAGGAATATGCAGATATAAACAATCGTTGTGATGAATTTGATATTGCTCTTAAAAGTGCTGCTGCAAGGATAAGTGAAAAATATGCTGATATTGTCTGCCTTGTATATAGGCAGGTAATAGGCGCTCATAAGCTTACAAAGCATAACGGCAAGCTGTTGTTCTTTTCAAAGGAATGCTACAGCAACGGAGATATTGCCACTGTTGATATTTCATATCCGTCTATCCCGTTGTTTCTTCTGCTAAATCCGGAGCTTATAGAGGGTATGCTGAACCCGATATTTGAATATGCGGGTGGCAATCATGGCTGGTGCTATGACTTTGCACCACATGATGCGGGTGTTTATCCAAAGGCGAACGGACAGGCATACGGCTATGAAAAAAAGACTCGTGAGATGCTTTATGATATGCAGATGCCTATTGAAGAATGCGGAAATATGCTTTTATGCACGGCGGCTCTATGCAAGGCAAGAAATGATTATGGATATGCTAAAGAGAATATAGCACTCCTCCGGAAATGGGCGGATTATCTTGTGCAGATCGGCTACGATCCTGATTCACAGTTGTGTACGGACGATTTTGCAGGGCATCTTGCTCACAACTGTAATTTATCCGTAAAGAGTATACTCGGCATTGCCGCATTTGCGTATATATTGGATAACTGCGGCATGGACGGCAGCAGGTATAGAGCAAGATCAGAGGAATATGCGCGACTTTGGAAGGAAAATGCGGAGGCGGACGGACATTACGCGCTTGTTTTTGATAAGAAAGACACATGGAGTCTTAAATACAATCTTGTAATGGATCGGCTGTTGGAGCTTTATGTATTTGATAAGGATATTTTTGAAACAGAAACAGCCTTCTACAAGACAAAACTGAACCGATACGGCGTACCTCTGGACAGCCGTGCCGATTACACAAAAAGCGATTGGCAAATGTGGACAACATGCTTGACGGATGATGCCGAATACAGGGATATGATAATAGACGCTATGTGGGATATGATATGCGATATGTCCGAGCGTGTACCGTTTTCGGATTGGTACTATACCTCGGAGCCGCATATGGAGCGGTTTCAAAACAGAACAGTGCAGGGCGGATTGTTCATGCCGATGCTGTTTTAAATAAGCTGACGGCATCTGCTCCTATAGCGGACCGGGGGAGATGCTGCTAAGGAGGGATAGATGAAATTTAGTATGATCAATATGGAGGCACACAGTAATATTGGTTTTTTTAGAAAGGAATGAGGCTTAATGATAATTAAAAAACTTTTATCGGCGGCGATTTCAATGGTAATGACGGCGGGTGCTATGGTAATACCTCAATTAAGTGCATCTGCGGAGGTTTATAGTTATTCAAATGCGAACGGCTGGACATTAAACGCAGCGGTTGATCAGGGGGACGGCAGCCTCAGCCTTGCCGCATCAGGCAGCGCAAACGGTCCTGTGTTTACGCCCGACTTGGAAACCGGTAAGAAATATGTGATCAGCTATGATGTCGGCGGACTTGGCGATACAGTCAGCGGCAGTTGGGATTATCCGTTCAGAGTCGCCTTAATAGACGGCGGAGCATCAACAGACATTATTGCATGGCGCAGATCGGGCAGATGGAACTACGGTACCGATGATACTCTTGTAGCGAATGGCTCAAACGGAACAAACCAAATAATAATAGATACGGCAGCGCAAACATATGAAGTGTACGCGCTCGGAAGTGCGGGCAAGAAGGGCAGCTTTAATTCACTTGACGGACTTTC
>JAFRDB010000019.1 GCA_017404065.1 Clostridia bacterium
AATCTACTGACAACGACGTACCATCGTACGCCTTCGGGCAAGGTATCATGCGGTTTTGCCACATGATACTTCGTTTCGTCCATTCTGCATCAAAAGCCAATCAGCCCCTTTGTCGGCTGTTGCATTTTGCTACAGCCTCTTGATTTTCTTTACCTTAAGTATTTGAGCTTTGTCGAATATATTTATACTTTTGCGCGTTCTGGACAATTTGCCGACAGCCTGAGGGGATGTAAAAATTATTTTTACATCCCCCTTTTTTTCTTGCAAATCAACATAGCTTGTGGTATAATAAAACATAGATTATATAGAGAGGTGTTAATTTATGATAAGCTTCTTTAAAAAACATATTGTTACAGGCGCCGCATTATGCATAGCTGTATCGGCTATATCGCCTGCGGCGGTACAAGCAGAGGGCGAGAGCTCGGAATATGATGACGAGATAGTCACCTTCATTGTTCAGACAGAGTATACGCCGGCGGCAATAGTACGCGCAAACCGAAAATCATCCGGCGCCAAGGGTGTTCGCGGCGGAGATCCGTCAACGGAGCTTGAAAAGAAAAACGAAAGCATCCTTGAGCAAGCTGCCAAAGAGCTTGATGTTGACACGTCAGACAGCATAATTTATACCGAGGCGGACAGCGGCTTTACCATCACCTGCCGCCGAGGCGATATGGAAAAGCTGCTTGCCATGGACGGCGTTATAAATGTCGAGGAGGACACCGTGTTTTATGCTGTGCCCGATGACGAGGAGCCGGAGGGTGATGAGGTGCTTAGCTTTGCTGCGACAGAGGCGGAATATAAGGGGCAAGGCACGCTCATAGCGATAATAGACAGCGGGTTTGATCTTGACCATCCGTATTTTGCGGCTGCGCCGTCAGAGGCAAAGCTGTCGGCGGAAGCTGCATCTGATAAGATAGATTCTTTAGGTCATGGCAAATATTTAAGCCAAAAGATACCGTTTACTTATGATTACTATTCGGAAACAGACGCCGATGAAAAAATAGAGGATGACCCGGAGCACGGTACACACGTTGCCGGTATCGCGGCGGGAAAGAACGGGACCTTCACATCAAACGTCGGAGAAGTAACGATAAACGGTGCCGCGCCGGAGGCGCAGCTTGCGCTAATGGCGGCATCTTCAGGTCCAAACGACGGCAGCTTTAAGTGGATCGTTGTAAAGAAGGCAATAGATGATGCTGTAGCACTCGGCGCAGATGTAATAAACATGAGCCTCGGTAGCCCGTATGTAGATGTAAGAGCTTACAATGGAAGCAGCAGCAATTCGACCATTCTGACATCCATAGCCACTGCGCGCGCGGCAGGCATAGCGGTATGTGTATCCCAGGGCAACAACGGTATCGGGTTTTATAACCAAGCTCCGAGCGTAAAAAATATCGATTACTGTGCGGGCGGTATGATGAGCAAGTATACCGATACATTTTCCGTTGCCTCCGTTGATGCCGAGGTTTATTATGAGAATATCACAAAGCTTGTTACGGGCGATGGTCTTGAAATAGGCGCAAACACTTATGCAGACAGGTATACCAAGAAAAAATTCGCCGAAGTGGTGACTTCAGCAACAGAATACGTTGACTGCGGTTTAGGTCGGGAAACTGATTTCAGCGGCAAAGACCTTGCCGGCAAGATCGCACTAATACAGCGCGGCGGCATCAGCTTTTCGGAAAAAACCACAAATGCGAAAAATGCCGGTGCGATAGCCGCAATTATTTATAACAATGAAGACGGAGCCTATCTGAATATGGGGTACTGTGTTCTGCCGAGCGTATCTATAACCAAAGCCGACGGCGAAAGGCTTGCGGCAGCGGCAACCAAAACTGTTTATATAAACGGAACCATGACCGTAAAGATCACCGATACCACAACAGCAAATAAACCATCAAGCTTCACATCATGGGGCTTTTCGGAAACAATGCAGCTCACGCCGAACATAAGCGCATACGGCGGAAACATCTATTCGGCAGCGCCCGGCGGCGGGTATCAGAATATGAGCGGAACATCAATGTCATCACCATATATAGCGGGCGCAAGCGCCTGTGTAAAGTCTTATCTTAATACACGCACACTTGGAAACACAAATCATGCCGATCTTATTCAGCAGCTTCTGATGTCCACGGCGGTACCGTTAAGATATTCTGAAAATGATTCTCTTATATACTCTCCGCGCGTTCAGGGCGCAGGCATGGTATCGGTCGATAATGCGATAGCGGCTCCTGTGGTGTTATATAACAGTGATAATAAAACGCTTATAAATTTAGGTGATAATATAGACAGCAGCTTTACGCTTTCGTTTACAGCGCAAAATCTGTCCGATAAGGACGTTACTTTTAATACGGTTTCGGTCGAGGTCACGACCGATGGCGCATCGGAGGGAAAGGTCAACGGCACGCGAAAGCTCTCGGCAACTTCGCCGGTATCATCCGTTACCGTTCCGGCAAACGGAACGTCGGACATATCTATCCCCGTAACGCTGAACGGCTCGGAGCTGGCAGAGATTGCCGAAACCTTCACTAACGGCTTCTATATAGACGGTTTTGTGAGGCTTTCAAATAACGATTACTATGCGGGATTGCCGTTCTCCGGCTTCCGCGGCACGTGGCGAAATATCCCGATCTGGGACAGCACGATCTATGATGATGGCGGCAGCGAGCTTATATATAAGAGCGGCAACATAAATCTTGACGGCACATATCTTACAACGGAATATCTTAACGCTTCGGGCGAAAGAACAGCGGTCAAATTCGACGGCAGCGGGACAAAGTATGCAATAATATCTCCGGCGAACGGTGACGGATATTATGACACGCTTTGGGTGGTATTCGCCCCAAGGCGGTCGCTCGCAGGCGTTACTCTCCGTCTTATGCAGGACACCGCGGCAAAGGTATCAAGAGCTGTGAGCGTAAGGCAGCATAAATACGGCCAATATACTTATTCTCTTACAAACACAGACGCTTTAACAAACAAGCTCAAAGCGCTTCCTGACGGTGCTTACACCTTCCGTATGGCAGGTAAGTTCAGTGACGGGAGCGATGTATCCACACAAAATCTTTATTTTCCGATAACGGTGACGATAGACAACACCGCGCCTGTGATAAAGAGCGTGGAACAGGACGGAACAACGCTTAGCATAAACGCCGAGGATGCAAATTATATAAGGAGCATAGCGGTAAGCTATATAGATGCGGACGGCAATGAGCAAAGCAAAACACAGACCTTTGACTGCACCGGAACCAGCGAATTGGCAGAGATAGAGCTTACAGACGCGAATATTTCGGATCTGTCCGTAACGGCGGTTGACTATGCCTACAATAGCAGCGGTATAAGTGATGATACCGTAATGACGGCAAAGGTGGGCAACAGTATGTCCACTATGTTCAGAAAAACCTTTACTGCTTCTGAGGATGTTACATATACAACGGCAGCAGGAACGGTAACAAGCGAAGGAGTAACAAAGAGCTTCACTGGCACGCTTGGCGGCAGTGTGACAGGTGATGTTATCATCGGAGTTATAGTCGAGGGACTTTATGATTCGTCAGCAAAGGCGGATATTAATTTAGAATAGCATAAAAGCGCGGCAAAACCGCGCTTTTATCACGCCCTACTTTAACTGGAAGGATGTGCAGTCTGTGCATTCAACCATAGTCGGGTTTGTCTCGTGCGTTCCTACCATAATGCTTGAAAGTGAGCAGAAATCTTCGCTCCCGCAATGGTTTTTGCACTGAGAAACAGTGCATTTAATGCTTTTGTTTGGATTTGAATTACAGCTCATAAGGAGTTCCTCCGTTATATAGAAATGTTTACGCGCAATCTTCTGCGCATTATTATTATGCGCTGTGAGACCGGAGCAATACATGGAATTTTCCGGAATTTAAAATTTTATAAAGCCATAAGCCGGAGCGCGATAACGCTCATGTCGTCCTTTGCTATACTACGGCTTTTTCTCAGCGCCGTGTCCATGACCTCCTTTGCAAGCTGTGACATATCCTCATGCGGTTTTATTATAATGCTTCTTATCCAGTCGGTCTTAGATCGCGCATAGCCCGCCTCGGTTATGCCGTCAGTCATCATAAGTATAACATCGCCCTCCTTCAGTTCAAGCACCTTCCTGTCTGGTCGAATGCTTTCGATTATACCTGCCGGCGCGGATACAGAGGCGAAAGTTTTTGTTTCGGTGCCGTTATATATCAGCGTTTCGGCGCTGCCGATCTTGTAAAGCTCCGCTTTGCCGGTGTAGAGGTCAACACTAAGCAGGTCCACCGTGGAATAGCTTTCGTTGTCCATATTAAGGCACATTGAGGAGTTTAATATACCAAGCGCTGTTCTTACGCCAAATCCCGCCTTCAAAAAGCAGGTCAACAGCCGAAGCGCCGAGGCGCTCTCGTATTGTGCCTCGCTGCCGCTTCCCATGCCGTCGGCGGCGATGGCATAGAACCGTCCGCGTCCGTCGCTGAACACAGTAACGCTGTCACCGTTTACCTTAGAACCGGCTTGAGGCAGCTGCAATACAGCGGAATCGAACACATATCCGGGTCGGGAAACGTACAATGATAAACCGTTTTCTGTCTTGTCATAGCTAACGTTATGCCCGAGTGCGGCTGCGATCGCTCCTTCCACAGCAGTATGCTTTGCGGCAGGCGGCAGACGTAGGTAGACTTCGCAGCTGCTGTCATTGTTTTCAACTGCGCTCACCTCGTATGGGGTTATGCCAAGCTTATCAAGCTCGGTAACGATCTTTTCTTCTTCATCTTCAAGAAACATAAATCCCATATCTATATCCTTTGCCATATCAGAGAACAGTCCGCCAAGCTCCTTGTACTGTGACGAGATAAGACTGCGGGTCACCACCGCGTCCGAGCGGCGCAGCACATCGCGTTTATACAGCTCATAGACGTGGTTTATTTCATTGATAAATTCATCTGTTCGTATACAACGCTCACAGAAATGCTCCGGAACACCTGCGCGCGTCAGTATTCCTTCTGATTCGATCATGCCAATAAGCTCTAAAATATTTTTATATGTTCTGCGAAAATCAGTCTGCCAGCATTTTCCGCGCATCTTACAGCCTGTGCAGACGCGATCGCAGGTTTCATCGAGGATCATACCTATGTCGTCAGTATATTTTTTCAGCCGCCCGTCGGAAACGGCCGTAAAGCTTTCGTAAAGGCTCGCAAATGCTTCGCTTGCTCTGTTGAGGCGCATTGCGAGATAGTTGCGCATGCGAGCCTGCGGACTAACGGATTCTATCTGTACAGAGCTACAGAAAAAGCTGCGGAAATATTCGTGAATAACACGCGGAGTCAGTACAAACAACGCCGCTCCGGAGATAGCGTCAGATATTCTGAACGGCAGCACAGATAGGTTCTGTGCGTAGATCAGGCTGACCGCTGCGCCGGAGATAAATCCGAGTGCGCAGCCGTACTTTTTATAGCCGTTAAGGAAGCAGGCAAAAACGGAGCTGATACCGAATATGCCGGGCATTACAAGCGCAGCCGGAGAGGACATTGAGGTTATAAATCCGATGCATAGTCCGGTGCTGCCGGCTATGGCAACGGTGGAGTTCAGCGCGGTAAGCAGAAGAGTATAAACTGAGAGCATACCCGTTACGCTTATCGGACCCGCTACAAGTCCGGAAAAGCCGGAAAGGATAACGCCGGCTGCAACAGCGGCGCTTATGTATTCCTCAGGTGCCATACGGCTTCGGGAGGTAAAGTCCCCTGAAACATTTTTTGATTTTTTGAAAACGAGATACATAAGAGCCGCTATGAGCGATTCGGTAATCAGCATAAATAAGTCGTAAAGTCCGTTATAGCCGGTCAGCAACATTATTCCGCCGCCGAGCGCAAGGGCGGCTCCGCATAAAGTGGCACGAAAAAAAACATTTTCTTTGCGATACAGCCTTGAGGCGATCATAAATATAAGCATTGCAAGCACATATTTAGGCAGGGCGGTTGTGCCGGCTGCGCTCATTATTCCGATGCAGGCAGCGGGCATGGTAAGATAAAGAATTGTTTTGTCTGTTATTGCGGCAAAAAAAGCTATCCCAAACGGCAGCATGCCAAGCGTCTCTGCCCGCGAGGCAAGCAAAAGCATCAGCACGGGTAATATGTCTGTGAGGCGCGGCAGACGTAGCGAAAGCCGCGATACAGGCGTTTTTATGTATTTCATCGGTTCGTTTTTCCTTTCGGTTTTTTGTTCATATTAACATATACATATACAGGATTTTGCCGAAATTTGTTGTCGAACGTTTAAAATCGTTCGACAATTTTCAAAATCCTTCTTTACAATAATCTTTTTTCATGTTATTATATATCTGTGAGCATTTCCCCCAAACGGTTTTGTGGAAGGATTTAATGGTCATAAGTTTGAGAAAGGAGCTCGTGATCACAAGAATGAAGCGGATACTTGTTTTTTCGGATACGCACGATGATCTCAGGCTTTGCCGGAAGATAATAAAAAACATTCCGAGCGATCTCATAATACATTCTGGTGACTATGTTTCGGACGCACAGCGTCTTAGGCAGGAGTTCACGGAGAGGGAGCTTTTATATGTCAAGGGCAACTGTGATATGCTTGCCTATGCTCCGGATGAGGAGATAGTCGAGCTGGGCGGAGTAAAAATATATATCGTACACGGACACAGGCATTCAGTGAAGTTTGAGGATCAATACAAAACGCTTGCGCGCGCCGCGCGTGAAGCGGGCTGCCGCGCGGCGGTTTTCGGACACACGCATGTGTCGTACTGTCGCGATGAGGACGGACTTCTGCTGCTGAATCCGGGCAGCTCAAAATACGGCGGCTCTTATGGCGTGATAGAGATAGAGAACGAGGAGCCGTCCGCTTGTGTGATACACGACCAAATGATGTTCTGATGCTTTTTTTGGAGGGAGAGATTAAATTATGATATCATATATAAAAGGAATGGGCAGATATGCAAGCTTCAGCGGACGCTCATCGCGACGGGAATTCTGGGGCTTTACAATAACACACGCGGTGCTGTGGGGAGTAATAATATACTTGTTCAAGCAGTTTCCGGACGGTGTAGCGAATAATGTAATGGTCGCGGTCGCAGTCATGTACTTTGCGCTTACCATAGTTCCGTCTGTAGCGATCATATTCCGCCGTTGGCATGACCTCGGCAGAACAGGCGCGTGGTTTCTGCTCAATTTTGTGCCTGTTATCGGAACGATCGTAACGCTTGGTTTCTTCCTTTGCCGCGGAGACAGCTTTGCAAACCAATACGGCGCTGATCCATACAGCGTTAAAAGACGAAGAAGATAGCTACAATACGGTGTTTAAAGAGGGGGCAAAAGCATGGGACCGAATGCGATATCTGATGTGATCAGGAATGCGCTTGCGTTTGCGGTGAATTTTGTGCAGACCGTGCACATTACGGATATTATTGATATTTTGATAGTTGCGGTCATGATCTACTATTTTATGATGATGATCCGCGGCACAAGGGCGGTGCAGCTCGTTAAGGGCATAGGTCTTGTTGCTGCGATATATTATTCGAGCTATATTTTCAGATTAAACACGCTCAATACGATCATGCGCGCGGTCGTGAATACTGCGATAGTCGCGGTTATAGTTATATTCCAGCCGGAGCTGAGACAGCTGCTGGAGCAGATGGGCAGGCTCAAGCTGGTACACTTTCTGGGCTTTGCGCCGGAAGAAGGCATGACGGATGAAGCAGTCGTTGCCAATATAGCGACAGCAGCGTCGAATATGGCAAAAACAAAAACCGGGGCACTCATCGTTATAGAACGCGGAACGCGGCTCGGCGAATATATGCACAGCGGCACAAGACTTGATGCGGACGTTACAAGCGAGCTTCTGGAGAACATATTTGTTCCGAATACGCCGCTCCACGACGGTGCTGTAATAATAAGAGGCGACAAGATAATAAATGCGGGGTGCGTGCTGCCGCTGACAGCCAATTCGAACCTTTCAAGCGAGCTCGGAACACGCCACCGCGCGGCGCTCGGACTGAGTGAAGCGTCCGATGCGGTGATAGTTGTTGTGAGCGAGGAGACCGGAAAGATATCTGTTGCGATGAACGGCTCTCTTACAAGGAACCTCAGTGCCTCCTCACTTAAAAAAGCGCTCGGCAAGGTATTGAGTGTAAATGAATCTGCGAGCGGTGACGCTTTCAAAAAAACGTTTATACGCAAAATAAAATAGAGGGGGCGCAGCAGATGGAAAAAAAGGAAAGAAAGAAGAGCAGAATATGGTACATGGCACTGTCGCTGGTGCTTGCTGTTGTAATATGGATACTTGCGGCATACATCAATGGAAACTCAACTCAGCTGAAGATCAAAAATATACCTATAAATTATATAGGAAAAAGTCAGCTTACAGAAAAAGAACTTGTGATCGTTGCTGACAGGGAGCAGGAGCGGGACTTTTCGCTTACCGTTACCGGAAAGCGCGATGCGCTTGCCAGAGCTATGGGCAAATGGGTAGCGGCGGTGGATGTTTCGGAAATAAACGAGCCGGGAGAATACGATATTGACAGTAATATAACCCCGCCTAATTCAGGTATAAGCGTAACCGAAAAGAGCTTTGATACCGTACATGTAAAAATTGAAAAGCTCGTTAAAAAGGAGATCCCCGTTGAGATACGCAGCAGCGAAATAAGCGGTAAGCTTATAAAAACAGAATCCGACCGTAAGAATGTAATTGTTTCGGGTGCGGGCAGCGAGGTGGAAGAAGTATCGATGGCTGTTGCGGAGCTGGATCTTTCGGAAGCGAAAGGAGCAGAGCAGTCCGCGACTTTGCCGCTTGTGCCTGTAGACAGCATGGGTTCGCCCGTCCCGCCGCCATCTGATACGATCTCGCTTGACAGCGGGCAGGTCACTGTTATATGCACTATATACGATCTTACCACACTTCCCGTTCGTGCCGACTTTTCAGCAGTGGGTGATACCTCGGACATTAATATGGAAAAGACACGCATAAGTCCGGCATCGGCAACTGTCGGCGTTCTGCCGGGAACAGAGCTGCAAAGCGTAAGGGCTGAGGTAAGGAGCATCACGGGTGATGAGATGGAGTGCGAGCTTATCGAGGAGGAGGGAATGTATATCCCCGAATCGTCGCGATTTGTAAAGGTAAAGCTCACGATGAATGAATAAATAAAAAAGTTCCGAAAAAAAATTAAATTTTTCGGAACTTTTTTATTTTGCGTGCGTCTAAAGCAATGTAACATATAAATATGTCAAATATTATTGATTGTAATATGACGGTTTTGTATGTAATTATGAAAATCTTACAAAATTGTTTCAAAACAATAAAAAATCAAAAAAAGGTATTGACATATTAAATACTAAATAGTACAATGTTACATAGCAATCTTAGGTACTATGGGTAGAAGGGATACCAAAGGGTTGTTACCGTAATAACGAGGACTTTCGACAAAGCAGGTTATAGTTCGCAGGTCTTCAACCTCGTTTCTCTCTTGCAGGAGAAACGGTTAAAAGAATTCGGCAAAGAAGGAGGAACCTTTGCCGGATATAAAAATAAGGTTCCTCAAAAAAAGTTAAAGGGAGGATTTGAGACAATGAGAAATCTCAAAAAAGTAATTTCTTCTGTTGCTGCTATGGCAATTGTTGCCTCATCAGCATCGGCTTTCGCTGTTACTTTCCCGGACGTTGACGCTAACGCTTCGTATGTAAACGCAGTTGATACACTCGTTGCATTAAAGATAGTTGAAGGCGATGACAATGGTCTTTTCAATCCGGATAACAACGTAACAAGAGCTGAGTTCACAAAGATGGCTGTAGGCGCTCTTAACGAAACAGCAGCAGCGCAGGCACAGTCGGTATCGCAGTTCAAGGATGCCGCAAACACATCGGTTCACTGGGCAGCTGGCTTCGTAGCACAGGGTGTTGCAGACGGTTTCATCAACGGTATGGACGATGAAACATTTGCTCCGGATGCACAGGTTACATACGCTCAGGCATGTAAGATGCTTGTTGCTGCAATTGGTTACACATCATACGCAGAAGCAGCAGGCGGTTGGCCCACAGGTTATGTTTCACAGGCTTCATCGCTTGATATAACAAAGGGCGTTTCAGGAACAAACGATAAGGCTCTTACAAGATCAGAGTGTGCTGTTATGATTTATAACGCTTTAAAGGCTCCGCTTTGCGTTATAGATGAGTGGGAGACACAGGTTACTCTTACAGGCACAGTTCAGACACCGAAGCTGAAGAAGCTTGACGGTAAAGAGGGCAGAGACTATCAGACACTTCTTACAGATAAGCATGATGCTTATGTTGTAAAGGGTCGTGTAACAACTAACTATCAGGGTTCATCGGGCTCGCTCAAAAAGGACGAGGTTAAGTATGACGTAGAGGTTGCCGATAACTATGATGATATCCTTGATGTTAAGAAGGGCCACACAGAGGACAACCAGACATTCAAGGTTGGCGATACAAAGGCAGCAGATATGCTCTTCGCTTACACAGAGGCTATAGTTCAGAAGGATAAGGACGCAGATGAGTGGACAATTCTTTCAATCGTAAACTACGGCAATGCTAAGACAGTAGAGTTCAAGGCTGATGATCTTGCTGATGATGATTCAACGATCGGCACAGATTACGCAGGCAACAAGAAGATACCGGTATACAAGGGCGGCAGCACTTCATCAACAACAAAGTATGATCTTGCTGCAGATGCTAAGATCTATGTAAACGGTGTTGAGGACACATCAGCAGCTACTCTGAACGAGAAGATCGCTGACTACATTCTTGCTAACCCGACAGGTACGGTTCAGCTCGTTGACCAGACAGATGTTGGTTCAACATCAACAGACGGTAAGTATGACAAGATCATGGTTACATTCTATGTTGACGCAGTAGTTGACTATGTAACAACAACATCATCTTATGCAAGAATCTACTTCAAGAACTCACAGATCAGCGCTATGAGAATGGAGTGGGATCCTGAGGATAAGGATATCGAGGTTAAGTTCACAAAGGACGGCGCTGATGTAGCTTACACAGATCTTGCTGAGTTTGACGTTCTTTCGATCAAGTACAACATGGTTGAAGAAGGCGTAGCAAGTGACGCTCTTACAGATGACGACTTCTATGATGTATTGGTTTCACAGAGCGTTGTTGAGGGTAGCGTAACAAACAGAGATTCTGAGGATCAGACCGTAAGAGTTGGCGGCGCTGACTATGATCTCGTATACAATGATGGCGTATACAGCACAAAGACACAGTCAATGACAAGCATAAACGATTACGAGCTTGGCACAGATTATAAGCTCTACCTCGATGCTTTCGGTTATGTTGCACACTTCGACGAGGGTTCATCAGACAAGAACTACGGCGTAATCGTAGCTATGTACACAAACAGCGGCGATGATTATCCGACAGTAAGAATGATTTCATCAGATGCTAAGGTTATTGCTCATGAGTGTAAGGATATGAACGAGGCTAACAAGTTCTATAACTATGCAATAAGCGGTAATCCTAACGGTTCGGCAACTTACGCATCATTCAACAAGAATACTCCGGCTATAAAGGCTAGAATTCTTGAAGGTGAGACAGTCTGCACATACAAGCTCTCTGCCGGCAAGCTCAAGTTCGACAAGGCTTATAATGCAGTAAATGCGGGCAAGGGTGATGATCTTGAGTACAAGGCTAACTCGTCAAAGATCGGTTCATATTCAATCAGCGATGCAGCATCAAAGATCATCGATATGGATGACTATATGAACAACAATGATACCGTAGTTAAGACACTGTCAGTATCAGACTTTGAGGATGAGGCTACTTATGACGCATTCTTCTATGACAAGAACAGCGACAGCGTTTACAGATTTGCTATCGTATTCAAGGGTACATCTTCAATCAGACCGGAGAGCCAGCTTGCAGTTGTTAAGAAGGCAAACGGTCAGTCAGACACAGATGGTACAACAACATGGTCATACACAGTTCTTCGCGCAGGTGAGGAAGTTGAGGTTCGTGTAGACGATTCAACAACTCAGCTTTCAGAGGGTGCTGTAATTGCTTACACAGTTAACTCAGACGGTTATGTTGACAGTGATAAGCTGTATGTTGTTTACACACCGGATTCAACTTATGAAGCAACGCGTGCAGCAATGCTTGGTTACGCAGATTTCGGTAAGGTTCTTAACAATGTTCAGGTTGTAACATCAGGAAAGAATGCCGGCAAGTATGAGATCGCATACGAAGGCAAGACATCAACTTCAAAGGATGTATTCGCTTATGCAGGTGTCGTATACAAGAAGAACGGCAATAACCTTGAACTCTTCACAAAGCAGGTCGGCACAGTATCAAGCACATTGACAGACATCGAGGATATCTCGCTTTCAGGTGCTACTGTATATCTGTATGACTATAACTATCAGTCAGGTAAGGGCTCAAGAGTAAGCGTAGCTACAGCTACTCAGAGCGATTCTATCTACAACGGCACGTATGATGATGCTGACAAGACACAGGTTAACTGGAATAAGGTAATCGACCAGGATGCTAAGCCGTTGCTCGCTTTCGTTAAGGAAGTTGACGGCGATGTAACAGACTGCGTACTTATCCAGTCAAAGTAATCTGACCTTGAGGTTGAATTGCTAAAGCTTAAAAACTAATTAAGAAGTCGCTCGCAAGAGCGGCTTCTTTTTATGCTAAAAAGGTATTGCAATTTATGTGTTTTTGTGGTAATATTGCAATTGAGCGGAGAAAAAAAGCAGGTGGATGCGCACCTTGACGAGATATCACGGCATGATGATGCCGCATAGCTTATTAAATAACAGGAAAAACCAAGAGGAAATGCTATGAGTCATATAGTCGATTTTTTTAATGAGAGATTAGGCAGCGCCGGCGCGGTAGCGGCGAGCTTTGTTTGCTTTGCTCTTGCGGTGCTCGGCTTTGTTATCGCGTTCCGGGGCAGGGGCGCAATGGTGTGGCTTGTAAGCGTATGCGCTTCTGTGGTCGGTGTTTTAGCGGGAGCCATGACAGGACTTCTTGTGTTTGACAGCCTTATTATTATGATCGCTATGGCGATAGCGGGAGGCACTATATTTTTGCTGTTGGTTCGGTTTGTAAAGAGTCTTGGATATTTTATAGGAATTGGTGTGCTCGGCTTCTTTATTGCTTTTATTGTCACAAGCGAGATGTATACAGCAAACACAAAGGTAACGGAACAGACGCTGCTTGCAATAGATATGCTTGCCGGTATTATTGTGGGATTATTGTCAGCGATACGATCAAAATACATGGTCACCATCGTGACATCTGCGGCGGGAGGTATGATAACCTCAATAAGTCTTCTGGCGCTGTTTGGATTTTATTTTACGGATTGGAAAACATGGCTGCTTGCCGCGGCGGTTGCCGTTGCCGGAATGATGGTGCAGATCAAGGTTTATGATATAAAGCCGCCGAAGAAAAAGCCAAAGCCAAAGCGGAACAAGCACGAGAAGTAAGAAAAGCTTTTTTCCTTGGGGATCAGGATAGCAGAGCAACACCGATAAAATACTCAGACATAGCTGAGCTTAAAACCGCATAAGCTGGTATAGGGGTGATTGTATCATGTTTCGGAGCAATACATTAAGGCAGCGAATCGTTATAAACGCAGATACGGCGGAGCGGCTTGGGACGGTGTCAGATATAGAGATCGACGAGGTGTCGGGGCGGATAACTAAGATAATAGTCAGACGTGCGGGGCTTCTCTCGTCTTTTTTTCGTTTTCGTGAGCTTATCATTCCTTGGGAAGCGATAACTGCTGCCGGGAGTGAATTTATCCTTGTAAAATCACTCGAATTGAGCGAAAAATACTTGAAAAACACCTGACCTTGTGGTATAATTTAGTTGTAGGAATATATGCAAAATAAGCGTTGGAAGGATGGTCATAATATGAGATGCCCGTATTGTTCATTTATTGAAAGCAAGGTAATAGACTCCAGGCCGACGGATGAAAACACGTCTATCCGTCGCCGCCGAGAGTGTTTGAAATGCGGAAAGCGATTTACTACATACGAAAAGCTGGAATCGATCGCGTTAGTTGTTATTAAGAAGGATGAATCGCGACAGCCGTTCAACCGCAACAAGGTACTTAAAGGCATAATGACCGCATGCGAAAAGCGACCGATCTCGATCGTGCAGATGGAGCAGATCGCGGACGCGATAGAGAGTGAGCTTTCACAGCGTATGGAGCGTGAGGTAAAGTCAACATATATTGGTGAGCTTGTTATGGACAAGCTGCGCACGCTTGATGAAGTCGCTTATGTTCGTTTTGCGTCGGTCTATAAGCAGTTTGATGATGTAAGCACATTCATGGAGGAGCTGCAGGAGCTTCTGGATGATAAAAAGAATTGACCTGCATACTCATTCGAGCTGCTCGGACGGCACACTGACACCTAAAGAGCTTGCAAGGCATGCAAGGGATGCAGGGCTTGCCGCCATAGCGTTAACAGATCATGACAGCATGGCAGGGATGCGAGAATTCCTTGCGGAATGCGAGCGACTTGGTATTGAGGGTATACCTGGTGTTGAGATAAGCGTAAGATATAAGCGGGAGCTGCACATAGTGGGGCTTTATGCAGAAGGTGACGAGCTAAGAGAGGCATTATTCTGCCTTGCAAATTCGCGCGGAGAGCGGAATCTTAAAATGCTAAAAAAAATGCGCGACTACGGTTTCGATGTGACAGAGCATGACCTTATATCGCAATCGGATGGCGCGGTCATCTCCGGCGTTGGCAGACTGCATATAGCAAATGCGCTGGTCGGCAAGGGCTATGCAAAGGATAAGGATGAGGCATTTTCAAAATATCTTGCAAAGGGCGCAAAATTCTATGAAAAAAGATTTTCACTTTCGCCGGAGGAGAGAATTTCGCTAATAAAGCGATCCGGAGGAATAGCAATATGGGCACATCCGGCGTATGCCGCGGATACCGCAGCGGAAATGTCAGAGCTTGCAGCGCGCCTGAAGTCAGCCGGACTTGACGGAATGGAGTGCCTTTACAGCCGCTATTCGTCGGAACAGACGGAGTTATGCTTTCGCGTTGCAGGAGAAACCGGAATATTGCCGAGCGGCGGAAGCGATTTTCACGGCGCAAACAAGCCGGATGTACGGCTTGGCGTGGTTTCAGGCGGGGGTTATGTGCCGTATGAGTATTTGGAGAATTTAAGGAAAACAAGGAGCTGATAAAGCTCCTTGTTTGGTAAGGAGAAATAAAATGAGCAATAGAACGATCGCGGCGATCTCAACACCGCAGGGCGCTGGCGGCATTGCTGTAATACGTATAAGCGGCAGCGATGCCGTAGATGTGGCGGACAGGATATTTTCCGGCTCACTGGCAGGCGCGAGGTCGCATACCGTACACTACGGATACATCATAAAGGACGGTGAGCGTATAGATGAGGTGCTTGTTACTGTTATGCTTGCACCACGTACATTTACGCGAGAGGATACTGTTGAGATAAGCTGTCACGGCGGCGCCATGGCTGTTCGTGCGGTTCTCAGAGCGGTAATAGCCGCCGGAGCATATCCGGCAGAGCCGGGCGAGTTCACCAAGCGTGCTTTTATGAACGGCAGGATAGATCTGTCTCAGGCGGAGGCGGTCATAGACATAATTAATGCTAAAAACGAGCTTTCGCGTCGCAATGCGATAATGCAGCTCGGCGGCACTCTTTCACGCGAGATAAAGGCAGTGAGAGACGAGCTTGTCCATCTGTCGGCACAGATGCAGGTTATAATAGATTATCCAGACGAGGATCTTGAGGATGTGAATTCCGGAGATATTCAAAAGGTTTGTAACAGGTGCGCGGATAGGGTAGATAGACTTATAAGGAGCGCGGAAGACGGAAGAATAATTCGCGACGGGATACGCTGTGCGATCGTCGGCAAGCCGAATGTAGGCAAGTCAAGCATATTAAACTATCTTGCAAAAAGCGAACGGGCAATAGTGACAGATATTGCGGGCACAACGCGTGATGTCATAGAAGAGAGTGTAACGATCAACGGCATACCGCTGGTTTTGTCAGATACGGCGGGCATACACGAAACGGATGACGCAGTAGAGAGGATCGGTGTGGACAGGTCTATGCAGTATATAGACGGGGCGGATATCGTGATAGTCGTAACCGATGCTGCCGTCGGGATAGATGATGAGGACAGAGTCGTGCTTACAGCAACAAGAGATAAAAAGCGTATAGTACTTGTAAACAAAACGGACATTGCCGAGGGTGATGATGAGCTTGGCATTGCAGTCAGCGCTGCGACGGGCGCGGGAATGGACAGGCTTGCAGAGGAAATAGCGAGGCTGTGCAGGCTAAGCGAGCTTCACACAGAGAACGGCGCGGTCATAACCAATATGCGCCACAGAGCGGCGCTCCAAGCCGCGTATGACGCGCTTATGGGCGCGTGTGAGGCGCTTTCTGCCGGAATGCCGACAGATATAGTGTCGATAGATATTGCCGCCGCAATGGACGCATTGGGAGAGATAACGGGTGAGACGGTGAGAGATTCTGTTGTGGATGATATATTCCATAACTTCTGTGTAGGTAAGTAACGTGAAAAATAAGCGGCGCATAACGCACCTTTACGCCAACTCGCATATCAACATATAGACTCGTTGTCGTAAAAATACGTTCTGCTTGCTTCTTTTCCACGTTACTATTCGTGTCGCTGCAAGGCGATGGAATGGAGATTAATATGAGACTGGATAAATATATATCTGATTCTACGGCATACACGCGTAAGGAGATAAAAAAGCTTGTTCGCGCCGGCGCTGTCAATGTTGAGGGTGTGACAGCATCAGCGGCGGATATGCGTGTAAATGAAACGGATAAGGTCAGCATAAACGGCGAGACGGTGCGCTATGCCGGACAGGTATACCTGATGCTGAATAAACCCGCGGGCTATATAAGCGCGACTGAGGACAGAAATTATCCGGTTGTCACAGAGCTTGTGCCGGAGGAATATGCGCATTATAACGTGTCGCCGGTAGGCAGACTTGATATAGATACGGAGGGGTTGCTGCTGCTTACAAATGACGGAGCGTTCAATCATGCGGTAACATCACCGAAAAAGAATATATATAAGCGCTATTTTGCGCGGCTCAGCAGACCGGCGGAATTGGCGGATGTAGATGTATTTGCGGCGGGGATGGAATTCAAGGAATTCACTGCAAAGCCTGCCGTGCTTGAGCTTACAGAAGATCCCCGCGAGGTATATATAGAGATCGCTGAGGGTAAGTTTCATCAGGTAAAACGAATGTGCGAGCGGATAGGAAAGACGGTGCTGTATCTCAGGCGTGTTGCAATCGGCGGACTGAACCTGCCGGACGATCTGCCGTCAGGCGGGATCGTAGAGTGCGCGCGGGATGAGCTGAAGGAGAAGATATTCGGAAGCTGTTGAATGTAAGATAAAAGCGGAACGATAATAAATGCGGAAGACATCTTACAATTATGGACATTCAAAATTAATGGATTGGATAAAATTCAGTTTATCGGGTTGTCAACTCCCCCCGACCCCCAACTACGGCGTTTGTTCGCTTGCGAACACGCCTACGACACATGCGTGTCGTTCACCTCAATCTTGAGGGGGAGAAGTAAGTAGTTGCAGGGTGAACGACACGCCAGCGTGTCGTTCACCCTGCACCCCCCATACACAAATAAGGCTTATACACAAACAGCATAATGTGTCGCGCCGGTTTGATGCGCTCTGCGCTTTGATGTTTACGGCTGTCTTAGATGCTCAAGGGCTTGGGGAAGTGTGTCTCGCTCATTGCTTAGAGCGCTTTTAGGCACAGCAG